>NZ_NIBU01000119.1 GCF_002632485.1 Xenorhabdus innexi | reverse complement strand
ATTCATTGCCGAAGCCTGTGGTCTTAATGAGGGACTGGGAGTGAAAGGCCAGTGGGGAACGCTTCAATCCATGGAGACACGCATGCAGTTTCTATCAGACCCGACACATCGGATCCGATTCGTTTATACCCCCAAACACGCTTCCTGGTTAAATCAAATTGAATGTTGGTTCAGTCTGGTCTCCCGACATTTGCTCAGGCGGCTTTCCGTCAGCAGCAAAGCGATATTACGGACATGCATTTTAAAATATATCGAATATTACAACCGGGTATTAGCTAAACCTTTTAAGTGGCTTTACCGTGGGAATACAAAGTGATGTCATTAATTGCAGAATACACCACTAGCCATTCAATATCCCTCAAAACACTCTCATCTGACTCTTTACCTTGGTCTGTATTTTTCCAATCGTATAGTGCAAGTGAATAACAATCATTAGTAAAATCCTGCAACGCTGCTACTAATGAGTTATTTTTTATATAACTATGCTGAACTTCAAATCGAACTTGTCGTAAGTCGGGCCGACACGGAATAGTAGCAATAGAAGCTTGAGTAACCCCTTTAGATAATTTATGGATTAATATCCACCATATCGGTACTTTTGCCGTTTTATCATCTAAAGATGAAATAGTCCCTTTGTAGCCAGATTCCTCTGGTTTTGCTGCGGTCCATGTCCCACAATATTTACTTCTGCTTGTATCAATTTGGATTGTATTAATGCTGACATTAAAAAGCGGAACACAACAAAAAACCATGACAACAAAAGCTCCATAAATTGCATTCTCGATCCTAACAATAGATAAAGTACCTTTATTACCTTCATCTTCCCCTTCTTCACGTACTTTTATCCATATTCCAACTACTTTGAATAGTACTGGAACAACAAAAAGCCCTGTACTAAGGAATATATTCCACAATCCATTATTAATTATCCAGCCCAGAAGAGTCAGAAAATACTCAAGATAGTTATTTGTGGTCATGGTTACTCTCCATTATGCAGCCAAATTGTGACTTCACTAACCAGAACAAATAACACGACCATAAAAGCAATACGCTTAAAAACCATCTTTAATTCTGAAGATTTTTTCCCTACTTTCCATAAATGATATAAAACGATAACTAATGCTGTATAAATCAGCATACGCCATAAGAAAGAATAATAACGCCAACGGTACATTAATTGATTAAATCCTTCAGCTAAATCAGGGTTTATCAAACTTAAGTGAGCGATCAATAATAATCCCATCATGAAAGTAACAATGATAATCACCCATTTTAAAACTCCCTTAAATTTCATTTTTTATTTCCTTCTGTATAAGGAACACCCAAGGAGTTCATTCGCTTATCTACACTATCTTGAGATTGAGTTTGTGGATTAGCTAAGGTTCTTTGATGGTCACGTTCGATAATAGTTAATACCGTGTTATTAGATATTTCTCTTCGCAATTCCATTTCGGTTTTTAGTGCGTTAATTTCACGATCAAGAATATCTATCCGGCGGTCACTCTCTTTAACTGCTTGTGATAAATTAGCGGCATTAGGTTCTGACTGTCCTGTCATTAACATTCTGCGCATAGTTAGCGCTAATTCAATTGCATCTGACATTGCTAACTCACCCGCCAAACGCTGCACTAATGCTCCATTGTCAGGATCTCGCCTCAATGACTGAATAACTCCCCGTGTCACCACAAGGCTACCCGTTTTTAACTTAGATAAATTCTCAGTTGTAGGAGTTATATTGCCATTAACCAGTTTAATTAATTGCTCTTGGTTTTCTTTAGCTGTTTTTTCAATTACTGGTGCAAATCCAGTACCTGCTACACTGCTCCCTGGTTGATTTTCCGCTGCTCCATCTGCACATTGACTTGTATCGGTACAAGTACGTATTGATTGATCACCTAAGATTCTGACAACTGTTTGTGCTGCTTCTTCACTATTTTTAAATCTTTGGCAAGCCCCACCAGTACATTGGCTACCAGAAATACTCTGATTGCTACTTACTGGTAAGTTATTCATCATATTAAAACCGGCTTTGGCTAGATCTCGCGCAGGTTGAATAGCTTTCTGTCCTTTACCACCTCGCTTTTGGCCTCCAATCCAAGGTACTCCAGCCTCTCCCTTAGCACTATTAAGTTGATTGTTTGTCCGAACAGCATCACCACCACCACTATTCACCAATGCTTTAGATTCCTCCATAATAGCCGCTTGCGACCATTTACTATTATCAGAAAAATCCATCATCCGTTTAGATAAGTTCTGGCAATTAAATTGGGCCTTATCAAAAGCAACATTGGCTTGTATCACTCCATTAGTAATCATTTCATATAATCCTGGGTTAGCCCTCTGAAGAATTAACCCAGGAAGGCTTGCTACAGCTCCTGTTGCTCCTTGAACAACTTCCCCCATTAAATTTTTGAATCCAGCAGTAACTCCATTTAATTGATTATTAATAGTTGTTTTTAAATCAAAATTTCCACACATCAAATCATTAGACCATCCAAATCCTATTCCCACTCTCTGCATATGACTTCTGCTAGGCGGTTGAGATAGAACAGTCCCCCCTCCGATTGTATAAAATAACTTATCGGATACAGCACCACTCGTATTTTTACCGTACCCTATTTTGTTATCTTCCCAAGAAAAAACAGGTGACGAAATAAATAAAATACCCACCAATACAGCTTGCGAAATAAATTTCTTATTCATCTTATTTTTCCTTAAAAACTAGTGCTGCTTAAAAATTTCTGGCCTCGACGCTTACAGCAACTATACGGTTGCCAAAGTGCCCAAGCGTAATTACCGTCTTGTGCGACTATTCCCGTGTTATCAGGAAAAACTGCGCAACTATTGCTAAGTTGAGGAGCTAATCTCTGCCATTTATGATTTTTAGTACCTGTATTTTCTTGCACAGAATCTGGAGGCCAATAACCAGGCTTTCTATTTCCTTTGAGTTGAGAATAAATATGGGGTTGGCCTGTACGTGTTATAATATCAGCGACACGTTGAGCAACGACCGCAGCAGCTTTATAATCGTCTTGTTGCGTAACAAAACCGCTACGCGGATAAATATTTCCCCACATATTTCCCGCATATTGCGCACCAATCTCTCTCTTACCAGGAATAACAGCTTCAGGATAGAAAGTTTCAGGAATCCCTGAACGCCACGAAAAACTATCTAATGTACTTAAAAAATAAGGAAATAGAGGTATTGCCGTTCCGCTACAAGAATATCCAGGAATACTCTTTCCAATTAAAGAAGAGCCTGGGTGTCCAATAGCATCAGCATATTTAAAATGTAAATTAGTTTTCCTCTTTGGGTTTTTCTGCTCATTATTTCCACCTCCAGCAGATAAACCAGACAAAGCATCTGTAATAGTATTCTCTAAGCCTCCAGAGGCACTGCTTACCATAGACATTTCTACCCATGGGTTTCCCCCTGATTCGTTATATGTGGATACTACCGCTTCAGGAATAAAATGTTCGACTCGCACCGATGTTTTTACTGTACAGCCAAAAGGTGTACAGAAAAGCCAATAGCAGATCCCTTTTATTCTCCAACTAATACATGATGGCGATACAGAATTGGCGATAAGAGTAGCGCTATTAATGCTAGCAATAGCCTGTGGGGTATTAATTACGCCTAACAATATAGAGGCAACTAATAATTTCAATTTTGCTGACATATCTATTTTCATTAATTACCTCTTCTACGATGCGTATCTATCAAGGCTTGAACATAAGTAATATCAGTACTACCATACACAACGTAACGATCATCTATTACAATGGCTGGGTATTTTTTTATTCCCAATTCCCAAGCACGAGTAATCCCCTGATACGCCATAAACATACTCTGTTCTTTTTCCCTCCATTCTGGTGACTGTAATAACTCTGTAATCAAAGAAACGTTATCTGGATTTACAGAAACGTTTATAGAACGGAACCAGTCCTCTGAAAGCACATCAGGCGCATCAAGCCAAACAACCTGAATATCTTCTTTCGAATCAATCTTACTTGGCGGATTTTTATGATCGGTATAAATGACAGTTGACGCTTGAGCTGTTGATGCTAAAACTACTGCGATGAAACTAGCCAGCAAGGAGCACTGTTTTTTCATTAAAATTGCCCTCAGTCATTAAATTAGGACAAGATTGCAATAAATTTTTATCTAAATCAGCAAACAATTCATAATCCAATATTTATAATTTCCATTAAATAAAATTCAATATAAATCAATTAATTACAAAAAATCAGGAAATGACAAAATAGTTATAAAATGACAATTTTCACTTTAAATCTATTTTGTCACACCAAAGTTAAAAATTTTATATGCTAATTTTAGTTAAGTTTGTGATAGTGAACTTTGCCTTTTCTATATCAGTATTAAAATCGCAAGACTGGAATCCATGAGCATGACACCAAGCGATATAACAGGTTGAGCACGTAACAGGTAGCTCGTTTTCAGCTATCAATTCACAATCATGAATAATTTCACCAATATCATTTAAATCTTGCATTCACATAATAAGTGCAACACCGTTATGAACGAAGTAAACGAGTCGGTATGCCTTTAAATAACTCATTCGGTGTTTGATAACCTCGCGTTTTTCGAGGACGTTTATTTAATCGATTTGCCACGAGATTTATCTCCAACTCTGAG
>NZ_NIBU01000118.1 GCF_002632485.1 Xenorhabdus innexi | reverse complement strand
ACCTGCTCCAAAAGGCGTGGTCGGAAACGTATTTTTGGCTGGAAAAAGCACAAGAATATTTATGCCAGAACGCGTTCAAAACACCACAAAGAAAATCATGTAAAAACAAAACATTGGATGCGTGTTTTGAAAGGCTTAATTCTTAAGATCCTGTCTATGACGGGCAGCTAAAATAGCAATGATAAAAAAGCCCAGAGTACCCAGCAGAACGTTATGAGCGGCAAAGTTTCCGATAGAAACAATCGTATCTGGATTCGGCACAATAATACCGGCATTTTTCAGCCCCATCATGGCGATAAAAAGCCCGATACCACTGGTGATCCCGACTCGAAGCCCCACAGGGATATTCGCTATCATCCAGTAACGAATGCGGAAAATAGTCAGGATCAACAACCCTACCGCACCCCAAAAGATAGCTCCCATCGCAACCTGCCATGAGATGCCCATCGCTCCGACAACAACGAAGGCAAAAAATGCATTCAGCCCCATAGCAGGAGCAACCGCTACGGGTAAATTAGCCACTATTCCCATCATAATGCTGCCAATTGCAGCAATCAGGCAGGTTGTGACAAAGACGGCTTTAATATCCATTCCGGCAACAGAAAGAATTTGTGGATTCACAAAAACGATATAGACCATCGTCAGAAAAGTAGTAAGACCGGCAATCATCTCAGTGCGAACTGTCGTTCCGTGTTCTTTCAGTTTAAACACGCGCTGAAGTAAGCCCTGACTATTTGCAGAGCCAGAATTGAGTGTATTCATTAATGTTTTATTCCCAAACAGATAAAGTTTTCGATTCATCCTACAGGAAATCAGAATAAATCGTTATCCTGGAAGACCAAAAAAAGAAAACGATTGCTATTAGTGCAATCAATAATTTATATCACAAAATGATTATCAACAAACCTCACTAATTGGCGCTGTTTTATTCACTATTTCAGAGGAGGCGATGCTCAGAATATCGCTAAGATATCCACCCATTTTAAAAAAACGTCAGCAATAACCCCAAAGAACATCGCGCTAAAATTACTTCGAATTATCATATATAACCATTAAATCAAAAGATTAATTACATTAATTTCAGTATAAATTAGAGTTATTATCACAAATGAAACTTGACCGTAATGAAAATTTGTGAGCATTATGTGGATATTGATTTAAATAACACCTCCGGATGCAATATCACTGACAATAAAAATATTAATTTTATTTAACACAATAATTATTTGTAATTATACATAGTTAAAACTTACATATTGTGAAATGGATAGGTATATGAAACGATTTGAATCTTTAGATGCCGTCAGAGGAATAGGAGCTTTAATTGTCGTAACCGGTCATTTGCATATTGTTGGTGCATTTACTGAACTTCATTTTTTTCGCACCTGCTATATTATTGTCGAGCTTTTTTTTGTGCTCAGTGGGTTTGTGCTGGCACATACTTATGCATATCGGGAAGTGAAATTTACACCATATATCTCCTCACGATTCTTCAGAATATTCCCTCTCCATATATTAATGCTACTAATATTTATATTGTTAGAATGTTGTCGATTACTGATCCAAAAAAATTATGGAATTGAATTTGATACACCACCATTTACCGGAAGAACAGCACTTTCAGAAATTTTACCTAATTTATTTTTAATCCAATCATGGACTCCAACAACAAACTTTCTGAGTCTGACATTTAATTACCCTACGTGGAGCCTTAGTGTCGAATTCTACACATATATTATTCTTTATTTGACAATTATTATATTTTCGAAATTTAATATTTCTCCTATAGTATGGCTGTCAATATCAGTAATAACTTTATGGCTGCTTGTAACTGGTAAGCATAATATATTACAGCAGGCTGTTACCCGAGGAGTATCAAGTTTCTTTGCGGGTGCTTTTACCTATAGTATTTTCAGAGTTTTCTCTGATATAAAAATCAGTGTTATTACAGCAACTACTTTAGAAATTATATGCATAGCTCTTCTCATTTTCTTTGTTAACTCTCAATATGAAGCAAAACAAATAATTTGCACTATTATTTACTGTATGACAGTCTTCATTCTGGCATACCAAAAAGGTATAATATCCTCGATCTTCCTGAATAAACACATGCAATATTTAGGTAAAATATCCTATTCTATTTATATGGTTCATGCTGCAATAATATTAATTATCACAACAACAATGTTTGTCATTCAAAAAAAGACAGGAATTGAGTTAACTCCATTCATTGAAGGAAGACGGAATTTAACTACCGGAAGTCTATTTTTCAACAATATCTTAGCATTGAGTATATATTTCATCGTTATATTTGTTGCAACAGTAATATACAATAATGTTGAAGAGCGGTTTATGAAATATAAAATAACATTTTCATCCAACACCCGATAATACTGTTATGCATTGATGCTTATTTTTAAAAAATCTATTCCCCAATATAGGTAAAATTAGAAACTCGTTAATATTAATGAGATATTATTCTGATAATTGTAAAAATTTATTTTTTTATACACTAATAAATGTTAAATTTTAATAATCAATCGAATAAGAGTAAAAATCACTCATTTAAAATATAAGGATGTAGTTGTGATCGAGTTTGCTAGTTTTTCTACAGAGGATGCTATCAAAGATGACGCTGTTGGTATTTCTGTCAGACAGATGATAAAAAAAGAAGGGCTGAATGCTTATGCTACCTCTATCAATGCAGGCAAAAAAGTCGGATGCCATAACCACAGCAACGGTGATGAATGGTACATAATACTTTCTGGTGAAGGGGAAATATGGACAGGTGAGGTAGTAAATAATGATGTTCATCATGTCCAAAAAAAGAAGTTTACTCAAGGATGTATCTTTTGT
The DNA here is from genome assembly GCF_002632485.1 of Xenorhabdus innexi. Lineage (GTDB taxonomy): Bacteria > Pseudomonadota > Gammaproteobacteria > Enterobacterales > Enterobacteriaceae > Xenorhabdus > Xenorhabdus innexi. Next base: position 1,902 of record NZ_NIBU01000118.1, on the reverse strand, counting down.
ATTTATCCAAATACCGCGCATCAGCTTGTCGCCCATAAAAATGTAGAATTAATATTTTTATGTCCTGAGTCCCACCTGTCCCATGATAGAGTCTGTTTTTCAGACATATGCAAATAATTATTTTGTAAAAGTGATGGACTGCGATTCCCTGAAAAAACTTTCAGGGATATAGTTTGCTATGTTATTTTCATAACAATACGCAACTAAGTCTTTTTTACATTTTATTCCTGTTTTTCTATACACATTTTGAATATGGTTAGTAATCGTTCTGGCAGAAAGTAACAACCTTTCAGCTATCTCATTAGAGGAGAGTCCTTGTAAAATATAAAAAATCACCTCCCATTCTCTTTTACTGAAAAATGCTGATGGAGGAGTAAAAACTAATGATGCTGGCATGTTTAGTTTGTTTAGCTTTTCCAGTGTCATAGTATCTACCGGCCTTCCATGAAAAATCGTCCCTCGACATATTCCATTTTCATCAACTAATGGATATTTATCGAAGTACCAAGGCTGGAGATAGGGGAGATTTTGAAACGGATGGATTTCAATAGAAGTGACTCGGTCTAATAGTTTTTCCACTTTCCTGTCATGCTGCTGAAATTCCTGCTGAAAATTTGCAGTGGATGCCGGAAGTTCACCATCAAAATGCCCTGCTACATCATATCCTTTAGGGAGGGCGAGTAGTTCATGATATTTTTTATTTGCATATATAAATTTTGAGGTATGGTCTTTCGCTCCCCACGGTTCATTACTGATTTCCCAAAATTTTATCAGGGGCTTAATCAAATTTTCTACTGAGGAATTCATATGATACCTTTTAGAAATCATCCCGTTGATCATTATTTCTCACATATGAGATTTTAAATGTGAATGACATTACTATACTTTTCATGGTCTGATTTGATTAGTTTAGCTGTTTTTAAGGATGAATTAAATAATCAATAAGTACCATTTATTAAAAGACAAAATAAAATTTATTGGTCATTCAATGGGAGGTTATACTGGCCTTGCTGTTAGTGGTGGTGTACCTGTTGCAACTCCGGATCAAGCACATAATCAATCTGTTGAGAAAATCTCTGTTACATATGATAGCCGTATTTGCTCACTTATATTAATGGCTCCTGCATGTGGCTGGTTTAATGGCGAGGATTCCTTAAATAGCTTCAGTATTCCGATATTATTATTAACTGCGGAGAAAGATCATTTATCTGATATATTATGTACATCAATTCTTGAGAATCTCAGTAATGTTCAACATAAAATGGTTGAGAATGCTGGGCATCACTCTTTTCAGAGTCCATTTCCACCGTATATGAGTCATATTGATTTTACACCATCTCAAGATCCTATTGGATTTGACAGGCTACAATACCAATCCGTATTATGTACTGAAATAAAAGAATTTATTTCCCGAATCTATAACTAACCAATACCTAATCATGTAACGGCTTGTATGAATATATTATATATTCATACAAGCCGTTGCAAAATTATTTATCAGAAAATTTACACAACCCGTAATAATAACTCCCCACTTCAACAGCAGAGAGTTAATAGATTTAACAAGTAAAATATCTGGTTAGCATTTAATTCTCGGGATTTAATTCCTCATCGCTTGCGACGTATAAAATTCATCTGAACGATGTGAAGCAGATGATTTCGTATTAATACCTCGCAGCTTGCGGCAGGATTATTTATTACATTAGTTGTAATGAATAAAATAATAACCTCTACCACATATATCAAAAACACCTAACTTATTATTAAGCAAGGACGCCAATTAATTTATACTTTATATCACAGTGAACTTATCGCTGTCAAAGAAAACGCCTGGGCTACGATGCAACTGAGATACGATTACGCGCTCAGTACCGTTGATAACGAAAGTCCCGTTATCAGTCA
>NZ_NIBU01000117.1 GCF_002632485.1 Xenorhabdus innexi | reverse complement strand
ACGGCGGGCGGCCGTTCTGCGGGTGCGGGCGGCAGAGAGCCTGCAAGCGGCGCCCCTGCGACGCTCTGGATCACCAGCGTGACAGCCGAGTACGGACTTGCATGACCACACGGTCAGGTTCAAGGGAAGCCCCCTCAGGGGGCTGCACGGGGCGGAGATGGCGAGCACGGCAACGAGCAAGGAGCCTGCGACTGCGAGCCGCGCGCAGCCAGTGCAGCGGGGTCGGGGCGGGGGAGGTAAAACCGGAGGCCAAAGGCCGACCTGCCTACAGGGTTGTTGGCCGGACGTGGCAAAGCAGCTAAAGAAGAACACGGATTGCCGAGGACTGGCTCAGAAGCTGACAGCAGAAGGCGCAGCCTTGTGCGCCACACCCTGCGAGGCTGATAAGCGGGGGCGCAAGACATAATGTGTATTATGCGATGTGAGCCGCTGTACGCGGTTCAAGTAGATTGAGGGGCTGAACGGCGAATTTCGCATAATTCCCTGACATTATGTTGAGTGGGCTTTGGGCGGCCAGTGCAGACTTAACGGGGACACCCTGACTCAGGCCGCCCATTGCCCACGTACCCCCGCCGCACCGAGGCCAACGGGCAGTCCGGCCACGGTCTGCCCCCGCACCGAATCCAGCGAACTCAACGGGGATTATCAGGTTTTCCGCTACGTCGAGGGAGATTGTCGGGTGCCGTGTTTGCCGCCACACTGTGCCCTGAGCGGCTCTCAGACAGCTCGATGTCGGCGTCCGGTTTGCCATGACCTGCCCGCTCGGCCGGATGGGTTTGCTGGTGCACTTTCTTTAAGTGGTCGATAGCCACCCGGGTATAAATTTGCGTGGTTTCCAGCCGTTCATGCCCCAGTATCGCCTGAATGTGCCGGGTATCAGCCCCGTTATCCAGCATCTGTGTGGCCATTGAATGGCGGAACAGGTGACAGGCACCGGGTTTATTCAGTTGAGCCTGTTCACGGATGATATGCCCGACCAACTGGCTCAGGTAGTCACGCGACAGCCCGCGTCCCCGGTCGGAGATAAACAGGTAGCCACTGTCATGACGGGCAGCCAGTCGGGGACGCACGGTCGCCAGATAGCGCTTTAGCCAGCCCAGCGCTTGTGTACCGACAGGCACCACCCGGTCTTTCTGCCCCTTGCCCTGCCGCACATACAGCACCCCGCGCCCGCTATCAATGTCCCCGGTGCGCAGGTTTGCCAGTTCCATCCGGCGAAGGCCACTGCTCCAGAGCACTTCCAGCATCACCCGGTTGCGAAAGCCGCGTAGGGTGCCACAGTCCTGACTGTCGAGCACCTGCCCGGTTTCGGCGACATTCAGTATCTGGGCGGGCAGCCGTTTTTCTTTTTTCGGCAAGACCAGCAGGTCGGCGGGATTGTATAAAATCTGGTGGCGTTGCAGTAGCCAACGGAACCACACCCGCAACATATTGAGCCGTGCCCGCTGACCGTTGTGGCTGTAAGGCTGACCGTCGGCCTTGCGGTAAGCCCGCAGATAACGCTGCCAGCCCTCCAGTAACGACAGTGAGACCTGCGGTGCCGAACAGACCGCCCGTTGTTCGCACCAGTCCACGAACGGGGAGAGGTAAGCCCGATAGGACAGACAGGTTTGTCGGCTTTTACCCTGGGCGGTCAGGGTGTCCAGCCAGTTATCCAGTTGCTGGCGTAAAGTCAGGGGGCGTTTTTCATCAGGCAGCTCCTTGTGTGTAGTCGGTAACAGAAAGGCAGTACGGTATGATTTTCTGTCTTATCGTGCCGGAACAGTGATTTTTCGTTTAGCCAGACTTTGGAGTGCTTAACCCTTGCTGGTCGTGGCGTTGAGGTGAGTTTGCTGACCCAGACTTAGCCCCGACTTGGGGCAGACTTGACCCAGACTTGCGGGAAGATAAGCCAGACTTGCGCGTATCATACCGGGGTGATCAGGCCGTTTAAGTGTGCGCTGTTACCCTCACCATCCCAGAGCAGTTCGTAGTGCAGCAGGTGCCCGCGACTGCCACCGTGGATAAGCAGGTATTCCATCTCACTCAGACGCTGGCAATGCAGCTTAAGCTGGCTGTCACTCCAGTGGGTGTAAGCCCGGATATCCCGCCGGGTAAAGCGCACTTCACGTAATGTTTTCTGCCCACTCTCCGCCATGTCCTGCGCCATTTGCTGTATCAGTAACAGTAGCTTGCGCGTCTGCGGCGGCATCTCGTCCAGCGTCCGGCCTAAGATTTCATGCGCCAGCCGGTTCGCCAGTTGGATATCGTCCTGGGTCACTTCAATGTATTCCAACACCTTGCCGCGATGCTCAGCCACCTTCACCTCTCGCTGGTACTGGTGCAGCAGGGCAATACTCTGGATTAAGGTCAGGTATTTCATGTGGTCACGGCGGGTACGGGTTTTGTCTGACATAAAGGTCAGTTGGTGCGCATAGGGATTGACAACATTCAGGGGTTTCAGCAGCCGCTGGGCGTTCTGGTGCAATGCAGTAAGGTAGTCCCGTTCGTTCTCAGCCAACAGCCCTTCAAGGGTTTGTTTCTGGCGCTGCATGGCATGGATGGCTTCCGTCTGTTCACGGGATTCATTCACCGTCAGCACCAGACAGCGATTCAATAACTCTTCATCGACATCGATCGCCGTGGTGGTCAGCATCAGCATCACCGGGCCTTTGACCGTGTAGCTTTTGGTCACGAGGGTGCCGGTCGTTTCATCCTTGCCGGTGCTCGCCATCGTCAGCTCACCATCCGACTGCAACAGCTTGAGGGCATAGGCCGCCTGCCGCGCGCCCTCTTCTTCCGCTATCGCCAAAATCTTATGCTGGAGATTGGTTTCCCCCAGATAAAACAGGCTTTGCCCGGTCATGGCGCTGTACTGAATGCGTTCTTCTTCCGGTATCAGGTTCAACACCGCGTCCATCAGGGAGGATTTTCCGGCGGCGCTGCTGCTCTGGATTAAGACGGCTAAGGGTTTGGGCAGTTTACGGCTCACCGCCGCCAGATACCCGGCCAGTAAATTGGTGGATTCACCAACCACACCACAGGCGGCCAAGTCAGCCGTGATACGCGTGATTAAATCCGGGTCTTGCAGCAAGGCCAGTGCGGCCGACCGTTCCGCCTCATTCAGTTCAGGCGCGGCGGCGGTCGGGTTTTCCCCCTGCTGCTGCCACTGCTCAACCGCCTGTAACACCTGCCCCAGCGCCCGGCGGATGTCGCTTTCTGCCAGCCTCAGCTCCACGGCAGCCAGCCGCGCATAGCCCTGACGGCTGCGGGCGCTCATCAGGTCAACCCCGTCCAGAAACATCACGCCACTTTGACTATCAATGACCTGTGCATTGAGTTTCATCATGGCGGCGCCGGCTTTCACGCCCGACAGTCCCCGCAGACACCAGCGCAGGCTGCCCAGCGACACCCGAAGCTCGCCGTCTGCGCCGGCTTCCCAGATTAGGCCGGGCGTGGGATTCGGTGTGGCAACTAAAGCAGAGGATGGCTCGATAGCAGCTGGCTCCGTGCACAGTGTCTCTGCGGTTAACATCGGCACCGCACTGTCCAGCAACAGGCCGAAAGCGGCTGCCGGCTCCGCCACCTGACACAGATAAGCGTTGGCATCCATTTCAGGCGGGAACACGACCCGCAGCGGGGTGATGCCTTTCTCAGCCAGTGCCGCCGCCAGTTTTACCGCGGCTTCATTGCCCGCGCTGTCATTGTCGAAGGCGATCAGCACCTGCTTAATGCCGTACTGGGCAAACGCCTGCCAGTGATCCGCAGTGACGCCGTTCACCCCATAAGCCGCCGTCACATGCCGGTGTCCGGCGACCCAGAACGACAGCGCATCGATCAGCGATTCACACAGGATCAGGCTTTTTGACACCCTCAGTGCCGCTTCATTCCAGACCCCGCCATGTACGCCCGGCAGATAGAGATGCTTGGGTGTGCCTGCCCGCAGGCGGTCAATGATTTTGCGGCCATACAGTTCCTGTACCTGACTCTCCAGACCGATCACCGGAATGACCAGCGAGCCGCTAAAATGTTCATGACCACTCTCCCGCAGCACCCCGACCGCCTGAAGTTGGGCACGGATCTCCGCCCCGGCTTTCAGTTGTTTGGCCGGCAACCGATAGCCCAGCGTGCGGTTGGCAAAACCCAGCTTAAACTGCGCGACCAGTTCAGGATGGTTCAACCGCCGTTTGGTCAGATAATCCTGCGCTTCCGGGGCATTCAGTAAGGTCTGGTGATAGAACTCAACCACCCGATGCAGCAACGCCGGTTGCCCGATCGCCTCCCGCATCAGTTCCGATGAATCAACCAGCGGCTCCACGGCCGGATTACTGCCGAGCATTGCCCGCAGCCGTTCGCAGGCATGACGCAGGCTTAAATTCTCCGTCTTCATCACCCAATCCAGTACCGAGCCGCCGGCATCACAGCCAAAGCAGTGATAGAGATTTTTGGACGGCGTGATCACCATCGAGGGGGTTTTCTCCTGATGGAACGGGCACAGTACCAGCCGGTCTTTGCCACGCTTAACCACCTGCCGACCTTGCTGCTCGATAATGGCAATCAGAGGAACTGCGGCTTTCAGGTGCTGCAACTCAGCTTCAGGAATGCGAGCCATGTCTCCTTTCTCCCAAAAATTCGTCAATACCCTTTTGATGTATTATTTTAATACCTTATGCTGTAGTTATGTCAAACAGTTTTAGATGGGGAGGTTAAAGTAAATGGCATCGGTCACATTATGGTTTTTGCCTATGAACTTCCCAACACGCTTAATACAGATACGTAAGGAACACGGCCTGACCCAGCAGGGACTGGCAGACAGTGCCAGCCTGCATGTTAACCAGATCCGCCGCTATGAGGCGGGGACGGCGCAACCAACCTTAGAAGCCCTGATAAAGCTGGCTAAAGTGCTGCGGGTTTCTCTGGATACACTGGTTTTTGAAGAAAATGAACGGGGGCCTTCGGATGAGCTGGCTTTTCAGTTTGAAGCGGTCAGCCATATGCCGGAAGAAGAGAGGAAGATTATTCGGGCTTTGCTGGATGGCATGATTTTGAAGTATCAGGCAAAGCAGATCACTGAACGCGGATGAGACAGGCGGCAACCTGTCACAACCGCTAACCACAAGCAACTAAACAGGAGTTGAATGATGGCTAAGGCGCATTCTAAGCAAAACCG
>NZ_NIBU01000116.1 GCF_002632485.1 Xenorhabdus innexi | reverse complement strand
TGGTCCCACCTGACCCCATGCCGAACTCAGCAGTGAAACGCCGTAGCGCCGATGGTAGTGTGGGGTCTCCCCATGTGAGAGTAGGACACTGCCAGACATCAATTAGCCAGAGAAGCCATCCCTAACCGGATGGCTTTTTTGCGTTTGGTGTTTTATCAGGAGTATGGATTCGTGACTTATGAAATTTAGCATCATCCTCCGTGCTACCACTCTGATAGAAAACCTTTTGACCCATCAAGTGATGAACGCTGCCTTTTATGCCAGGTTGATATTAGTCGTATATTAAGCATCTGGTATAGGGTTGTGGCTATATCACCTTAATTTTTTCTTCCTTATTCTGATCACTATTTTTCATATAACAAAATGAAATAATTTCAATTTGCGTGTAAAAACTCGACATCATTCCTATTTTGAGGTTAAATTTTGGCTGTCTAGAAGGCTAAATTATATGGAATGATGGAGGTGCAAACAATGCCGATTCGTGTACCTGATGAACTACCAGCAGTTACTTTCCTTCGCAATGAGAATATCTTTGTAATGACATCGACAAGGGCAAGTGTACAGGACATCCGTCCCTTGAAGGTATTGTTATTAAATCTAATGCCAAAGAAAATCGAAACGGAAAATCAGTTTATCAGGCTACTATCTAATTCACCGTTACAGATTGATATTCAGTTACTGCGTATTGACAGTCGTCGATGTAGAAATACACCAGCAGAGCATTTGGATAATTTTTACTGTGATTTTGAATCAATAAAAGATCAGAATTTTGATGGCTTAATCGTAACCGGAGCTCCTTTAGGATTAGTAAAGTTTGAAGATGTTACGTATTGGGAGGAAATTGAAACAGTTATCAATTGGGCCAAAGAGCATGTTACTTCGACACTTTTTGTCTGTTGGGCTGTTCAGGCCGCATTAAATATTCTTTATAACCTACCTAAATATACACGAAAAACTAAATTATCAGGTGTCTACTCCCATACTATTCTGGAGCCATTAGCATTATTGACCAGAGGGTTTGATGAATCATTCTGGGCACCACATTCGCGTTTTGCCGATTTTCCTGAGTCAGTTATTCGTGAATATACGGATCTGGATATTTTGGCTAGTTCAGAAGAAGCAGGTACCTATTTACTTGCCAGTAAAGATAAAAGGCTGGTATTCGTGACAGGGCATCCAGAATATGATGTCGGTACGCTAGCTGCCGAATACCTGCGTGATCGAACCGCAGGTTTAGAGCCTGCATTACCAGTCAACTACTTCCCGGATAATGATCCAGAGAATAAACCAGTAGCAACATGGCGTAGTCACGGACATTTACTGTTTTCAAATTGGCTTAACTATTATGTATACCAGATTACACCGTATGATCTTACTATTAAGGATATTATATTAACTAATACAGATAGTTAGGTTGGTTGTTTTTTATGAGATATGAGATTGTTTATACAAATGTTTATACATGGTTCACTGAACGAGTTTATAAACAAGGCACAAGATGAGGACAGGGCGGAAGAAAAGAGGGGGGCAGTACGCTAAACGTACCAACCCTGTGAAAAGGTTGCGCTGAATTTCGTCGGAACCTATTAAGCAATTGCGGTAACAGCCAACTGATAACCCTGCTAGTAAGAAGCCTTTCCCGTTACGGTTATCACCTGACCTTTCCGCAACAACATCACCGATAGCGCCACCTCATCAAAGCCAATAATACAGCGAGTAATTAGACGAGGTGACTATTTCCCTAATGTTTTCCGATATTAGAATAATTATTCTGATGATTTATCGCGAACTTTCCTTTCTAATAATTCTCCGGAATGAGAATCAAAATAACGGCTAGGCCAGATTTCAGAGGGATGTATTTCGAGGTAGTTAGCAATTATCCATTCGCCTTTCGGCCACGGTCTGCTGAGAGTATTTGCCAGTGTAGATGAACTGAGTCCTGCTTCACGGGAGACAGCCGCTAAGGTTGTACCGCGCTTACGTAATGCAGCAATAATATCGGCTTGATGCCAGTCATTTCTAACGTTATTCATTCCTGCTACCCCTTCCATTAATTGAAAAAATTGATGGTGGCGATTCAGACAGGGTTTGCAATACCGGAAAATACCCAACCGGTGAGGCCGAAGCCTCCCCTGTCTAAACCGCCATTGAAAGGGCGATAGCAAACACACTGGTAGAAATTTCCTACCAGTGGGGTATTTTCGCAGGGTTGCAAATCCCTGACCATCGGATTTTGCCGATGGCAGGAGTACTTTAACGAATTGTTTTATTTGGTTCAATAAGCGAATCAGTAAAACCACTTAACTTTTTTCGTTATATTCCATTAAACACGTTAAGGCGCTCTTGTTGTTTTTCACTTAGACTAAATACAAATTCTTCATGTTCTATCTGCCATGTGCCAAAGCTCATCAGGAACGCAATCGCAGGGTCGATTTTGTTCGCCGATTTTTTTTTGTTCGGTTTGATATTGGCGTTCGCGTCGGTTTCCATCATCACATTGGACATTGCCCACGCGAGTACTGGATCGCTGTTGTGACGAATGACTTTGCGATTAACAAATACCTCTGCCGATTTCGCCACCGGACTAAAACGCATATAGGTTTGCGGGAACGGCTCAACGTCCAGCCCTGCACCTTGTAATTGTGTTCTTAAGTGCGTGGCGTTCCATGTATCAAAACCCACCAGCTTGATATCAAAGTTCTGGCTGTCGTTGAGAATATCATCACGGATACGGTCATAATCAATGCAATCGCCTGCGGTGGTACGTATCCAGCCTGCTTGTACCCATTGGCGATAAACCGCCCGATTCTTGTTGGCAGGATTTTGTAGTTGTTCTTCGGGCAGGTAATGGCGGGTCAGTAATAACAGTTCATTATCCACGGGGAACGTGTAACAGATGCTGGTGATATCGCCTGTTGAAGATAAATCCAGCCCGGCGTAGCACTCCAGCCCTTTGAGGTCGTTTTCATCGTAATTTGTTTGGCAGGCTTTCCATGCGCCTTCGCCCATCCACGGGGTTTCGCCCTGACACCAGATATTAAAACGCTTGGTTAGCATCTCCGTCCATTGGGAGGGTATACCTCGCGCTTTCTGGATGGTGTCATACAAGGCGGCACTGTCTACCGATATATCTAAATTGGGATTAGCTTTTATCCAAAGGGTTTTATCATCAATTTCGTGCTCGTCGTCCAATTCGTAAATCAGGGCGAACAGGGATTCGTTTTGCTCTTCACCATCCAGTATCTGACAACAATAATCATAGTGCTGCTTACAGGCTGAAATAACGTTACTGCCTGCCGTGGTGATGGCAAACAGAATACCTTCGGGACGTGCCCCCATTCCCAACTCAAGGGCTGAATACACAGCATTATCAGGGTGTAAATGATATTCATCGACAATCGCCAGACTGGGGTTAGTCCCTTCAATGGTGGCGGCTTTGGCTGCCAGCGGCTTTAACAGACTGTTAGTCTTTGGATAAGTAACTTTGTGCTGCTGGATAGTCACCCGCTTTTTCAGCGGCTTTGATAATAAGCTCATCTGGCGGGCATCATCAAATACAATACGCGCCTGATCACGACTTACGGCGGCGGTGTAAATATCCTGCTGCCCGTGCTCCATTACCAAGAACCAGTTTGCCAGTATCGCGGCAACGGTGGATTTGGCATTTTTGCGCGGCACCTGAATATAAGCACTGCGGTATTTTCGGCGTCCGGTGGCCTTTACCTTAAAACCGAACAAATTTGCAAAGGCGAACTGTTGCCATGGCTCAAGCATGATGGGTTTACCGCGCAGGTGGCCTTTGACATGGGGACAGACACGGGAAAAGGCAATAAAACGCGCCACCACCTCAGAATCAAACGCATAAAGTGGGTTATTCAGGTCGTTATAGTAGCGTTTAACAGCCTTTTTTACCCGTTTACAGGCCGGAATTTTACCGTTTTCGATATCAAAAGCGTACTGTTCCCATGTGTTCATAGACGATCCAGCTCGTCTTCTTCCTCGGTTTCCACCGGATTTTTACGCCGTGATACGGGGTCAAAACCCAGCAAGGACGACATTTTTATCATGATTTTTTCAGCGTCTGCTTTGGCACTTAGTGACGGATTGCGGCTTTCACTGCCCTGACTATTAACAATGCTAAAGCCCCTGATATCAAGGTCTGCCACCGCTTTTCGGTAAATGGCATAGTTCACGCAATAGAGTTCTAAATTGTTCCAGTCAGCGGCGTTCAGGTCTTCCCGCTCACTTAAAATTTTACCTTTGGCCTTCCATTGGCTGGCGGCGATATCATTAAGGTAAGTTGGCGGTTTTGGCGCTCTTGCCATGATTTTTTTCCTTGTCGTTTTATTTTCAAAAAAAATGCCGTGTGTAAAAATTTGAGGAGGGGGCGGTTCCGCTGGAAGGGACATTTATCATTTTTGATACCCCCACCCCGTTATTTCGTTTCGTTATTATTCACTTGATAACCAGTCACGATATTTTGCCGCTTCGGTTTCCTGTTCCCGATAAGTGCCCTGCTTACGCTTCGCTTTGGTGATGGGATCGATCTGTACGGTTTTCCGGTTATGGCAGGTCTGACATAACGCCTGATGGTTCGATGCAGGCCAGAACAACACATCAGTATCACCCTGTATTGGGATAATGTGATCCACAATGCTTGCAGGCGTGTAAATACCCTGCGGCAAGCAATGAACGCATAACGGATTAGCTTTCAAGTAGTACAGCCGATAGCGTCCCCATCGATTACTGTAACCTCGCTGGGTTCGGGTGCCACGCTGCTTGTCTTGCTGGCGTTTGGTTTCCCGCTGGTGCTGCTTGCATCGGCCTGATTTCACCCGCTCGCGGCAATGTGGGTAGCTACAGCGTTTCAACGGTTGCCATGGCATCAGTAGACTCCCACATCACGATAGACTGACCACAGTGATTTAATGGTGAACGGGACTTCTTTAAGCTCAACATCGGTTGCCATTTCCCGATTTTCATACAGCAAACCGATATAAAGCAGGCAACCTACTTTAATTGCTGACGTGAAGGCCAGACCATTATCAAACCGCTTTCCGATATGTTGCTGGCACACTTCCAGTGCGGCTTCGGCGTAAGCCATTAATAAAGCATCATCAAGGGCATCGCTTTCATCAATCCGGCAGTGTTGTTTGATTTCACTCAGGGGGAATATTAGGCATATTTCACGCCCCCTTTGCAAAGCAGTTCCAGACGGGAGTGTTTCGGATCAGGAATAACGGCAACGATGCCAAAGGTCTTGCCGTGGGTGCTGGCACCTTGATAGACAATGCGGTTTGTTGTGGTGATATCATCACGGTAACGCAGCCAGATACGCACCGTGGCTTCGGATAACA
>NZ_NIBU01000115.1 GCF_002632485.1 Xenorhabdus innexi | reverse complement strand
CTCAGAGTTGGAGATAAATCTCGTGGCAAATCGATTAAATAAACGTCCTCGAAAAACGCGAGGTTATCAAACACCGAATGAGTTATTTAAAGGCATACCGACTCGTTTACTTCGTTCATAACGGTGTTGCACTTATTATGTGAATGCAAGTTTTATAATTTAAAGAAAATAACTTACGACACATAATAATATTTATAATTATTATATAACGTGATTATATAAAAACACAAAGCATTGCCACCCTAAATAATCTTCCATTTTATTATTAATCCATACAAAAAAACATTAAATATTCTTATGTGAAACAATGAGAGTCATCACATTATCTCAATAATAAATAGAATCCAAGCTTTGAACATAACAGGAATAACCTTGTCTCACCTGATGCGTAGGATAAGGTTATTTCTATTATTTTTTTAAAAAAACTCACTATTATGAAAAATCATATACACGACGACATACACCCTCACCAAATTAGTATATAACACCTGAGCTAAATTTTATTTTATGTAATGCCATAAAAACAATCCAAGGTGGTTATTCGATGATTCATGGAATGAAACCACCACAAAAGAGGTATAAGGGTGTTTTTTTTTGTAACTTACTCATATATTAGTAAATATAATAAATATTATTGACCAAAAATAATTATCAAGATATTATTTTATGGTTGTTAGATAAACCCTAAAGTTACCCATAAAGTTTAAAAATACAACTATTTTAGTTATAAGGAATTTGAATATAAAATCAATTTATCGTAGAGCATTAGATAAAATAAATCTATTTTCAAAGGAAATCACCACATTCAATTTATTTACTACATACATTTTTTTTGTAGCTATATTTAAATTGGAAAATCCAATCCTTGAATATATTGATTACATTTTTTCGACAATACTATTAGTTTGTTTTATCAATGTGAACATGAAGGTTGTCAATACATTTAATTCATTGATAAAAAAAACATCAATAAAAGAAGATACTTCTCTTTCAGGTAGAGTATTTTCTTTATCCATTTTATTTTTTATAGGACTGTTTATTTTATTTTTATTTTATTTTTTTTCTGGGATGATTAAATATGACTTTTCACTAAAATTATTTTTATTAATCTTCATGAGTACAACTGTATATTTAATTGTAAAAATCATTAATCAAGATAAATAGAAGGGCATTTATTATGCGTGAATTAACAATTAAAGAGTTTGATTTAGTTTCTGGGGCTGGAGATTTTGCAGTTAACGCGGGAGGAGCATTAGCTGGAGGAGTAGCTGGCCAGCAAATTGGAGGAGCGGCTGGCTTTCGTGCCGGAATTGCAGCTGGTGCTGCGGTTGGAAGTGCTATTGCTCCTGGACCTAGTACTGCGGTTGGAGCAGTAATAGGAGGAGTTGCAGGTAGGGAGGCAGGAAAACAAGTTGGACGCGCAGCGGGAGCTGAAGCAGGTCGTCGACTATCAGACAATCAAACGGTTAGAAATTTATTTAAAAAGCCTCCAGCACCAAAAGATGGAAGTCATTATTGTGGAGATACTAGCGGTTGTGACTATTGCTAATAACTAATATTTATTCTAATAGATAATTTAGCATTTGATGGTTCTGTGCTCTATAACCTTAGAAATTATCTATAGAGATAATACCGCTTTGGTTATAAGGCACAGTCCATATTTAATGCATTAGCATCAAATTAATTTATATCAAGACAGTGAGATATGTAATGCCAATTAAATTTTCCATTGAAAAAGAAATATTTCTTAAAGACTTTTTTGAAAAAAAACCCCATGTGTTTAAAAAGTCATATGATAGTACATTTATAAGTCGCAACGAAATAGAGAATATATACAATCGTTCAGATTTAGCATCATTTGAAGGTCTTAAGTTAATGTATAATGGTATTTTAGACAAGGATGAATATCTTGAATATTACGATGACTTGGGAAAAACCAGATATAGATATATTAATTCTAGACTATATGATTATTTGAATGCAGGTGCAACACTAGTTGCAAATGGAATTATTAATGAACCTAAAATTGATTACCTAGCAAAATATTGCTCTTCTTTTACAGATAGCCACGCTTTTTCAAGTCTGTATCTAGCATATGGAGAAAAGAGTTCTTTTAAACCTCATTGGGATAGCAGAGATATTTTTGTAATACAATTAACAGGTAAAAAAAGGTGGGTTATTTATGAACCGTCATTTAAAAACCCTACGTATTTACATCAATCAAAAGATATAGAGCACATATATCCATGCCCTTCAGAGCCATATGATGATTTTATATTAGAAGAAGGTGATGTTCTTTATCTTCCAAGAGGTTGGTGGCATAATCCATTACCAGTTGGTGAAGAAACCATACACCTATCTGTTGGAATTTTTCCACCTTATGTTCCCGATTATTTACTTTGGTTGTCCAACAAAATTAATGACTTTGAGATCGGTAGAGGATCACTCCCTAGATCATGGGAAAAAGCTAAAAAAGACGTTAATATTTTATCAAAATTTATCTCCGATTATTTATGCTCTGAAAATACATATAATGAATTTCTACAATCTTTTTGCTCTGAACAAAGAACACCGTCTAAATTGAACCTAGATTTGTTTTGTAACAGTAAAGACAAAAAATTATCTAATAATGCGTGCTTACGAATAAACTCAAACAATAATTTATCCATAGACAATGGGTATGTTATTTGTAATGGAATTAAATTAAATTTAGATACAGAGTCTATAAAACTACTCAAAAAAGTAGATGAGACACCATATATTTCACTGGAAAATTTATTATCTCTATTTGAGCATAAAGATCATGATAAGGTAAAAGAATTAATCTATAACTTAGGTTATCAAAATATATTAGAAATTGTAAATGAACTATAATAGCGATCTTTTCCGCAAAGAAGCTTTGAAGAAAAAAACAATACCTTTGGCTGGTCGAGTGGTTTTGACCAGCCCCTTTATTTTTACTGTATTGACATATCTTTCTAGCTTATTTGTTATTATTATTATTTTATTTATCACCTTTACTGAATATTCTAGAAAAACATCAGTAAAAGGACAAATTTATCCAAAAAGTGGAATGTCTAATATTTATGCTAAAGAGAACGGTGTTATCAATGACCTTAAAGTTAAAGATGGACAGTTTGTTAGTAAAGGAGACATTCTTGGCTCTATTTATAAAGGCCAGCATCTCAAGGAGAGTACACTACAAGATAGTTTAAAAAAACAAGCAGTTTTAAAAAGAGACACATTATTTAAAGAGATTAATAACATGAAACACATTCATGAAAATAAAATAAAATTGCTTAACGAAAATATTGATAGTCTAATAAGTCAAAGAGAACAAACTAAAGAACAATTAGCCATACAGAAAAAAAAACTAGATGAACTCAAAAAAAACACAAGTAGATATAAAGAACTAGAAACAAAAAGACTTATAACAAAAGAACATATGTTCTCCATAGAAAGGGATGAATTAGAACAATTAGAAAAAATCAATATAACTAAAAAAGAAATTATACAAATTAGCAATTTGATTAATGAAAAAAAAATAGAAATAGAAGATGCTCCATTAAAACAATTTGTAGAAATACAAGAAATAGAAAGAATATTAACTTCAGTCAACCAAGAAATTTTGACTATTGAAAGCCAAACTGAAACAATAATAAGAGCAAATTCATCAGGATTTGTTAGTATTAATAATTTTGAAATAGGGTTGCATGTAGATCAATCAACATTATTATTGAGTATAACACCTCGTAATCAAGAAATTATCGCCCATTTATATATTCCTAATGAATCAATAGGATTTATAAAAAATGGTGACATTGTTAATATTAAATATTCAGCATACCCTTATCAAAAATTTGGTTCTTTTAAAGCTAAAATTATTTCTATTAGTAGAACTCCTATGGCAATCCAAGAAGTGAAAAGTATCGGTTTAGTATTATCATCGTTTAAAAATACAAATGACCCTGTTTATTTAGTAAAGGCTCAGATTGAAAATCAGCACATTGAAGTTAATAAAGATAAAAAATCAATAGAAATAGGAATGACTCTAGATGCAGACATTTTACACGAAAAGAGAAAATTATACGAATGGATGTTCGAATCTATATTTACAATAACTGATAGTATTTAAAAATGATAAAGTATAATAAAATTAAATTTTGGTCACATTATAATTTACCGACTATTTTGCAGACTGAAATATCTGAATGTGGTTTAGCCTGCCTTGCATCCATTTCTTCTTTTTATGGATATCAGGTCGATTTATTACATCTTAGAAAAAAGTTTTCCATACCTATTACTGGTACAAATCTTAATGACATTACTAGTTATGCCAAAGAATTAAATCTATCATATAGAGCCATTAGATTAGACATTGATGAAATAGAACAATTAAAACTACCATGCCTTATTCATTGGGGTATGAACCATTTTGTAGTTTTAAAAAAAGTATCACCAAAAAAAGTAACCATTATGGATCCTAGTATTGGAATAAGACATTTAACCATTAATGACTTTTCGGAATATTTCACTGGGATTGCCGTTGAGTTTTGGCCTAACAATGATTTCAAAAAGGATGTTCGCAAAGAAAAAATAAGCATATCAATGCTTATTAAAAATATTTCCGGAATAAAAAAATCAGTTATAAAAATATTACTTTTAGCTTTTTCCCTAGAGTTTCTAGCCCTTATTAGTCCATATTACATGCAATTAACAATTGATCATGGAGTTGTTTCTGGGGACAAAAATTTAATTCTATTATTATCATTTGGATTCTGTATTCTTTTAATATTTGAACAAGTGATAGAAATCATTCAGGATTTATTAACGACTTATATTAGCACCAATTTAAACTTGCAATGGAAATCAAATATTTTCACTCACTTAATAAATTTACCAATAGATTTTTTTTGTAAACGGCATTTAGGTGATATAATATCAAGATTCTCCTCCATTGATAGTATACAGAATACTCTAACATCTGCTTTTTTTGTTTCAATATGTAATAGCTTGGTTTCTATAATTACACTTTCCATTATGTCAATATATAGCATTCAATTGACGTTTATATCGATAATAACACTGTTAATATATGTTTTAATTCGTGCAGCATGGTATATTCCTTTGAGAGAATATACCAAAGAAAACATTACACACTCAGCAAAACAAAGTTCTCATTTCATGGAGACAATACGAGGAATAAAAACAATAAAGATTTTTGGTAAAGAAATACTTAGATATAACACCTGGTTATCATTATCTATTGATACTATTAACTCAAATCTTAGAGCTCAAAGGCTATCATTAGCTTTTTCTTTTTTAAATAAAGTGTTATTTGGAATTCAAAACATTCTAAATGCCTTTTCAAAATGGTAGGAGTATCAAAGAAACTCGATCCTAAATTTGCGAAATTTTTGTTCCCAAAACGCAAAATCACAGAAAAAAGGATCG
>NZ_NIBU01000114.1 GCF_002632485.1 Xenorhabdus innexi | reverse complement strand
AAGGCTGGAATTTGACGGGGAATACGACCCGCTATTTCGCCTCAACGCACTGGCCGATATCGAAGACGGCTCGCCGCTGACCCTGAAAGTAGAGCGTGCTATTTTGCTGAAAAGTGTGTTACAGGAGTTATCCTTCCGTGATGTCTATTCACTGCTCAACGGAACCATCACAGAAATAAACGGCTATACCGGTGGGCGTTCGCGCTTGCTTGATGAGTTAAAACAACCCGCTAATGGTCATCAAATATCAGTACTACTCACTATTCGTGATCATATTACCGCCCTACTTGATATTATTGGCCAACAGTTATCTGCTGGTCAGATGCCTGAGATGTCACGTCTCCTTAAACATCTCAATATTATTATCGAATTTAGTATGTTAAGCGAAAGTTTAACTGACTCACCGATAACTACTGTCGGAACAACACCATCTGAACCTGCATCAATGATAAAACAGGAAACAACACAATCACCCATCGATCAACCATCAACAGATACAGTAGAACCGGCAAGTTCATTCTCACCGAATTGGTACGAAGTAAAAATCAATAATCGTGATGAAGCACGCATGTTATTAGAAAAAGTAAAAATCTATTTTCTGACACATGAACCAAGCCATCCCGCCCCAATGATGATTGACCGCATTCAACAACTCATCGATCGTAATTTTATCGATATTATCTATGACCTTGCGCCAGAAGGGTTAAATCAACTTGCCATTATCTTTGGTCGTACGGATGACTCTGATGCAAATTAATTATCTCTTGTATTTATTCCACGAGTTTATTTACTTCCTTTAAATCTACCTACCCAGCCAGTATTGGAGAATGTGTCATGAAATCCAGCGGACAAAAATTTATCGCGCGCAACCGCCCCCCCCGTGTCCAGATTGAATACGATGTTGAACTTTATGGTTCAGAAAAAGTGGTCCAATTGCCTTTTGTGATGGGAATTATTGCGGATTTGGCCGGAAAATCCATCGAACCCCAGCCCGAGGTTTCCGATCGGAAATTTTTGGAAATTGACGTGGATAACTTTGATGAACGCATGAAGTCTATCAAACCCCGGGCCGTCTTTCAGGTTGATAACACCCTGACCGGTGAGGGCCAACTGAATGTTGAACTGGTGTTTGAAAGTATGGAGGATTTTCAGCCCGATGCCATTGCGAAAAAAGTGACACCGTTGGCTAACCTGCTGGAAGCCCGTACCCAACTGGCAAACCTGCTGTCTTACATGGACGGCAAAAGTGGGGCTGAGCAACTGATTGCCGAAATACTGCAAAACCCGGCGCTGTTGAAATCACTGGCTGAAGCGCCAAAACCTGAAGACAGCCTTTCCTCTGAAGACAGCACCCCCGATTCCGATGAAGGCGCTGAAAATAAGGAGTAATTAATGAGTACGACCGAACAAGAAACCTTGTCTCAACAAGAGCAGGAACCCAAAGAATACACGGCTGATGAGTTAAGTGTATTGCTCGGTAAGGAATTCCGCCCGCAAAGTGATCAGAGCCGCGATGCCGTTGAAAATGCGGTCAAAACACTGGCTCAGCAGGCACTGGAAAATACGGTAACCCTCTCGGGGGATACCTATCGCACCATCCAGTCTCTGATTGCCGAAATCGATATCAAAATCTCCCAGCAGATGAACCATATCCTACACCATGAGGAGTTCCAGACACTGGAAGGTGCCTGGCGGGGTCTGCATTATCTGGTCAATAACACGGAAACGGATGAGATGCTGAAAATCCGGATGATGTGTCTGTCCAAAACAGAACTCCGCAACACCTTAAAACGCTTTAAGGGGATCAGCTGGGATCAAAGCCCGTTATTTAAGAAAATCTATGAAGCGGAATATGGTCAGTTCGGGGGAGAACCTTTCGGCTGCCTGATGGGAGATTACTATTTTGATCACTCTGCTCCGGACGTGGAACTGTTACGCCAGATCTCGCAAATCAGCGCCGCAGCCCACTGCCCGTTTATTTCAGGGGCATCCCCCAGTGTGATGCAGATGAGCTCGTGGCAAGAGCTGGCTAATCCCCGTGACCTGACCAAAATCTTCCAGAATACCGAGTACGCCCCCTGGCGGAGTCTACGTGAATCAGAAGACGTCCGTTACATCGGGCTCACTTTGCCACGGTTTCTGGCCCGTTTACCCTATGGTGCCCTGACTAATCCGGTCGATGGCTTCAATTTTGAAGAAAATACCGAGGGGCCCACTCACGAAAATTATACCTGGTCAAACGCCGCGTATGCGATGGCGGTCAATATCAACCGTTCATTTAAGCTGTATGGCTGGTGTACCTCTATCCGAGGTGTCGAATCCGGCGGTATTGTGGAAAACTTGCCCTGTTATACCTTCCCGTCTGATGACGGCGGCGTGGACATGAAATGCCCCACCGAAATTGCCATCAGCGACCGACGCGAGGCAGAATTAGCTAAAAACGGCTTTATTCCGCTGCTGCACCGTAAAAACACTGATATGGCGGCGTTTATCGGAGCCCAGTCGCTCCAGAAGCCTGCGGAATATTACGATCCAGATGCCACGACCAATGCCAATCTTTCGGCTCGCCTGCCCTATATGTTTGCCTGCTGCCGTTTTGCCCATTACCTGAAATGTATTGTCCGTGACAAGATCGGGACATTTCAGGAACGCAGTGATATGGAGCGCTGGCTGAATAGATGGATCACCAATTATGTCGATGGTGACCCGATCAATTCATCACAGTTCACTAAGGCAAAAAAACCGCTGGCTGCTGCCGAGGTTCAGGTCGAAGAGGTAGAGAGCAACCCAGGATATTACCAGGCTAAGTTTTTCCTGCGGCCTCACTATCAATTAGAAGGTCTGACGGTATCGCTGCGGCTGGTTTCAAAATTGCCCTCATTGAAAGCGGGTTAATTCTAACAACCTATATATTCAGAGAATGCTTACAACATGGCTTCTCAGTAACTCAAACAATAAACCGATCTTCCAATACACATTCCGATTGAATAGCCGCTAATCAATTAAATTCTATTAAGTAAGGGGAAAACTATGTCTACTCATGACGCATATATTTACTTTACTGATATTCAAGGTGAGGCCGGTGATGGAAAACATAAAGACTGGCTTGGCGTAGAGCGTTTTAATTTTTCGGTGTACAACGCTGTTGAGAAGAATGCAACATCTGGATTAAGTTCAGGTATAGCTAATATTGGCTTACTAAATACAAATGTTTCATTTGATAAAGGAACTATTTCACTTCGTAACACGCTTATTAAAGGAAAACATATTAAAGAAATTAAACTCATTGTTCGCCGACAAAGTGGTGAACAAGAAGAGTGGTATAAGCTGGAATTGCAGAATGCTCTGCTCGTATCTTCCGATCTTATGTTTGATACTGGTCATTTTTACACCGTACTAGCTATTGCCTTCCAGATACATACAGAAAGCTACATCCCACTGAATTTCGAAGGGATAAAAAGTGCTGAACTTACTTATTCCTGGGATTCTTATACCAATGAAATGAAATGAAGTAACACTCATGAGCTACCTTGGTAACCTCCTTGTTCCAGGGAGGTTTATCTTTATCACATTATCCTTATCAATAATAAGGGTTCACGCTTATGCGATTCACCATTGTTAAAAACACCAGTACAAACCAACCAGCACAACTGAGTTATCAGTTTTCTCCTCCGGGTGGGACTATCGGCCATTGTCAGGATAATAGCTGGGTTTTGCCTGATGAAGAGCAGAACATTGCCCGGGTTCAGGTTATTGTATCAATCTCAGAAAGCGGCAAATGTCAGATCACTAATCTGGGTTCTGCATCTCAGGTTTTGCTGAATACAATACCGGTGGCTTCGGATCATCAGGTTACAATTCGCGATGGGGATGTCCTGAATATTGGTCATTATCAGATTCAGGCCATTGATATCAAAAAAAGTGCACCACCACAAGCGACGACCCGTGTTATCAACCCGCCTTTTGAATCAGATACCCAACAGTCAAAAATTCCCAATAAAGTCTGGGATGATCTGGAACAAGTATTCCCCAATACCAGCGCTTCACCTTCTGCTGAAAAACATCAGCTCCCATCAGAAAGAAATGACAATCATCCTCTCTTTTCTTCACAGCAAGAAAGCGATAAATATGGTTTCATTGATCTATTAACAAAAATCGAACCTACGACCAATCTGGAAACCCTACAGTCACGTGAAACAGACCCTGTGTCTATGTTCAACTCAGATAACCTCTTCCGGCAGGAGGATATTCTTAATAACAATACACCGACAACCTTATTTCAGAATGATAAGGAGTATGATACTGAATACAATGATACGGAGAATGAAATCGATCCTCTGGAGTTATTTTCTGACAATCATCGTAAACAAAAAAAAGACATTAAAAATGATAATCACTTAGACACAATGTTAGGCGATGCTGTTCCTCTGACACCACTTGATACCAAGCCCCGGTTTACTTCTGTATCACCATCCGTCTCAGCCAATAATATACAGTCAGTTTCCGCACTTTTCACAACAGAAGAGCTATCCAGAGAACTGAGTAAAGATTTAACTAAAAGTGATACCAACATAGGAAAAACAGAAGAAATTATCTTTCCCGCTACACACTCAAATAAACATCCTCATGTTCAGGATGGCACGAATCACCAGACTTCAGTTAATCATCAAACCAATAAACTCAATATCTCACCGCATATCACAGCTGATGATCCTATTTATGAACGGTTGAATATTGAGCCGATCAGCATCAGTACCAATGAACCAGTCACAGACGAGACCAAACTGAATGGGAAATTGCTGGCCGCACTACTGGACGGCATGGGACTCAACGATCTCCGTCAGCCCCATTTTGATGAGCACCGCATGTACCAGCTCGGTCAGTTGGTCAGTCAGTTGACTCAGGGCATTGTGGCACTCAATAACTCGCGTACGCTACTGAAACGGGAAGCCGAAGCCGGAATGACTCAACTGTTATCCGATGCAAATAACCCCTTTAAACTGTTGCCTTCCGGTCAGGCGGTACTGGTGCAGATGTTTGGGGATCATATGCCGGGGTTTATGTCTGCTGAACAGGCCACCCGCGATATTTTAACGGAATTACAGGCACATCAACTGGGCATGATTGCCGGAATGCGTGCCATCACGGTAGATATCCTGCAACTATTCCACCCCACCCTACTTGAACAAAAAGCCCGGGATGAAGGCGGTATGCCGCGCTTGTCCTTATCCTCCACCTACAAAGCCGTATTATGGGAATTTCTGACTAAGCATTATCAAAAAACCGCCCATGAATTTGAGCACAATTCCGGCCTGTTTAGTAAAAATTTTCTGGCAGCCTATGAAAGCGAAGTGAATAACTATAAAAACACCCAGAGAAAAATAAAAAAACAATCACACTGATTTCATCAATACCTCAGAGACTAAACTACAGTGACCGGAGTAAATGTATCCAATGAATGACAACATAACGTTGATACGTGGTGGTTATCATTATCGGAGTAAAATCAACCGTATCACTGCCAGAGACAAAATGCAGCCTTCCCTGCTGGACAGGCTCACGGATAATGACCCCGATAAGAAAAAAGAGGCCACCAGTCATCACCTGATATCACACAGC
>NZ_NIBU01000113.1 GCF_002632485.1 Xenorhabdus innexi | reverse complement strand
CTCAGAGTTGGAGATAAATCTCGTGGCAAATCGATTAAATAAACGTCCTCGAAAAACGCGAGGTTATCAAACACCGAATGAGTTATTTAAAGGCATACCGACTCGTTTACTTCGTTCATAACGGTGTTGCACTTATTATGTGAATGCAAGTTATAAAAAACAACCAAAATTTAATAAGTTAAAAACGAAAAATGAAATTACATTTATGAAAACTCTATGGAGGTAAAAATAAATCGTTGTCTCCAAATGACAAAAAATGGTTAATTAACATTGAAAATCAACACATGAACATTAATGGATTTAATTAGATTAAAAACCACAGTTTATTGTAAAATAAAACATCACTCATGTTCTTTTACTATTCAAAATTTATCACTAAAAACAAACCTTGAATGTTAATTGTACAGGATGCGGCCATATATTATGACTTTATATTTTATTGTATGCTTACTGTTCTTTATTCTATAATAAAAAACATTGAAATTATTCTCTTCTACATAACAATTAATTTAACCACCACTCTAATATATTGGCACCATTAAATTTTTAAATAAAAAGCTATTAACTTTGTCAGGACTTTCTACGTTGTTAGAATGTAATATGGCCATAAAAAACTATCCTGTCCAGCCAGACTGGACAATATATATTTTTCCGTTCGTTTTCGTTACTCAAATTTCTTCACTGCCATAGGCATCATCAGGATATTTCCATTAACTCTATTCTATTACCGTACGGATCATAGACATGAAATCGGTTAAACCCTTCCAGGGGTTCATCATCCTTACATGTATAGCCAAAATCAGTACACAACCTACGTTACTGATTCAGGTTGCCGGATGTGCTTCCGTTCCGGGATAAAAATCTTCCTGTACGCCTAAATGAACCTGAACATCACCACTGATAAATCAACAGCCACCACGTTTAGCAAGGTTTGCGGGCTTTTGCATCTCAGTCAATCCAAGAATATCTATATAAAATTTACGGGCAGTATCTTCTTCTCCTTTGGGTATAGCGAGCTGAACATGATCTGGCTTTAGTAAGGTCATTATAAGTTCTCCTGAAGAATAATGGATATATATCAATGGATTCCCACTTACTTTACGATAGCTGGAGAAACGATAAAATTTTCTAAATAGAGAAACCCTATATAATCAGCAAACGCTGCTTTAGCACATCAGGATAAAAAGCACTGCCGTTTAGCGCATTATTTTATTATGGATATTAACATTTATTAATGTAGTGTATTTTTAATGCTATCAGTAAATATCACTATAATATATAGATAATAATCAAAAGAAAATAAAAAATGATATATCAACTCATATATACCTTTGATTATATATTAATGAATAATCATGTTGATTTTTATTACACATTAGTATTTTTTACTATAATAAAAGACACGAACTCCAAATGTTGACCTAACCATTTTGTTAATCAATAAAAAACCACCAATTAACCATAATATATCTACAAGTAGAAAACTTTTATTTTCACAGTGATAACCATACAGAGGTTTTTATGAAAAAAATTGAAACCGTAGTAAACTCATCAACACAAGGCATTGATTATTCGGCTGATGATAAAGAATCTTGGCAATCTGAAATCTGGATGAAAAATATCGACGATAAAAAATCGATTGCACTATTATCCGTTCCGGGAACTCATGAATCGTGTGCAACTTACTCCCCGGATAGGGATCTTTTTGGGGTTATTATTTGCCAGACTCTATCAGTGGAAACTCAACTACAGAAAGGAATACGATTTCTGGATATCAGATGCCGAGCCATTGATGGCATTTTTGCAATTCATCATGATTTGGTCTATCAGAAAATAAATTTTGGTGATGTCTTAAATCAATGCATTGACTTCTTGTCATCACACCCTTCAGAAACTATTTTTATGCGGATAAAACAGGAATAGTCTACCGTCAGTGATGCTGATTTCATTGACATTTTTAATGGACATTATGGTGGACATCATCAGTATATGTATCTGTCTTCAAATATTCCATCTCTGGGGGAAGTCAGAGGAAAAATAGTTGTTTTCTCAAATGTTTCTGGACTGCCCGGAATTCATTGGAGAGCAGCTAATATACAAGATGATTATGATCCGGTTAATCTTAATATCAAAGAAGAGCAGATAGCTAAGCACTTGGATTTGACTATCAATAATCACACCAATAATGAGCAAGCGCTTTTATTAACTTTTTAAGTGTAGCTGGGCAATTTGGCCAGCGGTCAATAAAGCAGGCAGCTAAGAGGTTAAACCCTCAATTTATAAGTATGTTAGATAAAAAAGGAGATATATCTGGAGTTGGTATAGGAATTATACCAATGGATTTTCCTAATCTCACCGATAATATTATTTATAAAATAATTAACAGTAATTTTTGAAAAGTATGTGTAATAAAAAATTGGCTCTTAATCACGCCAGTCTATTAAATACTGGCGTTTATTATTCTCAGATTATTGATGTGGTCAGAATGAAACCATATCTGCCGGATTAAATGTACTCATAACTCCCAGAGCACCTTTAATCAACGGGATAACCACCGGAGAAAAATAAGAACCCAGTGGAATACTGGTGTGGTCAATGCTGGTCAACATGGTAAAGTCCCGATTGCGTCCGGTGAAATCATCACTGATTGCTTTGCCAATGCGTACTGTCTGTGCTACGCCATGACCACTCCAGCCATGTATCATATATACAGGAACGCGTTCATCACTTTTACGTGCATCAGCAGCACCATTCAGAGTCAGGTCGCTAATCCCTCCCCAAGAGTATTCCAGCTCAGGTTTCTCCAACTGCGGAAATACGGTTCTGATACGATCACATAAATAGTTGTTTACATCACGCGCTGACCAGGAATTACCTGTGCCCTGCCCGCCAAACAACAGGCGATTATTACGAACCGCGCGGTAATAATCTATCTGTAACTGGGTATCGTAAACAGGCAAATCTGATGGAATTAATTCTTTGACAGGCACCGGCAATGGCGGAGTTACTGCAACATAGGTATAGAAAGGCACTGTTGTTGAAGAGCCAGAGATAAACTCACCAGTAGAAGCATGTACCCCAAGTACCACGGCTTTACTCGCTCTGATAGTTCCCTGACTGGTTTCTATGACCGTACCGTTGTCATCCGGCCTGATACCGGTCACTTTTGTGTTGTCATATATCCGACCCCCAAGCCCGGCAAAGCCATAAACCAGACCCCGTAATAGTGCTAAAGGATGAACCTGACCACTGAGACTGTCGATATTGGCACCATGATAAATATCCGAATGCACATATTCTTCCTGTAATTCGTATGGCCCAATAACCTTCACCATCCTGTCGCCCAACCGACGCCGCGCATCGGCATTAGCCACCAACGGCCCCATATGACCCGGATGTATCGCCGCCGTGATATGACCATATTTGCGGTCACATTCAAAACCATAGCGTTCGCGAAGTTCATCCACGAGATCCATTGCTTCAACTGATGTAAACTGCCATAAGCGTCTGGCTTCTTCAGGCGAAAATTTTTCCAGCATGGTTTCAGCTGACCAGCGGGCAATTCCGGGTGTCATCTGTCCCCCGTTACGGCCGGAAGCTCCCGAGCCAATATTATCCTTTTCAACCAGAATCACATCCACACCCGCTTCAGCAAGATGTAATGCGGTGGAGGCTCCCAGCAATCCGCCACCAATGACGACAACCTCACAACGCTGCTCTCTGGGAAGGCTTCCGAAAGCCGGACAGTCAGCCAGAGAAGCCTCATAGTAATTAGCTGGCTTGTCGATAGCAGCCATGTCCCGGTGCCAGCTCCAGATGCGGGGGTCCAGCCCCAGACTGCTGGATCTGGCTTGTGCATCCTGTAACAGCTTCGGCCGGAGTTGATCAATGCTGACAGCCAGAGTATCAGTCTCAGTTAAATTCCGGGCAAGCAGAGAACTCGTTGGAAGTAGCGAGGAAAGTACGCCAGCACCTGCAAGTGTTGCCGCTGTAGAAATAAAATTTCTTCTGTTCATTGTCATTTTAGCGCTCCTGTATGACCTGAAATCACCCGTTAACCTGATCCGGGGTATTTTCCTGTGAGTGAATCCAGCTCTCTGAGCTATATTTATTGTTGCCCGTCGTTCCTTTCAGAGTGGCGAGAATCAATAAAATAACAGTGCCAACAAACGGGATAAGATGTAAAAGCAGCCACCAGGCACTAAAGTTAATATCGTGTAATCGACGCGCAGTTACTGCCAGTGATGGAAAAAATGTGAGTAGTAGATAAATGGCGCTGAACCAGCCCATATAAATTTCGGGATTAGCAACGGCAAATTGTCTTTCCAGAAAAGAAATGATAAGAACGGCCAGAATCTGAAACAGAATGAAATACCAAAACTCCTTACGTTGTGCTCGCCCCCTCAAACAGGCATAACTCTTTAATACTTTTATATACCAATGCATTATTCTCCTCTCTTACAAGTCTGTTGGTTCCACCTGACCTCCATGTATATTTATGTTTTTGCAATTTACTACGCAGCTCCCGCGCCTGGCGGACACCTTTTAGTATGATGTGATAATTGATCCAATAAGATATGCCCTGCCTTACTCACCAAGGCAGTGAACGGGATATCAGCCAGAATTCGCCCCGCCTGTTTTACGTATTTTCGGCAATCCGGGTAATCATTTTCTGTGCCAGCCAGCAACAGGCAGAGCGATGGTAGTGTACACCAAACAGAGTTAATTTCAGTACTTTATAATCACATTAGAAAATACCATAACGATGTAATGCCTGCCCATCCTCTGGTACCGGCGTGATAGCATCCCAAAGCTCCGCTATTTTACCCTTCTCAACACGCCATAGTTCAAAGTAGCTATGCCGCTCTCCGGCAATACTGCCTTCTGAATGCGTCAGAACAAACTGCCCATCTGCTACCGTGCGGTGAATTTTGCTATAATGCAGCCCTTTTCCTTCATCTTTCAATTGTTGAAGAGATGCGATAACCGCCGCTGCACCATCGGGAATATCCGGACTATGCTGACGGAATGCCTCACCATTGGTATAGTTTCTAAATTCATCATAATGTTCTTCAATCAGAGCGCGCATGAAGAAACTCACCACCAATTTACGATTTTTTTCCTTGTCATGACTGTCGCCCGCTTCAGTCGGGCCGTCTAACTGAGTCCGGCCACTGGCATTAGGTACAGACTGTGGTACCAGACCATCCCAGTGCTCCACGATTAAACCATCAACAACCCGATATAAATCAAAACCAACCAACGGCTGGGTATCTAATCCCGTAAAACGGCCGTGAATAGCAACCAGATCATCATCCTGTAATACGCGATAAGCTTCATGATGCAGCTCCGGGTGAGTCTGAACCAGTTCACGCAAACCGGACAGCCCATCTTTAATCAATGGGGAATGCTCAATGAAATGCGGCGAAAAATAACGGTCAAGTACTCCCGCATCATGCTGAGTAAACAGTTCGTGATGCGCACGCAATACTAAATCACGTGAGGAAATAGCCTGATTTATATACCCATCGTAATTGAAGCTGCTTGATTTTTCCTTCCTATCAGATCAAGATTGTGTCCATGAAAATTACCCTGACAAATGCCCAAAAAGAAGCCCTC
>NZ_NIBU01000112.1 GCF_002632485.1 Xenorhabdus innexi | reverse complement strand
GCTGTGTGATATCAGGTGATGACTGGTGGCCTCTTTTTTCTTATCGGGGTCATTATCCGTGAGCCTGTCCAGCAGGGAAGGCTGCATTTTGTCTCTGGCCGTGATGTGTCTGGGATTACCCGGACGATGATAACCATCACGTATTGAAGTTATGTTGTCATTCATAAGATACCTATTCGTCGTGATGATAATAACTGTGGGCAATGGGATGGGTATACTGAAAAGCAGTGTTCCCGCCGTTTTTCAGGTTGTGATTTAAAATGGATGGGAGCTTTGTCTCTGAGAAGCTGACGATGTCAGCGTGACTGTTTCTTTATTTTTCTCTGGGTGTTTTTATAGTTATTCACTTCGCTTTCATAGGCTGCCAGAAAATTTTTACCAAACAGGCCGGAATGGTGCTCAAATTCATGGGCGGTTTTTTGATAATGCTTAGTCAGAAACTCCCATAATGCCGCTTTGTAGGTGGAAGATAATGACAAACGTGGCATACCGCCTTCATCCCGGGCTTTTTGTTCAATCAGAGTGGGATGAAAGAGTTGCAGGATATCGAATGTAATGGCCCGCATCCCGGCAATCATACCCAGTTGATGCGCCTGTAATTCCGTTAAAATATCGCGGGTGGCCTGTTCAGCAGACATAAACCCCGGCATATGATCCCCAAACATCTGCACCAGTACCGCCTGACCGGAAGGCAACAGTTTGAAGGGGTTATTTGCATCGGATAACAGTTGAGTCATTCCGGCTTCGGCTTCCCGTTTCAGTAGCGTACGTGAGGTATTGAGTGCCACAATGCCCTGAGTCAACTGACTGACCAGCTGACCGAGCTGGTACATGCGGTGCTCATCAAAATGGGGCTGACGGAGATTGTTGAGTCCCATGCCCTCCAGTAGTGCGGCCAGCAATTTCCCATCCAGTGTAATACCGTCGGTAACGGGTTCATCGGCGCTGTGGCTGATTGGGTCAATATTCAGCCGATCATAAATCGGATCATCAGCCGTGATATGCGGTGATATATCCGGTGTATTGACCTGATGATTCGTATTAGTCTGTTTATTGGGTGGAATAAAGAAGGCATCTTCACCTTTACCCTCAGTTTTTTCTATTTCGACCCCAAACTGATTTGTGGCTAAATCTTTACTCAGTTCTCTGGATAATTCTTCTGTTGTGAAGAGCGGGGGAACTGATTGCGGATGATGCTCAGATGCGGGCTGTGTTGCAGAAGTAGATTTAGGTTCGGAAATTTGGGGGTGGTCAGAAGATGTCAGTGGTATTGCGGTGTCTAACATCAAATCCAACGGGTCCTCATTTTTCGTATTTTGTTTAGATTTAACACTATGATCAGAAAATAATTCCAGTGGATCAAGTGCATTTTCCTTATCACTATATTCAATGTCATAGTCCTTATCATTCTGAAATAAGGTTGTCGGTGTATTGTTATTAAGAATATCTTCCTGCCGGAAGAGGCTATCTGAGTTGAACATAGTCACAGGATCTTTCACACGCCGCTGTAGTGTTTCCAGATCGGCTGTTTTCTTTATTTTTGCCAGTGGATCAATGGGGTTACGTTCATCGTTTTCCTGATGTCTGGCGGAAAGTAGCGGATTATGTTCGTCTCTTTCGGATGGCGTTTTATGCTTGCCAGAAGGAGGCGGGGTATCAGGGATCGTGAAAATTTGTTCCAGACCATCCCAGACTTCATGGGGAATATCTGCCGAACCCGCATCTGATTCAGAGGGTACATTGATAGCGTGAATGTCAGACTGTGGCAGTGTATTTTTCTTGTTGGTATCAATAGCCTGAATCTGATAATTGCCAATATTTAAGACATCACCATCGCGGACTTCAACCTGACGATTAGGAGCCACAGGTATTGTATTCAGCAAAACTTCAGATGCAGAACCCAGATTAGTGATCTGACACTTGCCACTTGCTGAGATTGATACCATAACCTGCATCCGGGCAATGTTCTGCTCTTCATCAGGTAAAATCCAGCTATTATCCTGACAGTTGCCGATAGTGCCACCCGGAGGAGAAAACTCATAACTCAGTTGTGTTGGTTGGCTTGCACTGGTACATTTAACAATGGTGAATCGCATAAGCGTGGATCCTTATTGCTGATAAGGATAGTGTGGATAAAGATAACCCCCTTGGGGGAAGGAGGTTATCAGGGTAATCCACGATGTATTATTCCAGTTTATTGGTATAAGAATCCCAGGTGTAGGTAATTTCAGCGCCTTTTTTGCCTTCAAAATCTAGCGGGAAGTAGCTTTCTTTATGTTTCTGGAAGGCAAGCTCGATATCACAATAGAAATGGTTATCTCCGTATACAAGCTGGGCGTTCGCAACCATGGCTTGTGTTAGAGTCAATTGATACCAGGCCTCTTGTGAGCCACCTTGTCGACGAACATTTAATTTAACTTCTTTAATATGTTGCCCGGAAGTAGCAAATTTACGCAAGGTTATCGCTGATTTATCAAACAGAAGACTTAAGTGGAGGTTGCCAACGTGGACGATACCTCCGCCTAACCCAGTTCCTTGATTAGATTTATTGATCTCGTTAAACAAATCTATTTTAAAGGAATTGACCGCAGTCCATTCTTTATGCTCTTTATCACCTGATTCACCTTTAATATCAGTGAAGAAAATATACGCATCGGGTGTTGGTAAACGAGTAGACATAATTTTTCGCCTTAATCTTAAGGGGTTAATGAAGCAAAGATAACTAACACGTGCATCCAATCGATGTTGACGGGATACACAGCGCGTTACGTTTACGTATTGAGAAAGGTTTATTGCTACAGGAAGATCATCACTGAACCAGTGACGTTTGGTTTTCTGTGGAAAGAGTAGTTGGTGAGTATCATGCTCCTTTTAATGAGGGTAATTTGGAAACCAGTCGCAGCGAAACCGTCAGGCCTTCTAATTGATAGTGAGGCCGCAGGAAAAACTTAGCCTGGTAATATCCTGGGTTGCTCTCTACCTCTTCGACCCGAACTTCGGCGGCAGCCAGCGGTTTTTTTGCCTTAGTGAACTGTGATGAATTGACCGGATCACCATCGACATAATTAGTGATCCACTCATTCAGCCAGCGTTCCATATCACTGCGTTCCTGAAATGTCCCGACTTTGTCACGGACAATACATTTCAGGTAATGGGCAAAACGGCAGCAGGCAAACAGATAGGGCAAACGGGCTGAAAGATTGGCATTGGCCGTGGCATCAGGATCATAATATTCAGAAGGCTTCTGGAGCGACTGAGCTCCGATAAACGCCGCCATATCAGTATTTTTACGGTGCAGCAGCGGAATAAAGCCGTTTTTGGCTAATTCCGCTTCGCGCCGGTCACTGATGGCAATTTCGGTGGGGCATTTCATATCCACGCCACCGTCATCAGACGGGAAGGTATAACAGGGCAGATTTTCCACAATACCACCGGATTCGACACCCCGGATAGAAGTACACCAGCCATACAGTTTAAATGAACGGTTAATATTGACCGCCATTGCATACGCGGCATTTGCCCAGGTGTAATTCTCGTGGGTCGGCCCGGCGGTATTTTCTTCAAAGTTGAAGTTATCCACCGGATTAGTCAGGGCACCATAGGGTAAACGGGACAGAAAACGTGGTAAAGCAAGCCCGATGTAACGAATATCTTCTGACTCACGTAAACTCCGCCAGGGGGCGTATTCGGTATTCTGGAAGATTTTGGTCAGGTCACGGGGATTAGCCAGCTCCTGCCACGAGTTCATCTGCATCACACTGGGGGATGCCCCCGAAATAAACGGGCAGTGGGCTGCGGCGCTGATTTGCGATATCTGGCGTAACAGTTCCACGTCCGGAGCAGTGTGATCAAAATAGTAATCCCCCACCAGACAGCCGAAAGGTTCCCCCCCGAACTGGCCATATTCCGCTTCATAGATTTTCTTAAACAGCGGGCTTTGATCCCAGCTAATCCCTTTAAAGCGTTTTAAGGTGTTGCGGAGTTCTGTTTTGGACAGACACATCACCCGGATTTTCAGCATCTCATCCGTTTCCGTGTTATTGACCAGATAATGCAGACCCCGCCAGGCACCTTCCAGTGTCTGGAACTCCTCATGGTGCAGGATATGGTTCATCTGCTGGGAGATTTTGGTATCAATTTCGGCAATCAGAGACTGGATGGTGCGATAGGTATCCCCCGAGAGGGTCACCGTATTTTCCAGTGCCTGCTGAGCCAGTGTTTTGACCGCATTTTCAACGGCATCACGGGTCTGATCACTTTGCGGGCGGAATTCCTTACCGAGCAATACACTTAACTCATCAGCCGTGTATTCTTTTGGCGTCTGCTCTTGTTGAGACAAGGTTTCTTGTTCGGTCTTACTCATCAATTACTCCTTATTTTCAGCGCCTTCATCTGAATCGGGGGTGCTGTCTTCAGAGGAAAGGCTGTCTTCAGGTTTTGGCGCTTCAGCCAGTGATTTCAACAGAGCCGGGTTTTGCAGTATTTCGGCAATCAGTTGCTCTGCCCCACTTTTGCCGTCCATGTAAGACAGCAGGTTTGCCAGTTGGGTACGGGCTTCCAGCAGGTTCGCCAACGGTGTCACTTTTTTCGCGATAGCATCGGGTTGAAAGTCCTCCATGCTTTCAAACACCAGTTCAACATTCAGTTGACCCTCACCGGTCAGGGTGTTATCAACCTGGAAGGCGGCCCGGGGTTTGATAGACTTCATGCGCTCATCAAAGTTATCCACGTCAATTTCCAAAAATTTCCGATCGGAAACCTCGGGCTGGGCTTCGGTGGATTTTCCGACCAAATCCGCCATCACGCCCATCACAAAGGGCAATTGAACCACTTTTTCTGAACCATAAAGTTCAACATCGTATTCAATCTGGACACGGGGTGCGCGATTGCGCGCGATAAATTTTTGTCCACTGGATTTCATGACACGTTCTCCAATGCTGGCTAGATAGGTAGATCTAGGGGTGAGTGAGTAATTCGTTGGGGATCTGAATAAATGTTAAAAACGGTTAGTCGATATCATCCATGTCTGCATCTGTACTTGCGCCGGGATTATTCGTATGACCAAAGATAATGGCGAGCTGATTTAACCCTTCTGGCGCAAGATCATAAATAATATCGACAAAATTACGATCAATCAGTTGTTGAATGCGCTCAATCATCATTGGAGCGGGGTGACTTGGCTCATGTGTGAGAAAATAGAGCTTCGCTTTTTCCAGCAACATACGTGCTTCATCACGATTTTGTGCCTCCACTTCATACCAAGAGGATGGTGATAAGTCAGCCAGTGGTACAGCCGTATTTTCTGATGGAGCCGATACCGGTTTCATCTTTTTTGATGCAGATTCGGGAACAGCTTTATCGCTACCGGTTATTGGTGTTTCAGTTGAGGGCTGTTTTAACAGACTGAATTCGATAACCGTATTCAGGTGTTTCAGGAGTAGCGAAAATTCAGGTGCATGACCGGCAGATAAGTGTTGCTGAATAAGATCGGTCAGGGCTGTGATGTGATCACGAATAACCACTAATATTGATATTTCCGGATTGCTTGTTTGCTGTTTTAGCTCTTTCAGTAAACGTGCACGCCCACCGGTATAGCCGTTTATTTCTGTGATGGTTCCGTTGAGCAGTGAATAGACATCACGGAAGGATAACTCCTGTAACACACTTTTCAGTAAAATGGCACGCTCTACTTTCAGGGTCAGCGGCGAGCCGTCTTCGATATCGGCCAGTGCGTTGAGGCGAAATAGCGGGTCGTATTCCCCGTCAAATTCCAGCCTT
>NZ_NIBU01000111.1 GCF_002632485.1 Xenorhabdus innexi | reverse complement strand
TATGCCAGAACGCGTTCAAAACACCACAAAGAAAATCATGTAAAAACAAAACATTGGATGCGTGTTTTGAACGGCTTAATTCTTAAGAGCCTATCTATGATTGCTAACTATCTTGAAATACATCCTTCTGAAATTTGGCCTAGCCGGTATTTTGATATGAATGGTCAGCTTATTGAACGGATAGCCCGTAAGGCTTCTATTGAATAGTTTGATATCAGTAAAATAAGCCATGAGATAAAATGGTATTTTCAGTTATTAATTTGATACTCATGGCTGCTTTCCATTCTGTGCTCTATTTAGGTAAATATAGTAATCCAATTTCTTTAAATTATAGTCGTTATTTCAATGCATAATAATAAACTTACCACGTTCTCATTTTAAATAATCTTCCATTTTCGTTTTCATCATGCAAACGAAGGACAATTTCTTCATTATTAAATGCGTTTTTGCCAATATTTTCGTGTGGAGGCATATCAGAATCAATTAGAGTTATGATTTGCTGCAATCCAAAATCAGAGTAGTCTCTAATTACTTTTAACAAATTCTCTTTTTTTCTATCATCTAGTGATTCAAATACACCATCATGATAAACGAAACGTGGAAATTTATGAATTGAATTGGCTCTAAGTACAGCCATGTCGAATGCTATACATAAAAGTTTGCGATAAGTAAAACCCAAGTCTGCGCTTGTTGAATTTCCCAATTCATCTAAAATATCAGCCTTGAACTCAAGGTGTCCTTCTTTGTTTGGAAATACTCTTAAAAGAGCGTTACGATCAATAACACTATTTACAATCTCACTAAAATATAGCCTGATTGATGAAAAAAGACTGTTAGATTCAGAATTTTGTTTTTCAACATCTAGTTCTATTGATACTTGCAATTGCTCACATTCTCCTTTCAAGTTTCTAACTTCTGTTCTAATCTCTTGCAGGCGATGTATAACTTGTTTTTGTTTTTCTAGTGATGTTATATCCGCTTTCAATATTACCATTTCATCAGAGTATTTTTTATATTTATCAAAAACATCAGTGCTGCTTAAGAATGATAAGTTTTCGGATCTAACTTTCCCAAGTTTATTTAATTCTCTATTTATTTCTTGTAGTTCAATATCTATGGATGTTAATTCCTCCTGTAGGTATTTGTTTCTTTCTTCCGTAATAGCCTTGTTAAATGAAATAAGCTGATGAAAATCTTTCTTTATCTGCCCTTCAAAAAACACTCCAGCCTCTTTAAATAATATTTCCGCTTCATCTGGGTTAAATAAAATACTGCCTTGCTTCAAAGATGATTTTATCTTTTTTTTATTTTGGCTTAAGTAATATCTGCTTTCGTTTAATTCTGATATTTTTGAATTTATTTCATCTACTAAGGAAATTGTTTTTTCTTTATCAAAGCCGCGAAAGTCAA
Organism: Xenorhabdus innexi; assembly: GCF_002632485.1. Taxonomy (GTDB): domain Bacteria; phylum Pseudomonadota; class Gammaproteobacteria; order Enterobacterales; family Enterobacteriaceae; genus Xenorhabdus; species Xenorhabdus innexi. The sequence goes on along the minus strand of NZ_NIBU01000111.1, from coordinate 4,452 downwards.
AAGAGTTTAATAAATTTTGTTTTTTCTCTGATTCTTTTTGCTTTAATAATAACAATCCTTCTATTTTACTAATGTCATCTATTGAACCACCAAGTTCAGTTTTGAGAAGATCTTTATTTTTTTTCCTCTGATTTAAGTCATTTTCTTTTTTATAAAGTTTAGATATTAATTCAGAATTAAAACCTAATACATGAGATAAAAATGGTTTCCAGTCAGAGTGCTTAGATAAAAATTTACTCAATTGAAACACATCTAAATAGTCTTTTTGTGTACGCAGTAAATATCCAAGCATGTTTCTAAATGCCCATGGACTCAATGCCTGACAATCAAGAAAACCATCAAGTAAGATTTTTGCTTTATCAAATGAAATATTTTTATGATCCCATTTGTCAATAGAAAGGGAAGAAAAATCTTTATGTCTGCCTGAGTGTTTTTTAAAGCAAATTTTTGATGGTTCTTTTACACTCCTACGTATAGTTACATAAGAAAATTCATCAATTTTTATTTCTAAAAAAAAGATAAATTCCTCAAAAGTATTCATATGCTTAAAAAGAAAGAAGTTCTTTTCACGTTTTGATAAAAGAACAAAATCTATTAGTCTCCCTAAGGTAGTCTTACCTAGGTTATGAGTATCCTTGAGTCGATTTTCTGGTAATCGTATCTCAGCTAAGATAACATTCAGGCCTGGCCCAAATTCTATAGGCTCAAAAAGGTCTGATTTGTTTGAGTATATTTTAGATAGTTTCATTGGGTCCTACGTATTCTATGGAATCAATTTTTGTATGATATTCAATTAACCCCATTAAAAAAAGAAAATTCAATGCAGGTAAAAACAGCACTTCCCCACTGTTGATAGTTTTCTTTGCATAATCCCTCAGCTTACCATAAGAAACTACTCTTTCATTTTTTAGAAGAGTAAGCATTAATAAAGACATACTTATGACTGTACGATCTGGATGAGAATGTTTAGAAGGCCTAATCATATGATGTCATTCCTATATCACAATTCCAATACATATAGAATAACAGAGTTCGAGTAAGGCGCTTATGCTTATGTTGCTTTAGTACAGGATCACGAGAGATTAATAACTCATATAAATATTCTAAAACCTCATCAAATGATTGATGTTTTCTTCTCTTAGAAATTATTTTAAAATGAAAATCCTCAGCAACACCTTCATACAATTGTAAAAATTTATCATTTTCAGGTGCAGCTAAAAATGCCTGTATTTCTGCTGTATCTTTAAGATGTTTTTTCAGCATAGATTGGGAATAGTTGGTTGTCATGCCATTTATCTGATTCTTATCTTCATAAGAAGTTCGTTTTGTAGGGGGCATATCAGATAAGTTATCGATAATGTTCATCTGTCGTGCTAAAGCTTCAACTACTTCGGCAAGCTCACCTGAACTTACAAGAAGTGGGGAGTCAATTGGGTCAATGTCTGCTAGCTTTGCAACTTCGGGAAAACGCTTCAACCAGAGATTCAGCTGTTCTATGCCACATAAATAAATTGAAGATAATGGTATATTGCATCTCTGAGAGATATGCCCAACTATTTCTTCTTCTGCGTTTCCTGTTAACCTGCGGTTAGAGAATAGCATATAATAATTCAATTGATTATTATTTACCATGTTTATAATTCGAGGAATTTCTTTTTCAATAATGGTATTTTTAGATGATTGACTAAAAAAATCTAATTCGGAAAAACTTCTATTTAGCCCATTAGTGTGTTTAGCTTGAATAATAACAGTTCCTTTCCAAGGCTGAGATTTATTTGGAAACTGTTCTGCAACACCTATAAATTTAGCATCTTTTCCTCCATCAGGACCCTTAGCAAAACCTTGAACAGAAATTCCAAATAAAGATTGACATAGTATTACGATCAGATTTTCAAATTGTTCAGCACTTAAGTTCTCATAAGCATATGTCATAAATATTTTCTTCAAATTCAAGTAATTATCTAAAGTAATATCAAGACACTAACTGAAATAAAATTTAATTTCTTTTACATAGAACACAAAATTAGACTTTTACTAAAATCTTAATGGTTTAAAATATAAATTATCACATTGCAATTATAACAATCGTTATTATAAGCATATTGCTAAACAAGAACCTCCGTTCCTAAATAAGTGATAATCAACACTAGCTGAATTAAAAACTTGATTTTGTTTTTGTCATTAAAGTAGAAGTATCAGATTGTGTATTATCTTTATATCTCGATCCTTTAAAAGGTGGTTATTTCTTGATAAATCAAAGAAATTTACATGGGGGCATTATAGGGGGCATGTTAACCAATTGAACTAAATAAAATACTTTAAAAACAATAAATTAATTACTATTGTCGAATCCTGTAGGATTTTCGAAGTCCGAAAAATCCCAGCAAATACGCACTGTTAGCCTTTTTTTGTTCTTTTTTAGTCCAGTCAGGTAGGTTGAAATCCACGATCTGATGGGGGTATATTTAGGGGTGCGTTCAGGTTCAATGAAATGAGATACCCCCAGATGAAGCTAACAGCCCGACAGGTGGACACTGCAAAGCCGAAAGAAAAACCTTATAAACTTGCAGATGGTGGCGGACTATATTTATTGGTTAACCCTAATGGCGCTCGCTATTGGCGGTTGAAGTATCGGATCGCAGGCAAAGAAAAATTACTCGCATTAGGGGTATACCCTGATATCTCCCTCGCAGAAGCAAGAACCAAGAGAAACGAAGCACGGCGGACGCTATCGGATGGTCATGATCCGATAGAGGAAAAGAAAGCTGAAAAGGCAGCCAAAGCGTTTGCGGTTAACAATAGTTTTGAATCCATCGCTATTGAGTGGCACGAGCATAAACGCCCCAATTGGTCAAAAGGGTATGCTGAAGACATTCTGGAATATCTGAAAAAAGATATCTTCCCGTATATTGGTAAACGTGCCGTTACCGAGATTAAACCCGCCGAAATGCTGGCTGTGCTCCGAAAAATGGAGCAACGCGGTGTTTTGGATAAATTGAAAAAAACCAGACAGGCCTGTCGGCAAATTTTCACCTATGCCGTGATTACAGGACGGGCAGAGTTCAATCCTGTTACCGATCTTGCCAGCGCACTTAAAGCACCGAAGCAAAAACACTTCCCACACCTTTTAGCCGACCAAATGAATGAATTCCTCATCGCTTTGGCGGGCTATAGCGGAAGCGAAGTGACTCAATCCGCTACACGTTTACTGATGCTTACCGGCGTGCGTACCATCGAATTGAGAGAATCAGAATGGACTGAATTCGATTTCGATAAGGATATCTGGCAGATACCTGCTGAGCGAATGAAAATGCGCCGTCCTCACATCGTTCCGCTATCAAATCAGGTTAAAGCCATTCTTATCAAACTGCACTCTATTACAGGACGTGGGAAATACGTTTTCCCCGGACGTAATGATGCGGGGAAACCGATGAGCGAGGCCGCCATTAATCAGGTTATTAAACGCATTGGTTATGATGGCAGGGCAACCGGCCACGGCTTCCGCCACACAATGAGTACTATCTTACATGAACAAGGCTATAACACGGCCTGGATTGAAACTCAGCTTGCTCATGTTGACAAGAACAGCATCCGGGGAACTTACAATCACGCCCAATATCTGGAAGGACGCAGGGAAATGATGCAATGGTATGCAGATTATATGGAGATACTGGAACGGGGTGAAAATGTCCTAATCGGAAAATTTGGGAAAAGGGCGTAAAGATACGGTGCTTTTTTATACTTTGTTGGCAGTGCCAACAAAGTGCTTTTTTTATACAGCGTATGAATGGTGATTTTGTAGACTGTGTTGGAGGCTCCAACAGTGACTGGTTTTCATACAACAGGGAATTAGAGAGCTGATACTTTCTATAAAACGATAAATCTTACAAATGGAAAAAACAATTAACGCTGTTCATTTAATCTTGCTTTTTAAATAATCCGCCTGTCATCAAACAACGTCCACGATGAGCGCTCAAGGACTCGGTAACAGGAGATAAATAATATGACAATGACAGCACCGAAAGAAAATCTTATTCGTTTGCCCGAAGTTCAGCGCAGAACGGGTTATAGCAAGGCGTGGATCTACAAACTGATTAGCGATGGGGCATTCCCGAAACAAATCAAACTCGGCTCGCGTTCCATCGCGTTTATTGAATCAGAGATTGATCACTGGATTGCGCAACGGATCGCAGGTTCACGAGCGGCATAACACATAACATAAGAAACATAACATAAAAAAACAACGCCCCAGTGTGCGACAACACATCTGAGGCGTCTGACCAACAACCGTTAATTAAGGTAACGATAATGGCTATATGGTGTCGTCATGAAATACTCAACCAAAGAGCAAGACAGCGGATTTGGACTGCGGCAAGAAACGATGCACTATTTTTGGCATAACGGGTCGCTATACCACGCCAGCGTTTCAAATGGAGAAAAGCGTTTTCAACC
>NZ_NIBU01000110.1 GCF_002632485.1 Xenorhabdus innexi | reverse complement strand
ACCTGCTCCAAAAGGCGTGGTCGGAAACGTATTTTTGGCTGGAAAAAGCACAAGAATATTTATGCCAGAACGCGTTCAAAACACCACAAAGAAAATCATGTAAAAACAAAACATTGGATGCGTGTTTTGAAAGGCTTAATTCTTAAGATCCTGTCTATGAATATCCTTATAGATTAAATAAAGAGTATAAATAGGATGAATGAAATATTTACGGGTTTTTATTCATTTTTTCATTGTAGCTGATGAAATTCATTTGATTACACTTGAAAATATTATTATCAATAATAAAAAATAGTAAAACTAAATCAATTTGAAGTATTTTTATTTAAGTGCAATAAAATTCATCACATTGAAATTTAACAAAAAAAATAGACATACTTGAAACTAAATTAAATTACTCCTTGCTTTTAAGTTTTGCTTATTATTTCATTGGTAAGTTATTGGTAGCCTATTAATATTATTGTCCAGTGTATTCATTTCCACTACCAAATCCATTTTCGAAATGACAACTCATTGCGATAATAGGTTGATGCCGCCAGAAACGCTCATTTTAAATTATATTTTATTATAAAGGTCTTTTGGTGTGTGTTGATTAAATAATCCACTCAAAAGAATCCACTGTATGAGAAACAGGCTTACTTCTATGAAAAAAAGAAATTCCGTAAAACCTATTGTTTTGTGGATAACATTATTGTGTGGACTTTTACCTACTACCACATCAATGGCTGATAACAAGTATCAGGAACAGGGGTTGAAAAACTCGCCTGAGAGCTGGTTATCAGAGGAGTTTAATCGCCAATGGGGATTACGTGCTATTGGTGCACATTATGCCTATGCCCGTGGCTATACCGGGAAAGGCATTAATGTGGGGGTTCTGGATCAAGCAACGACTCCTCATGTTGAATTTGCCGGAAAACTTAAAAGATTAAGCCCTGAAGATCCTTGGAACTATGATAAAAATAAAGATGGAACGATTAGTTTTGGTGATCACGGTAACCATGTATCAGGGATTATTGCGGCAAATCGAGACGGAAAAGGAATGCACGGAGTGGCATTTGACGCAGGCTTGGTGACTGCAAAATTTTTGAGCACTGAATATAACCGTACAGAAGCGATGATCCAAAGTAATGTCCGGATTATCAATAATAGTTGGGGTGTTCCCCCTGAGATTAAGCGAGATAAGCAAGGTAAAAAGTTAAGGCGAGAGGATGGTACGTGGGATTACGTTCAAGTCACTTTGAATGATGTTATTAATTCTGCTAAACCAATTGAATTGGATCGGTTAAGCCGCTTACCCATCCCAGAGTTATTAGATGATGATATAACTGCAACAGCTGGTTTGCTACGTGCTGCACGACATGGAAAACTTATTGTTTTTGCTGCGGGAAACTCAAACAATTATAACATTACCTGGTTAGATGCAGGTATGCCATTTTTCTTCCCTGACGCTTTAAAAAATTATCTTAATGTTGCCAACCTGACTCAGGAAAAGGAACTGGCTCTGTCTTCAACCCGTTGTGGATATACTGCCAGCTATTGTTTATCTGCCCCGGGTACCAACATTAGCAGTAGTACAGGTGATTTTATTTCACAAATTAGTGGAACAATAGATGAAGATGCTTTTAATAATGGAGAGCTAGATATAAATTCGAGCTATAGAAGATATTCCGGTACATCCATGGCCGCACCTCATGTTGCTGGTGCAGCAGCTGTTCTGATGCAACGCTTCCCTTATATGACAGCAGCCCAGATTTCTGATGTACTTAAAACTACTGCCACAATTGTCAATAAAGAAGGAAAAAGAATACATGAACTTTCTGGCTGGGGCATGCTGAACCTGAAAGATGCCATTGATGGCCCGAAAATGTTTATCACTGAAGACGATATTCCGACCGAATTTTATATTCCCGGCTCCTACACCGATACTCAGTTCGTTGCAAATATCACCGGTATTGGCGGTATCGTTGAAAAAGGCACAACGGTAGAGCGTGTGTGCGACACTATCGAATGTGCGTATGATTTCTGGAGCAATGATATCTCAGGCCACGGGGGGTTAACAAAAACCGGTCGGGGGATGCTGGAACTGACAGGTAAAAATAGCACTTACCAAGGCCCGACACTGGTTGAGCAAGGCCAGTTGCAAGTCAGTGGTGGCATCACTTCTGATGTGACTGTACATAATGGTGCCACATTGAGTGGGAACGGAACGGTGGGTTCACTCTCTGCTCAAGCCGGTGCTTACATTGCACCCGGTAATGTTGGCCTCTTGAGTACGGATGTCATCGGCACACTGAACGTTTCCCGTGATGTTTTATTCGAGAAAGACTCACATTATTTGGTTAAGATATCTCCCAATACTGAAAAATTAAGTGACCGCAGTGACATTATTTACAGTGAGGGTGAAGTAACCTTAAAAGGTGGAGCTGTACAAGCAATATTAGAACTGAGTAATGACCCATTCTCAAAACAAAAAGTTAGCAGCTTTTTTGGTCAAAAATACAAGATCCTACAAACAAAAGCAGATAATGCCATCAAAGGTCAGTTTACTACTGCTTCATCTAACTACCTGTTCGTTGGAGCCAATCTGAGCTACCAGCCCGATCGCGTAACACTGAATATCAACCGTAATGCTACTCCCTTTGTCAGTGTGGCTAAAACCGCCAATGAACGTGCCATAGCGCAGGCCGCAGATAAACTGAACTTAGGTCATCCGGTTTATGAAAGCATCCTGATGTCAAATACGGCGGCACAGGCAGGCAACGCCTTCCAGCAATTGTCTTCCGGTCAAATCCATACCGATATTGCTGCGGCACAAATCGATGCCAGCCGTTATCTGCGTGATACTCTGAATACCCGTCTGCGTCAGGCTGACGGTGGCCTGACAAGCCAGAATATCAAAGCTGACCAGAACGGAGTCTGGGCGCAAATCACCAGTAACTGGCAACGCACCAACAGCAATAACGAAGCCAACGGCTACCGGATGTCGAATTACGGCGTATTACTGGGCGCAGACCGAGAACTGGCGAATGACCTGCGTCTCGGGATAGCCACCGGTTTTACCCGCTCTTCCCTGCGCGGGGGGGATAATACATCTGCGGGCAGTGATAACGTTCATCTGGCTTTTTATGGCAGCAAGCAACTGGATGCGCTGGCACTGCGTACCGGTATCGCTTATAGCTGGCATCGTTTTGATACCGAGCGTTCCGTGGCTTTTGGCAGACAATCCGATAACCTGAAAGCCAAATACGGCGCACAAACCGGGCAGTTATTTGCTGAAGCAGCTTACGGTGTGAATCCGGACTGGCTGAATCTGGAGCCTTTCGCCAACCTGTCTCATGTGAATTTCCGTAACGAAGGTATTAATGAGCACGGCGGTGCGGCTGCACTGACCGGCAAAAAACAGTCGAAAAATGCCACCTTCTCAACACTGGGTTTACGGGTAAATAAAAACTGGCAGTCGCAAGACCAGTTGACAGTCGGCATGTATGGTGAGCTAGGCTGGCAACATCAGTTTGGTAATGCGGAGCGTAACAACACACTGAGTTTCAGCAACAGTGAAGTGTCATTTGCGGTCAACAGTGTTTCTGCGGCGCGTAATGCGGCGGTCATCAAAGCCGGTACTTCGTTGGGTATTAATGAAAATACGAAATTATCGCTGGGATATAATGGTGTCTTATCCAGTGGTCACAAAGATAACGGTGTGTTCTTCAATGCCAACTGGAAATTCTAGTTCATAAAAATCAGATAAATACACAAACTCACTGTTAGTACTGGCTGGCAGTGAGTTTTTTTATACACTTCTCATTTTTACTTTCTTTTATTAACCGGAAATTGTTCAGCATAAAGAAAATTCCCATCTGAAATTTTACACGGCCTATTACCAATGGTTTTTATGTGTATTTTTAAAATATCATTGAAGAATTTTTCAAGCCGTGTTTATTTTTTAATTTACAATAAATATATTTATTTGAACAGCGTAAAAAAATAACCAGATAAATAAATGGATAATGATATTAAATTAACTTGAAGAATATTTTTTATTTGTATAATAATAAAAAATATTTGTATAAAAGTTTAATTTTATGAAGGTTACAGATATAAGATTGATTTTAAAGAAATAAATAGATTAAATTTTTGTTAATTGCGTGTTTACATAAAGTTAAATCAGGTCTTGCCTTTGAATGGGAAATGCTATTTCATATGCATCCACCGGCGACTTTATAATATTCACTTCCTGTGCATTAATTTCTGTTATCAGAGTTATCCCCACAATAATGATTTATTTTTGGGATGATATTTGGCTGCCGGTTATATAGGTAAATAATCTTTTTATCATAAAAATATTCTGAATTGTTATTTATTAAGTAGTAATTCGGGATGATTCACTATATGGAAAATGGGCCTATTTCTATGAAAAAAAATAATTCCGTAAGACCTATTGTTTTGTGGGTAACACTATTGTGTGGACTTTTACCTGCTACCGCTACAATCGCGGATAACGGGTATCAGGAACAGGGGCAGTTAAATTCTCCCGATAGCTGGTTATCAGAAGAGTTTAAACGCCAATGGGGATTAAACGCGATTGGTGCACATTATGCCTATGCCCGTGGCTATACAGGAAAAGGCATTAATGTGGGGGTTCTGGATCAAGCAACGACTCCTCATGTTGAATTTGCCGGAAAACTTAAGATATTAAGCCCTGAAGATCCTTGGAATTATAGAAAAAATGAAGATGGAACGATTAGTTTTGGCAACCATAGTAACCATGTAGCAGGTACGATTGCAGCAAACCGAGATGGAAAAGGAATGCACGGAGTGGCATTTGACGCAGGCTTGGTGACTGCAAAATTTTTGAGCACTGAATATAACCGTACAGAAGCGATGATCCAAAGTAATGTCCGGATTATCAATAATAGTTGGGGTGTTCCCCCTGAGATTAAGCGAGATAAGCAAGGTAAAAAGTTAAGGCGAGAGGATGGTACGTGGGATTACGTTCAAGTCACTTTGAATGATGTTATTAATTCTGCTAAACCAATTGAATTGGATCGGTTAAGCCGCTTACCCATCCCAGAGTTATTAGATGATGATATAACTGCAACAGCTGGTTTGCTACGTGCTGCACGACATGGAAAACTTATTGTTTTTGCTGCGGGAAACTCAAACAATTATAACATTACCGGATTAGATGCGGGTATGCCGTTTTTTTTCCCTGAAGTGTTAAAAAATTATCTCAATGTTGCCAATCTGACTCAGGAAAAGGTACTGGCTCTGTCTTCTACCAGTTGCGGATATACCGCTAGTTATTGTTTATCCGCTCCGGGCACTCAAATTTATAGTAGTACCGGTGATTTTGTCTCCAAAACAGATAGGGAAATAAACGAAAATGCATTAGAAAATGAGGAACTTGAGATTGATAATTCCACCTATGGTAACAAAACTGGTACATCCATGGCGGCTCCTCATGTTGCAGGTGCAGCAGCTGTTCTGATGCAACGTTTCCCTTATATGACCGCAGCCCAGATTTCTGATGTGCTTAAAACCACCGCGACAGATTTGGGTGAAAAAGGTATTGATGCACGCTTTGGCTGGGGCATGCTGAACCTGAAAGACGCCATTGATGGCCCGAAAATGTTTATTACTGAGAAAGATATTCCTGCGGAGTTCTATATTCCCGGCTCTTACACCGATACTCAGTTCGTTGCAAATATCACCGGTATTGGCGGTATCATTGAAAAAGGCACAACGGTAGAGCGCGTATGCGACACTATCGAATGTGCGTATGATTTCTGGAGTAATGACATTTCAGGCCACGGCGGGTTAACTAAAACTGGTCGCGGTATGCTGGAACTGACAGGTAAAAATAGCATCTATAAAGGCCCGACATTGGTTGAACAAGGTCAGTTGCAAGTCAGTGGTGGTATC
>NZ_NIBU01000011.1:89729-104557 GCF_002632485.1 Xenorhabdus innexi | reverse complement strand
CTCAGAGTTGGAGATAAATCTCGTGGCAAATCGATTAAATAAACGTCCTCGAAAAACGCGAGGTTATCAAACACCGAATGAGTTATTTAAAGGCATACCGACTCGTTTACTTCGTTCATAACGGTGTTGCACTTATTATGTGAATGCAAGAACAATTACCAAAATTTATATGAAGGTATTCTATTTGGAGAGAGAATAAGTAGACAAAACATTAAAAATAGAGATGAAATAAAAGCAAGATTCCGTCAACAAGAGAAACATGAAAGGTTACATAAAATTAGTGAAGCAGAACAACATGCTGAAATATATAAGGAATTATATAATTACACATTGAAGAATAAAGACAGGTTGTTGGCCGGGAATTGTCCTGATTATTGTAATTGTGCCTTTTATTATCTAATAAACAACTGTCTTGATAAGATCATAAAATTTTTTAATGCTGGTTTGGCAACCTCTAATCATGTCTATATTCAAGTATTAGGTACCTTAGGAGTATATGATCATGTTTTTATAACCATAGGCAGTTTTAATCATAATATGTTTACCCCTGTATTAGGAAGGTTATATCATCATTTACCAAAAGAATTATGGGTGTGTGATCCTTGGGCAAATATTGTTTGTCCTGCGGAAAAATATAGTGACCTGTGGAAAAACAAAATGGACAAATAGCATCATGAGGGGAAATGTCTTGTACTGGCAGGCATCCCTACTCCTGATGGGCAAGCAATCCCTCCGTCAGCTGACTGCAATTCTCCTATAAAGAAAAGCACATATCTTACAATTCAAAACAGTGTAAAAAAAGTATTTAATCTGGCAATTATATCACCTGAAAAACATGTAACAATACAGGCATTATGATTGTTAAGTCTAATAGTCAATTTATCTGATTTTATCCGCAGAATGTGTGACAGTGACGAAATATTGATAAATGGCCCGACCTGAAATGTTTTAGTTTTCTAATAAATTGCTATACTGAGAGACTTATGTACAACTGAAACGGAGTTAATTATGTTAAGTAATAGAGCTGCAAGAAGGTTGTTAGGTATGTCTTATAAATTAAGTAATTCTAAACGCAGGGTGACTATCTCTCTTCTGAAGCTCAATGATGATAAGCATCAAATACCAGAGTCTCTAAGCCACTCTTCTTTTATTTCCGTGAAACGGGATACTTCTTCAGGAAAAACCACTTATCACCCGGGAAGTGCTTTTTATCCTAAATATTTAAATATAAATCAATAGAATATTAAATTTACTTAATGAATTTGACTGTAAAACTAACCGCCCACGTCAGGGCGGTTTTGGTCTCTTTAGAAACTTAGCAAAACGATTATTTACGACGCCATGTTGTTCCCTGTGAGCCGTCTTCCAGTTCGATTCCCATCTCGTTTAACTGGTCACGGGCTGCATCTGCCAACGCCCATTCTTTGTTTTTACGCGCATCATTACGTTGTTTGATCAGTGCTTCAATTTGAGCAACATCATCATCCGCTTGCGCTCCGCCTTGTAAGAAATGCTCTGGCTCTTGCTCCAGCAGACCAAGAATACCCGACAGTTTACGCAGTTCAGCCGCCAGACCATTTGCCGCAGCCATATCTTCTGCCTTCAACCGATTGATTTCACGTGCCATATCAAACAGAACGGAATAAGCTTCCGGCGTGTTAAAATCATCATTCATTGCTTCAGTGAAACGCGCTTCAAACGTTTCTCCGCCAGCAGGCTGAGCCGTTTTATCTGTGCCGCGCAGGGAAGTGTACAGACGCTCAAGCGCTGTACGCGCCTGTTTCAGATTCTCTTCCGTGTAGTTCAACTGACTGCGGTAATGACCGGACATCAGGAAATAACGTACAGTTTCAGCATCGTAATATCCGAGTACGTCACGGATGGTAAAGAAGTTATTGAGAGATTTGGACATCTTCTCTTTATCTACCATCACCATACCGGAGTGCATCCAGTAATTGACGTAAGGGCCATCATGGGCGCAGGTAGATTGCGCAATTTCATTTTCATGGTGTGGGAACATCAAATCAGAACCACCACCGTGTATATCAAAATGATGACCAAGCGTCTTACCGTTCATAGCCGAACATTCAATATGCCAGCCCGGACGGCCTGCACCCCAAGGAGATTCCCAGCTAGGTTCGCCCGGCTTGGACATTTTCCACAGCACAAAATCCATTGGATTACGTTTAACATCGGCAATCTCAACGCGAGCACCCGCCTGTAACTGTTCCAGATCCTGACGGGAAAGCAGGCCATAATCAGGATTAGTATCAATGGAAAACATCACATCGCCATTTGTGGCAACATAAGCGTGTCCGCGCTTAATCAATGTTTCGGTGATTTCAATAATTTCTTGTATATGGTGTGTCGCGCGAGGCTCTGAATCCGGGCGTAAGATATTCAACGCATCAAAGTCATTATGCATTTCTGCCAGCATGCGCGTAGTCAGCGCGTCACAGCTTTCATTGTTTTCAATTGCACGTTTGATGATTTTGTCATCTACATCAGTCACGTTACGAACATAGTTCAGGTCATACCCCAGATAACGCAGGTAACGGGCAATCACATCAAATGCAACAAATGTTCTGCCGTGACCAATATGGCACAAATCATAAATGGTGATACCACACACGTACATGCCCACTTTGCCTTCATGAATCGGCTTAAATTCTTCTTTTTGGCGACTGAGAGTATTAAAAATTTTTAGCATCAGTGGGTTTTCCGTAAAAATTGATGTACGTGTAATAAAAGCGGACAGATCCGCTGGGTATCGGCTTCCTTATCAGCTATATAAGTAAACTATAATATGAAAAGCCAGACAGAGTATTTCACCCTGATATGGCCTGCTTTGCAAGCATTGCGATCAGCTTTGTTCGCACAGAATCGCTGAGTACTGACTCAAAATCACAGATATGGTATAAAAGCCGTTGTTCCGAACACTCTAAGAATATTAGGGTCAGCCAAGCCTGTTATTTCAGAACCACTATTTCAAAACTACTATTAGGATTTCTATTATGGTGACTTTTCATACCAATTTCGGCGATATCGTAATTAATACTTTCGCTGAAAAAGCGCCTGTAACTGTTGAAAATTTCTTGAACTACTGCCGTGACGGCTTCTACGATAACACTATTTTTCACCGTGTTATCAATGGATTCATGATTCAGGGCGGTGGCTTTGAACCAGGTATGAAGCAGAAAGCGACCAAATCCCCTATCCAGAACGAAGCCAATAACGGTCTGCAAAACAGCCGTGGTACTCTTGCAATGGCTCGCACCAACGATCCACACTCTGCAACTGCTCAGTTCTTTATCAATGTTGTCGAGAATGATTTCCTGAACTTCCGTTCAGAGCGTCCAGATGGCTGGGGTTACTGCGTATTTGCTGAAGTTGTGGAAGGCATGGATGTGGTTGACAAAATCAAGGGCGTTTCTACAGGCCGCAGCGGTATGCATCAGGATGTACCACACGAAGATGTCATCATTGAACGTGTTACTGTCAGCGAATAATTAGTCGTTACATGAGTACACTGTTTATTGCTGATTTGCATCTCAGTGAGCAAGAACCGGCAATTACTGCCGGTTTTCTACGCTTTTTACGAGAAGATGCAATCCATGCAGAAAGTCTCTATATCCTTGGTGATTTTTTTGATTACTGGATTGGTGATGATGACCCGAACCCTTTGCACACTGAAATCGCACAAGCCCTTAATTCCCTGAAACAAAAAGGTGTTCCCTGTTATTTCATTCATGGTAACCGTGATTTTCTGTTAAGTTCCCGGTTTGCCAAAAAGAGTGGAATGATCCTGCTACCACAGGAAAAGGTTCTGGAGCTATACGGTAAACGCATTCTTATCCTGCACGGCGATACACTTTGCACCGATGACACAGGTTATCAGCAATATCGTAAGCGGGTACACACCCCGTGGATTCAGCGGTTGTTTTTACTTCTTCCCCTGTTTATCCGGCTGAAAATTGCAGCCAGAATGCGGGCAGGAAGCCAGTACGCCAATAGTCAGAAATCTGAATCGATCATGGATGTTAATCAACAGTCGGTTATTGAGCATTTTAATCAATATCAGGTGGACTGGATAATCCACGGGCATACTCATCGCCCGGCAATCCACGATATTCACATCGATGATAAAATCGTACATCGTGGTGTATTGGGGGCCTGGCATCATCAGGGTTCAATGTTCAAAGTGACGAAGAATTCCATTGAACTGGTCTCTTTTCCCTTTTGAATGTGCTAAATTTTTTCTGTAAAAATCCCAAAAGCCACTCACGCAAACGTTTTCCTTATGGAATTAGCGTGATATGATCCATTACCTCACAACATTATTTTGATCTTGGTTCTGGTGGACATCCAATACAGGAGCATCTGATTTATGACGGCAAGCCCTGATCCCGCACAAACTATTTCCACGCCAGCGACGACTTTTATAACCGAAATACAACATCATGCTAAAATTGCGATTGTTATGGGCTCAAAAAGTGATTGGGCAACCATGCAACACGCTGCTGATGTTCTGACTTCTCTTGATATCCCTTTCCATGTAGAAATTGTTTCAGCGCACAGAACGCCTGATAAACTTTTTCATTTTGCTGAACAAGCGAAAGTAAATGGTTTTGATGTGATTATTGCCGGTGCGGGAGGTGCTGCGCACTTGCCGGGAATGCTGGCAGCCAAGACATTAGTCCCTGTGTTTGGTGTTCCGGTACAAAGTGCTGCCCTGAGCGGTGTTGACAGTCTGTATTCTATCGTCCAGATGCCCAAGGGTATCCCTGTTGGCACACTGGCTATCGGTAAAGCAGGTGCAGCAAATGCAGCTCTGCTTGCAGCACAGGTATTGGCATTACACGATGATACCCTGTTTCAGCGGCTGGCAGACTGGCGTCAGGCGCAAACTCAGGATGTTCTGGAAAATCCAGACCCCCGGGAGGATGCATGAAGCCTGTTTGCGTATTAGGTAACGGTCAATTAGGCAGAATGCTGCGTCAGGCGGGTGAACCATTAGGAGTAGCCGTCTATCCGATTGGACTGGATGCTGAACCAGAATCCGTTCCCTACCAACGCAGCATTATTACAGCGGAAATTGAGCGCTGGCCTGAAACGGCTTTAACCCGTGAACTTTCTCATCATAATGCTTTCATTAATCGTGATATTTTCCCGCTCCTTGCTGACCGTCTGCCACAAAAACAACTGTTAGATACACTTGGGCTGGCGACAGCACCTTGGAAGTTACTTTCCGCGCCAGACCAATGGCCATATTTTTTTAGTGAATTAGGCGATTTCATCATCGTTAAACGTCGGACGGGGGGTTATGACGGTCGTGGTCAATGGCGTATCCGGCCGGGTAAAGAAGCTGATTTACCCGCTGAAATTTATGGCGAATGTATTGTAGAACAAGGTATCCCTTTTTCAGGGGAAGTTTCTCTGGTTGGGGCGCGTAATTCGCACGGAAAATCGGTATTTTATCCACTGACCCATAATCTTCATCAGGAAGGTATTTTACGTACAAGCGTTGCATTACCGAATACAAACCCTCAGTTGCAACGACAGGCTGAAGAAATGTTGTCCAGCATTATGGAGCACCTGAATTATATTGGTGTTATGGCGATGGAATGTTTTATTGTCGGTGATGATTTACTGATTAATGAACTGGCTCCACGGGTACATAATAGTGGTCATTGGACACAAAATGGTGCTTCCATTAGTCAGTTTGAACTTCATCTACGGGCAATTCTGGATTTACCCATACCTCAACCGGAGATCCTGTCCCCTTCTGTGATGATCAATCTGATTGGTACTGAAATCAATCCGGAATGGCTCAGTTTACCGCTGGTTCATTTACATTGGTATGGCAAGGAAGTTCGGCCGATGCGTAAAGTTGGCCATCTGAATCTGGCTCATCCAGAGCAGGATATATTGAAAGCAACATTAAATAGCCTGATGCCATTATTACCAGCAGAGTATCAAAATGGTCTGGAATGGGCACAAAATAAATTAAGCTGATCTTCTCTTCCTATTTCATAACAATGAAATAATCAAAATATCAGGAGGTAGCCAGTTACTTATAGTTACTACTACTTCCTGTATTCCATGATTTTTCTTACTAATGAATCTTTCCTTAGCCCCTTGATAAGGTTCTGGACAGAGTATCCACTATTGTCCTTGTCATTTGGTCTACTTCATAATTAAGAAAATCACCGACTTTAATCTTATTCAGATTAGTCATTCTCAGTGTTTCCGGGATCAGATTTAAAGTCATTGTTTTATTTTCTTCATCAATACCATTGATAGTTAAACTACATCCATGCAAGCCTATAAAACCTTTCAGAAAAAAATATTTAATATTACCCTGAGGAATTCTGATAACTAACCGGTAAGTTTCACCCGTTGAAGTGAACTCAACCACTTCGGCTATACCTTCTATATGCCCATAAAGGCTATGCCCGCCATTTTCTTTATTCATCTGATGTGAACGTTCGATATTGACTTGATCACCAATAGAAAGAAATTTTAATGTTGTGGTATCAGCGGTAAAGCCGGAAATATCAAAAAGGACTTTATCTTCATTGAATTGGGTAACTGTCAGACAAGTACCATCAACCGCTACACTAGCACCAACAGCAACATCATCATAAAAATGGTTATTATTACTAATCGTTATTGTGCTGAAACCATTATTTTTATTGAGTGATAATACCTTTTCTTTACCCTGAACAATTCCTGTATACATGAAATTCACCCCAGAAATTAAAAGTTAATTTATTAAAACTTAAATCTGATTTATATTAAACAAATATAATTAAATTTACATTATTGCAAAACAACTTTTGTTATATAAATCAAGAATAATTTCATATAATATGAAAAAATAAAAACCCCCAACATTCAACTCTATTTCAAGTTTCCACCTGTAATATAAAAATCATCTTCTAAAACAACAATAATTAGCAGAGGTATACATCAAAAAAGGATACAGATAATGAAACTAAAATTTAAAAAATATTTATCTATATTAATTTCATTTATATCCATTCCTCTTTTTGCCCTAAATCCACCTGATATAAGTGCCTGTGCCAAGGTGGGAAAACCCATTGCAGGAGTAATATATAAAAACCCTAAGGTTGGTAAACTTATAGCCGATAGGCTTAATAAGCGATTTTACACTATAGTTAGTGAGTGTGGAACACATTTCAGCACACCAGCTTATGAATGCAGTGGGGTTATAATACGCTCAAACAGTCCAGATAAAACCAAATTTTGGGAGGGAGGAGAGTCATTTTCTTATTTACGCTCAGATCTTAATACTTATACTCTTTTTAAAAATAGACCTACAGCGTATGTTATTAATGGACGTGGTAGCTATAAAAACCCTTATGGGAAACAGGCTTTTTTTACATGTGCCTATCCCACTGATGGTTATACTGTAAGTCGTCAATCCAGATATCCTTATGGGTGTACAGAAAGTAATTTATTTCCAAAGATTCCCGGTAAATGCTCCACAAGAAAGATAACTAACCTAGAACAGTGGAAGGCAGATTTTAATAAAATTTCTGTAGAAAACGGAGAAAAGAGATATGCTCATCAGTGTTCATTTAATGCCTCCAGATCATCTGGTACAAAGGAATTTGAATTAAACTTGCAGGCAAGAAAATCATTAAATCTTAACCAAGAGATATATGATTTTATACACAATGAGATAATTATCAAACCTTGGTCTGAAGCAGGTTATAAACCCCAGCATATACCTGTAGAGGCAATAATCTATACTGATTTTAGTACAAACCCTGGAGTGCATCCTTTAAGGTACGCTCAGGCTATGCAGTGTTCATATATAAAAGCAACAATAGATAATCGTGGTACTGAAAAAAGAGTAAAATATCCAATCCCTATAATCTACCTTGATTTAGAGAGCTTACGACTTGGTGGTAGAAAAAATATATTTATGTATAGAGAGCGAGATCAAGTAAAAACAAAAATGTTTGAAAGCTTACATCCACCTGCGCTTTATTTTTTGAAAATGATTTAGTGTAGACATAAAAGTATATTCTTAAAATAAACCCAACGCTAAAAAAGAGATAATACCCATGAAATATAGCCTAATTCTAAGCTGCATTGTACTTTTAACCACTCTTTCAATTGGTTCATCTTATGCCTGGACTTGCCCTAATGATAATAAAGGATATATAGGTTCAATTCATTATTCTAATTCAGCCTATGCGCCTACTTTCACTCTCGCAGGACATTCAGGAAATTGGATGCAATTATCACCAGGTTATGGCCTTAATAGTGACTATGGACGAGCATTATTTACTATGCTATTAACAGCAAAATCTTCAGGCATTCAGGTCGAAATAGTATGTAATAATGGTACAGTTAATGAATTATATTTGTTAGATCTTGATAGTTAGTAACTATAAAAATCAAGTTAAATCACATATTAATAGATTTAAAGTTACACAACCATATAATATAAGGCGTTGACAATCAAATCAACGCCTTATTACTTTCCCCAAAATTACTCTTAGCATAAATAACTTCACTGAGCTTTCATTATAAAAATAAATTATTAGAAAATATTATTCCCCTTCATGCAGTTTTTCTATTACCGCCTTAATCCGACTTTGGTAATAACAATCAGCAGAAAAGTAAGAGTACTTCATGTTTCTGGAAAATCTGGAGAGTATACCGAGTAAATGACCATCTGTTGAAAAAATAGGGCTACCGGAGTCACCCATTCTTCCTGTCAGAGGTGACCTAAATGCATAACCATTTTTTCCATCTATCCGCCCAAATTTTTCAATTGATGTCGTCGTCGTTTGATAGTCTGGATATGGTAGCCACTCTCCGTCATCTCCCATTCTTTGATAAGCAATACCCTTAAATGGATATGCTACTCTGGGGCCTCCTTTTGAGCAGGATGGAGTAAGTTTTGCTACCTTTGCTCTTTTTCCAGCAGCAGACAGATCTCGATCCACCCTAAAAATAGCAATATCAATTGCTGGTACAAATCTTACTACGTTTTTACCCGAGTGGAGAGATGCTTTCCAGCTAAATTTAGTGCCATATCTGCTTCCATAGTTAACTGTCAGTTTCCTTTTTTTAGCATTTAACCATTTATCATTAAAACAATGAGCAGCCGTAAGAACTAAATCATTTCCAATGATGACACCACCACATTCAGATGAACCCCGTTGTGATATGTTATCATAATAAAATAAAAGCTTAACATATGATTCAACATATTTGTCATTGGGTGGATCATCTTTTGCGAATACATCTTCAGCTATTAAAATGCTCGTAAAAACAATAACAACAGCAAATACTTTAATCCAGATTTTCATTTTAAACCTCTCCGTAACATTATAAAATATCAGTTTTTTATTAGAATTAAAGATGCTTATAAAATGAAAAAATAACCATCATTATAAATTATAGTGTTTTATTCACATGCCATAAAAAAATTAACTCAAAAAAATATTTTTGGAAATTATTGAATTATTTTTAAAAAATAAACAAAAGTAAAATCGATATAAGTAAAACCAAAATCCTCACAGATAACTAAAAATATATTTTAAATTCATTACATTAAATAAGATAGAAACAAAAGCAAAATCACTGATTTTTAACCTGTTAGTTTCTTAAAATAATTATAAAAAATTCAGCATCACTCCCTCTTTCTTCTGAGCGAGTTGACTTCTCAGTATTGGTGCTATAATTGATAAAACAAAATGTAATTAATCACCTTCCCCTAACCCTGTTATAAAATAAACAGAAATTTATATTTATTTGTACAAATTTGAATAATAGAGGCAATGCTATGAAATATAAAAATCCACTTATTCTGATTGTGCTTTTTATGATTCTTTCAATTAGTTCGGCTTATGCTGGATGTCCTAAAGGTTATGATGGAACTAAAGAGATGCTCGGATACATTGGAAGTGTTTCCTATGACGCTGCTAATAATGGCACTGTTTTATTCACGCTAGCCAATTATCCAAATGACGTTATGTCATTAGCACCTGAAGTATCCATCAATACTAGAAATAAAGAATTAATAATACATATGTTATTACAAGCTCAATCTCTGGGTACTGATATTAGATTCTTATGTATAGGTGGTACAGTTAATGATATAGGTATTATGATGGAATAATAAAACTAAGTTAGTCTATAAAAGCCATATTTAATTTTAACCATAAACATACATCCATTAAACTAATTACAATTTAATAATAAGGGAACATGATGAAAAATATAGGTATAAAAAAATCGAAATACTTCTACAACGCTATGGTTACTATATTTTTAATAGCATTCTCAATTAACTCAACTTATGCTTGCCCCGGAGGAGGTAGTGAAAAAGAAATGATTGGGTATGTTGGTCAAGTTTATTATCATGCTAACAGTGGTGATGTGTTATTTTGGCTGACTTCTTATCCTCGTCATTTCGATTTAATGGCATTACCCTCTATCAATACTGAAGCTGGTAAAGTAATGGCTTACACTGTATTACAAGCACAACTTAATGGTAGTGAAGTTAAATTTACCTGCAAAGACGATAAGGTTAGTAATTTAATTATTACAACACAATAATTATAAAATTAAAATCCACCATCATAAAATAAAACACAATAAACATTAAAAACAAGGTGAAAAAATCATGAGATATATTAGCCCACTCATAACAATTATGTTTTTAATAATATTTACAACTAACTCAGCTTATGCTGAAGGGGAAACTGGCTGCCCTAAATCCAGTAGCGAATATATAGATGGGTACATAGGGAAAATCAGATATTCAACAGTTCATGTTTCTTCTGATAACACTATTCTTTTCACTTTATCTCAATATCCAAAAAACTGGATGAAACTATCAAACGGTATTAGCCTTGGAACTGTTAAAGGAAAGATAATGTTCACCTTGCTACTCTCTTCAAAACTAAATTTTAATAAAGTCAGTATTAAGTGTTCAAAAGGTGATGTACCC
Organism: Xenorhabdus innexi; assembly: GCF_002632485.1. GTDB lineage: Bacteria > Pseudomonadota > Gammaproteobacteria > Enterobacterales > Enterobacteriaceae > Xenorhabdus > Xenorhabdus innexi. Next base: position 93,558 of record NZ_NIBU01000011.1, on the reverse strand, counting down.
GAAATTATTTTACTTGATAACAACGATACAGAAGAAATACTGGAGTAAAATTTTTTATAAACATACCTCGCAACCACTTAAAATCACTTTATATATTGAGAAAAATATTTCTCCCAATGTATTTTGTTAAATTCAAAACGCATTATCACTCTAAAAAAAATAATACACTAGGATAATTAATCAGCTAAAGCAACCAAAAACCTATCAATAAAAAAGGTAAATTTATGAGATATATTTATTCCATTATTATCATAATATTTTCAATTAGTTCAAGCTATGCTAATAATATATCATGCCCTGAAGGCCATGATATAGATAAAGGGGGTAGTGCCATAGAAGGATATATAGGAGAAATAAAATATTCCACCAGCATTAAGCCTTCTGAAAGAAGAATTATTTTCACTTTATCTCAATACCCGGATAATAATATGACATTATCATCAAAAGTTGGTCCTTTTATACCGAAAGGAAAAGAAATTATTAAATTGTTAGTCTTATCAAAACTACACTTCAATAAAGTTAATATTAAATGCTTGAGTGGTGATGTATCAACAATAATTTTACTAGATAATAATGACCCTGAAGAGAAATAGAAGTAATCAATTCATATTATGATAATCCAACGTAGTTTCAATAAAAATACACACATGACATCTCGGCGGCAAGAGGACGAATTATCGGTAGCATAGATTACCAGATAGTTGAGTTGAGTGAGCACTACCAACAAGCAAACAATGCAAGATAAAAGAACTCATTATTACAAAACCTGTTACAGAAAAGTGCTGGTTTCAATACTGGCACTTTCCTGATCAGTGGGTTAACTTAGGGCTTAAAGAAGAATGTTGAGATAATGAGGAAAGAATAAGTGCCACTGTTAAGGAATGGGGAAGTGAATAACACACTCAGGTCAGTGACCGCAAAAAATATTAGCTTTTCTGCGATTTTATTATATTTTCTTCCTTCATTACCCGCAAATGCAGGAGATTTCGTTAATTTCCAGTCAATTGATACCAGTCTTTACCTTCAAGCCGACAACAAAGTTGATCCTGAGAAAACTATTTCTCCCATTATTGAAGCCTTTGGCGATTATAAAATCGGCGATATGTATGTTTACAGTATCTGGCAAAATTCTCTGCAAGATAACTATAAAGGCGATAAAAGTACCTATTACTATAAATTTGTCCCCAGACTCAGCGCCAGCAAGATTACAGGCTATAACTTTTCTTATGGTCCATTAAAAGATGTCCTGTTCGCCCAGTGGATCGCCAAAACCAAAAATATAAAATATGACTATTTCCCCGGCATCAGCTTTGACTGGCAGGTAGCCGGATTCAGTTGGCTACGGACTATTTTTTACCTTGAAAATAATGCAAAAGGCAGTTGGAACGATCAACGCATCCATATCGACTACGGCATTCCGTTCAGTAACCAAGTGGGTGATTTTCGCATTGTAGGTACTTTCGATTACACGCTGGGGAAACGTAACAACCCAGAGATGCTCGATTTCAAACCCGAATTGCATTATGACTTAGGTAAACAGTTAGGATATCAGCCCGGTCATCTTTGGACTGGGTTTGTCGTTAATCCGGTCAAAAATAAATATAAAATCAAAGATACGCCTTACTTTCGCACCAACCAATTGAGTTATGGTGTATTTATTCGGTACAGCTTTTTCTGATAACCACTTAAAATAGTACCGTTTTTACTGGTTTACATCCTTGATGGGGTCATAATGTCCACACAACACGACAAATTCGGGCGTACTTATCAGTGGTTTTTGCTGATACTTTTAGGCATGGTCTATTTTCTATCCACAGCAACAACCTTTACGTCATTGGGTGTTGTCCTGCCCAGTATGATTAATGAACTGGGCTGGAGCTGGACAGATGCCGGTTTGGGTTTCACGCTGCTTGGCCTGACCTGCGGGCTATCCAGCTTCCTGCCAACCGTTTTTATTCGCCGGGTCGGTGTTCGCTTCACACTGTTTATCGGGCTGCTGATTTTTCTGATCGGTTTCTACAACCTCTATCATACCCATACCATTGCATCCTATTTCATCGGAACCGCTTTTATTGGTGTCGGTTTTACCTTCTTGGCAACCGTGCCCGGTACTTATGTTATTTCACGCTTATATGAAAAGCAGTCTCTGGCTTTCGGCTTCTATTTTACCATTGGCGGGCTGGGTGGCGTGGTTGGCCCGTGGATCTATTTTTTGGCAACCCGGGTCTGGGGCACGTGGCGGATGCACTGGATGATCTCTGCCATTGTTCTCACTGCTTTTGTTATTCTGACGATTCTTACCCTTCAGGAAGGGGAAAAGGAAATTGCCCACGCCAAAGCTGTCAGCCAAAAAAATAATAGCGAAAATTTATCCGGTATCTATCGTACCCAACAGTTCTGGACAGCCCGACAAGCACTGAGAACATGGCAATTTTATGTTATTGCTGCCACTTATACGGCATTTTTATGGTGTGGTATTACAGTTAATAGTTTCGCCGTCGCTCATATTATTGAAAATGGTTTCAATGAAGCCATTGCCGCAGGGCTGTTGAGTTCCATGGCTTTTATTAATGCATTTTCAAGACTGGCCGGAGGTGCTGCCGGGGAATGGCTGGAACCGAAAAAATTGCTGCTCGGCAGCCTGACTATTATCATTCTTGGCTTAATCGCCCTGAGTATTGCCTCTTCATGGCCATTCCTGATTGCATTTACTCTGTGCGTCGGTATGGGATACGGTATGACTTTTCTCGCTTCCAGTGTATTGCTCGCCAATTATTTTGGCCGTAAACCTTATCTGGAACTGTTCTCGATCATGAATCTGATTTCTACACTGGCTTGCTTAGCTCCGTTCTTCGCCGGTGTCATTAAAGATTATTCCGGTAGTTTTACTTGGGCTTTCCTCATCATTGCTTTCCCTGTCTTTGCCGTATTGGTCGTAACTCTGATGATGAAACCACCCAGTCACAAAATGAGAGGCCATTCAGTTGAAACTGAATAGGATTACTTACATGAAGTAAAACACAAATAAGGAAATAGTGATGTCCAAGAAAGAGTTTGGTGTATTCCTGCCGATTGCCAAAGGTGGATGGATTATCTCCAAAAACGTGCCACCACTGGATGCATCTTATAAGCAAAACCGTGAGGCGGCTATTCTTGCCGATCAGATAGGCCTTGATTTCATTATGTCCATGGGCAAATGGCGAGGCTTTGGCGGTGAAACTGATCACTGGGGTAGTTCGCTCGAATCTGTCACCATGATGGCTGGCATTGCAGAGGTGACATCTCGGGCCAAATTAATTGCCACCGTTCATGCCGGTCTGCACAATCCGGCGGTTACCGCTAAAATGATCGCTACACTGGATCATATCAGTCAGGGGCGCGCTGGACTAAATATTGTTTCCGGTTCATTCCGCGACGAATTTGAACAAATGGGAGAATGGGACAGCAAACTGGATCACGATCAGCGTTACGCCATGACCGAAGAGTGGACACAACTAATAAAACGGCTCTGGAGTGAAAAGCGAGTTGACTATCAGGGAGCGTATTTTAACCTGAAACAGTGTGTTTCAGAACCCAAGCCTCTTTCACGCCCCCGGCCTTATCTGGTCTGTGCAGGGCAATCCGATCGTGGCCTGCGTTTCAGTGTGCGCCATACCGATGTCTGTTTTATCGGTGGCAAAGATGAAGCAGAAACCCGCAGGATCAGTTTAAACGCCAAACGCATTGCCTCAGAGGCTATTCAGTATTTTTTCTGCGCAGCAGTAAGACAAGGAATGCCAGATTGACGAACTGGAGACTGGTATTCAAATCTCCCTCGCAGTTCTTCCAC
>NZ_NIBU01000011.1:0-89629 GCF_002632485.1 Xenorhabdus innexi | reverse complement strand
TTCATCTCGTATGTTGCGACGACAAAACACACACCTTACAAGACAGAGTAAAAGCGCCGCCTTGTGGTCACGTTCATACTTCGCTTGCACTGCTGGCGGTGCAACAATTGAAACGTTAAAGGCTTATGTGGAGAGTCAGGCGACCCCAGATGAAGCCGCTATCGCGTCTTACGCCGTAAACCCTCGCCCGATGAGGGCGGGGGTTTACGGCGAAATTGCTAATAGGGGCTTCCTGATATAGTCCGATTATGCCAGCAATATCTGGGAGCTATTCTCGGGGCATTATTCTGGTAAACGTCGGTATTGTGCCTGCCTGCGTAACAAGCGTACTCCCAGCCAGCCACCACAAAGTGAGAGTAGCAGGCTGCTGATAACCGGTAACAGAACCCACATTTGCCACTGCGGCTGCCACGGAAATTCAAAAACCTTCGTCTGTAACAGCCAAAGGGCAATTTCAGCCCCAAATGCGGCGGCCAAGCCCGCCATCAAGCCCAGCAAGGCAAATTCACTCCACAGTGTACGCCGCAACAGCTTCTTACTGGCTCCCAGTGTCCGGTAAACCACCAGCTCAAGCTGCCTCTGACTCATACCGACCTGAATCTGTGCCAATAAAAGTAACCCGCCGCAAGCCATCACCAACACAACCATAATTTCCAATGCCTGACTCACCTGCTGCAAAATACTCTGGATCTGTTTAATCATAGAACCAATATCCAGCATACTGATGGTCGGGAAATGGCGATTGAGTTCTGTCAGCAATTTCCCGTCTCCGGCATAATGGAAGCTGGTCAGCCATGTCTGAGGCTGGTGTTCCAGTGTTTCTTCATCAAGAATGAACATAAAGTTCGGGTGCAGGCTTTCCCAGTCTACTTTGCGGATACTGCTTACTGTCACGTCAAAAGTCCGGGTATCTCCGGTGAAAGTCAGTTTATCCCCGATGTGAATCTGCAACCGATCCGCAACGCCCTGTTCAAGAGAAACTTCCTTTTGTTTCGGCGGCCAGTTCCCTTCAATAAGGGTATTGAACGGGGGTAATTCTTTTTTCCATGTTAAATTAAGCTCACGCCGTACTGTCGTACTCTTCGGGTGTACTTTATCAGCCCATTCAAGCGCAGGCTGCCCATTGATTTCAGTCAGGCGCGCCAGTACCACCGGATAAAATTCCGTTGGCTTTATTTTATATTGTGCCAACAACTCATCCACGGGTGTGATTTGTGATTGAGTCATATTTATCAGGAAATAATTCGGGCTATCCGGCGGCAGCTGTTGTTGCCATTGATTCAGTAAATCCCCTCTCACCATCACCAACAATGCTAATAGCATGAACGAGAGAGAGAATGCCGCCAGTTGTGTCATCGTCTGGAATGGACGGCATAACAATCGGCTAACAGCCAGACGCAGGCTTAGCTGGCGAAACGTGATACGCCGCAGAAGCCATAATCCGCCCCAACCTAATGCACCTAATAGCAGAGCGACAACAGGGACTCCTGCCAGTAACGACCATAATAGCGGCTCAGTACCCGCCAATAGTATTAATCCTCCGGCAATAAGCAGCGCTACCACAGGCAGGTAATAACGTAATGGCCAGATACTGGCAGAGACATCACTTCGTAATACTCTGGAGGGCTGAGTTGCCATTAATTGGTGATAAGGACGAATGCCCACCAGCAGGGCAATACTGAACAGAGCGCCAATTGCCCATACCCACGGCCACATTCCTGCTTCCGGTAATACCTTAGGCAACATTGCCGCCAGCACTCTAATCAGTACGGCTTCAAAAGCCAGCCCCAGTATGGAACCGATGAGAGTTGCAGCCAGTAATATCACCAGCCACTGCCCGATGATCCAGCGGCGAAGTGCCCAACGACCGGCTCCCAGTGTTTTCAGTATCGCAACCAGATTATGACGGCTGCGGCAATAATGCGTCATGGAAACAGCAACAGCCGCTACAGCCAGTAATAATGTCAGCAATGCCGATAACAACAGGAATTGCTGAGCACGCTCGATGGATTTCGCCAGCGCGCCATTATCCTGTTTCAGTGTTAACCAACGCTGATCGGCTTTTAATTGTGGCTCAGCCCATTGTTGGAATGATTGAATGGCTTCTGCTGAACCGGCAAACATATAACGGTAAGTCAGCCGACTTCCCGGCTGAATAGCCCCTGTTGCGTCAGCATCATCAATATTGATTAAGATCCGGGGAGAAATTTCAAACGGATTAAAACCACTGTCCGGTTCCTGCAAAAGTTCGCCGCTGATTTTTAATGTGGTATCACCCACATCAAGGCTGTCTCCCACTTTGATATTCAATAATTCCAGTAAGCGAGGTGCAACCAATACTGAGCCTTTTTCCGGTTTCAGCCCCGCAGGTCTGGTTTCCAGTTCACCATATAACGGATAGTATTTATCTGCGGCTTTCACCTGAGCCAGTTGCGGAACCTCTCCCGCATAACTCATCGTTGAAAATGAGATCTGGCGGCTTAGAGTCAGCCCTTTTTTCTGCGCCAGTTGCAACCATGATTGATCAACCGGATACGATGCACGCAATACCAGATCGCCAGCCAGAAAATCACGGCTCTGATAATGCACACTCTGATCAATGCGATCACCAATACGCCCCAGTGACAATACACAAGCCACCGCCAGCGTCAGCGATAACCAGACAATCAACAGCGATGGCGTACGCCATTCACGCCAGAACCAGCGCCAGATCATGCTTCCTCCCGCAATTTTCCGTCTGCCAGTCGTAAGCGCCGCTGGCAACGGGCAGCAAGCTGGTTATCATGAGTGACCAGAATCAGTGTTGTCGCATAATCGTGGTTGAGTGAAAACAGCAGGTCAGCTATGCGCTCCCCCGTCTGACGATCAAGATTACCTGTTGGTTCATCGGCAAATAAGATTTTAGGGCGGGTACTGAACGCTCTGGCCAATGCAACACGCTGCTGCTCTCCGCCAGAAAGCTGGGCTGGCATATGTTTCAGGCGCTTACCTAACCCTAACTGCTCAAGTAATTCAATCGCCTGCTCGCGGCTCTGGCTTTCGGATTCTCCACGCAGAAGTGCCGGAAGCTGTACGTTCTCCAATGCATTCAGAGTGGGGATCAACATAAACGACTGGAAAACAAAACCGACATTTTCTGCCCGTAATTGTGCCCGCTGTTCTTCATTCATCCGGCTGATATTCTGCCCGAGCAAATGCACTTCACCTGAGCTGCCATCGTCCAAACCGGCAATAATGCCCAAAAGGGTCGATTTCCCTGAACCTGATTCACCAATAAGTGCAATTGTCTGTGCTGGCTCGACAAGTAGCTCAACACCTTGCAATATATTAATTACCTGTTCCCCCTGACCAACATATTTAATGAGATTATGAACCTCAAGAGCACACTCTACAGCCATGTATTTTTCCTTTTGTTGTTAATGCTATGCAGCGCCAGAGCAATGGCGGCTGATACTCTGTTGATATTAGGTGACAGCCTCAGTGCGGGTTATCGCCTGCCGGTTGAGCAGTCGTGGCCTGTTCTCATGGCAAAGCAATGGCATCAATCCGGTAATAAAGTGAATATCGTTAATGGCAGTATCAGCGCAAATACCGCAGCGCAAGGCCTTGAACGCCTGCCTGAATTACTGAAACAACACAAGCCCAAATGGGTTTTAATAGAACTCGGTGCTAACGATGGGCTGCGTGGTTTTCCCGTCCGGCAAATAGAACAGGATCTGCAAAAAATTATTTCATTAATCAAACAGGCTGACGCTCAGCCGCTATTAATGCAGATCCGCATTCCGCCTAACTATGGAAAACGCTACACTGAATCTTTTGCCGGAATTTACCCTACCTTATCAAAAAATAATGATATCCCTTTATTGCCCTTTTTTATGGAGTTCGTTGCTATCAAACCAGAATGGATGCAAGATGACGGGTTGCACCCCAACCAGAACGCACAACCCTTTATTACAGATTGGATGTCCAGAAAGCTATCGGCATATATTACCCATAAGTAAAAATGTTCATTTATTAATAGTAAATCATTTATTCCAACGAATTAATGTAAATTGACAAGTAAAATTATGCAAAGAGCCATTCTTATTACCGGATGTTCCAGTGGTATCGGATTAGCCGCAGCCAAAACACTTCACCAGCGCGGCTATCGTGTTTTAGCTGCTTGTCGTAAACCTGCTGATTTGGCACACATGCGCGAATTGGGTTTAGAACCCATCGAGCTGGATTTAGATGATCGTGAAAGTGTTAAAAAAGCCGCTGAACAAGTTATTGAGCTAACTAATGGTCGTTTGTTCGCATTATTCAATAATGGTGGTTTTGGCGTTTATGGCCCGTTAGCAGGCATTTCCCGTGAGCAAATGGAAAAACAGTTTTCCACCAACTTCTTTGGCACCCATCAACTGACATGTCTGCTGCTACCGGCAATTAAGGCGAATGGTGAAGGAAGGATCATCCAGACCAGTTCTGTGCTGGGGTTAATTTCCACTCCGGGCCGTGGTGCGTATTCCGCCAGTAAACATGCGCTTGAAGCATGGTCTGATGCGCTGAGAATGGAGTTAGCCGGAAGTGGAATAAAAGTCAGCCTGATACAGCCGGGGCCAATTAACACTCGCTTTACAGAAAATGTTGCTCAGACAGAAATTGAGAATCCTGTCAAAAACTCAAAAATAGCGCGCCGTTTAGCGCTGACTCCTGAAGATGTTGTCACAAAATTAATTCACGCGCTGGAAAGCCCGAACCCTAAACTACATTATCCGGTGACGTTACTCACTCATATAGTTGCGATTCTGCGTCGCCTGCTGCCAGCAAGATTAATGGATAAAATCGTATCTTAAGTAGCATTAAGATTTAGTATTAAGATTGAAAAACCAGCAAGTCAGCCCTATTTATAATGTAATCACTTCTACCCAATGGATTTCGAGTTGAAACGCAGCTTGTAAGACATCGGATATATAACGAACGAGAGAGAAGCCATGGAACCGACGATGAATACTGATAGTAACACTGCTCAGATTGTTCGCATTAATGAAGCCAATATCGCTCAGGTTGTTCAACAGTCTTTAACCACACTTGTTGTATTCTATTTCTGGTCCCCGCAGGATCTACATTGCCATGAATTAGAGACTACTCTTGATAAGATCGCACATGAATATGCCGGTCAATTTATTCTGGCTAAAGTCGATTGTGATCAATTGGGCCATATCTCCGCACAATTTGGTGTACGGGCGATACCTACCGTACTTTTTGTGCGTGAAGCCCGCCCTTTTCACGGCTTTGAAGGGATGCAAACCGACGAAAATATCAGAAAAATGTTTGCCCAGATTCTGCAACAGTCAGAAAAGTCTCCGCTGGAACAGGCAAGTGAACTGCTTGTTGAGGGAAAAAATCAGGAAGCTCTGTCCTTACTGAAAGAAGCTCATCAGGAAGACCCGCAGGATACTGAACTAAGCTTACTCTTGGCTGAAGTCCATATTTCACTCAATCATCTGGAAGAAGCGCAAAAAGTACTGGAAACTATTCCATCAGAAGAGCAAGACCAGCGTTATCATGATTTACTGGCTACCATTGAATCACATAAACAAGCGGCTGACTCTCCTGAAATCAGGCAACTTTTGCAGGAAATGGCAGCTCAGCCAGAAAATGCAGAACTTGCTATTCAGTTAGCGTCTAAGTTACATGAAGTCGGACGTAATGAAGAAGCACTTGAGTTACTATTCGGTTTTCTGAAAAAAGATCTCTCTGCTGCCAATGGTGAAGTGAAGAAAACACTGATGGATATTATCACCGCGCTCGGTGCCGGAGATGTACTGGCATCCAAATATCGCCGTCATGTATACTCTTTACTCTATTAATTAAGCGTATTTATGTATTCCATGATTAACTAATAAAGGAATTGTTATGGATTTACTCTCTCTCGGGGCTGTGCCCATTCTGATTGTTATTGCCGTCGTTATCGTTTTTACCTGTGTTAAAACCGTTCCACAAGGATATCAGTGGACTGTAGAACGTTTCGGCCGCTATACACGAACCTTAACGCCGGGGCTGCATATTCTGGTTCCGTTTATTGATCGTATTGGTCGCAGAATCAATATGATGGAACAAGTACTGGATATCCCGTCTCAAGAAGTGATTTCCCGCGATAACGCCAATGTCACTATTGATGCTGTCTGCTTTATTCAGGTTGTCGATCCGGTACGCGCTGCCTATGAAGTCAGCAATCTTGAGCTGTCTATTATCAACCTGACCATGACTAACTTCCGTACTGTTCTGGGTTCCATGGAACTGGATGAAATGCTGTCACAGCGCGATTTAATTAACAGCCGCCTGCTGACTATCGTCGATGAAGCGACTAACCCGTGGGGCGTGAAAATTACCCGTATTGAGATCCGCGACGTGCGTCCACCGAAAGAATTGATCTCTGCGATGAATGCCCAGATGAAAGCTGAACGTACCAAACGTGCAGATATTCTGGAAGCAGAGGGTGTTCGTCAGGCCGCTATTCTGAAAGCGGAAGGGGAAAAGCAGTCTCAGATCCTGAAAGCAGAAGGTGAACGCCAGTCAGCATTCTTACAGGCAGAAGCCCGTGAACGTGCCGCAGAAGCTGAAGCAAGAGCGACAAAAATGGTTTCTGACGCAATTGCTGACGGTAATATGCAGGCGATTAACTACTTTGTCGCCCAGAAATATACGGATGCGCTTACCAGTATTGGTGCCGCAGATAATAGCAAGGTCATTATGATGCCACTGGATGCCAGCAATCTGATGGGGGCTATCGGAGGCATTGCCGAGCTGATTAACGAAAGTAAGAAAAATAGACAGGATAACTGACTATGATTGAACAGATTGCCACTCAACCGGTCTGGTTCTGGCTCTGTTTTGGCGGGTTACTGTTAATTGCTGAATTGCTGGGTACGGGGGGATACTTACTATGGACAGGAATTGCGGCGGTAATTGTCGCTCTGATCACATGGATTTTCCCCACAATGAGCTGGGAATTGCAAGGCACACTGTTTGCCCTGTTAACATTACTCTCTGCTATCGCATGGCGAAGCTGGCTTCGCCACCACCCGCAGAAGAGTAGTGATGAGATGCTCAATCAGAAAAATCAGCAATTAATCGGGCAACATGCCCGATTAACCAGAGATACTGAAAATGGCTATGGACGTATCAAACTGGCTGACGGCAGTTGGCGCATTCACTGTGACCATGAACTCACTGCCGATACAGAAGTTGAAATAATCGCCGTTGACGGGATCACTTTAAAAGTTAAGCCGGTATCCCATCAATCATGATTTGCACAGCAACCCGATAGTTGTTCAATGATGGGGCAATCAGCCCCATCATCTCCCGGACATTCAGCCGCCAGGGTGAGTAACTTTTCCCTGATATTCTGTAATTCTGCAATCGTTTTTTCGATTTCAGCCACTTTTTGTAATGTTGCCGCCTTTACATCGATGCTATGACGATTAGGGTTGTGAAATAACCGTAATAATTCCCGACACTCTTCCAGAGTAAATCCCACCTCCCTCGCCTGCCGTAAAAGGATTAACTCATCAATATGCTTCTGTTGATAAAAACGATAGCCATTATCTGCTCGCCCCGGCGCCGTAATCAGCTCTTTTTCTTCATAAAACCGGATAGCTTTGCTGGTTAAGCCCGTTTTCTGGGCAATCTCACTGATATTCATCATTCCCCCTTGACCTTCCCCTTGCAGGAAGGTTTAGCCTAAACAGATAACGAGCTATACCCGATAATAATAAGTATATCACTCTGTTTCAGGAGATTTTACGATGCCCTCAACAACCATTCTCGCACTTCAGGGTTTAACCTGCATGCACTGTATCAACCGTGTCAAAAAAGCGTTGGAACATCTAACCGAAGTTGAACAGGCTGAAGTCACCCTTGAATACGCTAAAGTGATCGGCACTGCAACACCGGATACCTTAATCGCCGCCATTAGTGAGGCTGGCTATCAGGCTTTCATCGCGACTCGCCCCGATGTTGAGTTGCAACTTTCCGGATTAAATTGCATGAAATGTGCTGGTAAAACCCAAAAAGCACTGGAATCAGTGGCTGGAATTATTGCAGCCGAAGTGAACACCCAAACAGCCAAAATTTACGGGAAGGCAGAAGAAAATGCCTTAATTAATGCGGTCAAACAGGCGGGTTATCATGCCGAGTTAGCTATGGCAACAACTGCTCCTATTCCAATCGCAACATCAGAAAAACAGCCTGTTGCTGATGTTTCTCTTAACGACGATGACAGCGTTCAGCTTCTATTGGATGGCATGAGCTGTGCAAGTTGTGTCAGTAAAGTACAAAAAGCGCTGCAATCTGTTGAGGGTGTTAAAAATGCCAGAGTCAATCTGGCGGAAAGAAGTGCGCTCATTACAGGGGCTGCATCGCCAGATGCGCTGGTGAATGCGGTTATCAAAGCAGGCTATGGTGCTGAAATCATTCTGGATGAAACTGAACGGCGGGAACGACAGCAACAGATTGCACAGGCTAATATGCGTCGTTTCCGCTGGCAATCCGCTCTTGCACTGGTTGTCGGGGTTCCGGTGATGATTTGGGGCATGATAGGCGACAATATGATGCTCACACCGGAAAATCATACCATCTGGCTGAGTATTGGTCTGGCGACTCTTGCCGTCATGATATTTGCTGGCGGGCATTTCTACCGTAACGCTTGGCAGAGCCTGAAGAACGGCAGTGCCACAATGGATACATTAGTAGCACTGGGAACAGGTGCTGCATGGCTCTATTCCATCAGTGTCAACTTGTGGCCGGATATTTTTCCACCTCAGGCACGTCACATTTATTATGAAGCCAGTGCCATCATTATCGGTTTAATTAATCTTGGTCATGCCTTAGAGCAACGCGCACGTCAGCGTTCTTCGCAGGCACTCGAGCGATTGCTGGATTTAACCCCTCCGACAGCACGAGTTATAACACCAGAAGGCGAAGTAACACTACCGCTGGCTGATGTTAAACCCGATATGACACTACGGCTGGTCACCGGAGATCGGGTTCCCGTTGATGGTGAGATCATTCAGGGCACTGTCTGGCTGGATGAAGCCATGCTAACGGGAGAAGCTATTCCTCAACAAAAAACAATCGGTGATACGGTTCATGCCGGAACCGTCGTTCAGGATGGTACCGTTCTCTTTAAGGCTTCAGCCATCGGCAGCCAAACCACTTTAGCTAGAATCATCAAACTGGTGCGTCAGGCACAAAGCAGTAAACCTGAAATCGGTCAAATGGTTGATAAAATATCTTCAATATTTGTGCCTGTCGTCGTTGCTATTGCACTGGTTTCCGCCGCTATCTGGTATTTTATCGGCCCGGCACCTCAAATTATGTACGCGCTGGTCATCACCACTACCGTACTGATTATTGCCTGCCCTTGTGCGCTTGGTCTGGCTACCCCCATGTCCATTATTTCAGGGGTCGGAAGAGCGGCTGAATTAGGCGTATTAATACGTGATGCCGATGCTCTGCAACAGGCCAGCCAACTCGATACCCTTGTGTTTGATAAAACCGGAACCCTGACAGAAGGAATGCCACAGGTTACTGAAATTCACACTTTCAATGGCTACACTGAAGAGCAGGTATTACTGTGGGCAGGTGCGCTGGAAAGTGGTTCAAATCACCCTTTAGCAAAAGCAATTCTCCTGAAAGTGGACGACAGGAAAATTGAGAGTAAACAATTGCCTGACATAATCCAGTTTCGCACTCTGGCAGGAACAGGGGTTCGGGGAAATGTCGGTAACACAACACTGCTGTTAGGTAACCTGAGCTTACTTGAGCAGAATCAAGTTGAAACAACCGAGCTAAAAAAACAAGTAACACAGCAAGCCGAAAAAGGTATTACGCCTGTTCTGCTGGCTGTTGACGGGAAAATAGCAGCTCTGTTTTCAATACGTGATCCACTGCGTCAGGATACAGTTTCAGCCCTGCAACGCCTGCATTATCAGGGCTATCATTTAGTGATGCTGACGGGAGATCACCCCGTAACTGCTAATGCTATAGCCAAAGAAGCGGGTATTGATCAGGTTATTGCCGGTGTCCTGCCTGATGGTAAAGCCGCAACTATTCAGGCATTACAGTCTGAAGGCAGAAAAGTGGCAATGATTGGTGACGGAATTAATGATGCTCCGGCACTGGCACAGGCTGATGTAGGGATTGCAATGGGTGGCGGCAGTGATATCGCCATTGAAACAGCATCAATCACCCTGATGCGTCACAGCCTGCACGGGGTTGCTGATGCCGTTGAATTATCCAAAGGAACACTGCGTAATATGAAGCAAAACCTGTTCGGGGCATTTATCTATAATACTCTGGGTATCCCGATTGCAGCCGGTATTCTCTACCCTTTTACCGGCACATTGTTAAACCCGGTGATTGCCAGCGCTGCCATGGCACTCTCTTCCATTACCGTGGTCAGTAACGCCAACCGGTTATTACGCTTTAAAACTAAAGAGTAATACCCTGAATTTCGAAAAACTCAACAAGGAAGTTAGTTTTTCATTTCTCGTACTTTTCCCTACTTTCCTGTTAACCTTTAATACATTAGCATATCGGCTTACATCCATTAACGGAGTTGTAATATGGGAAAACTAATGACCTATCTCAGTAATGTATTAGGACTGAATTCCCAACGAGATTACCCCTATCCTGCTTTCGATGTCACTCTGCCTGAAGACAGACAATTACATATTGTTGGCAGTATTCACATGGGTACAGAAAATATGTATCCACTTTCTGAAACACTGCTTGAACAGTTGGAACAATGTAATTCATTGATTGTGGAGGCTGATATAACCCAATCAGGTTCACCATTTCAGCAGATACTCCCGGATCAGACCGTACTGTCACAACGTTTATCATCTGAACACTTTACTTTTCTACAGCAATACTGTCATGAACTCCATCACCCTATAGAGCTACTGGATACACTGCCTTCCTGGCAGGTTGCCCTGACTCTTCAGGCTGCTCAGGCTAAATACTTAGGAATGAGCCCTCAATATGGTATTGATTACCAATTACTGAACAGCGCCAAAGCCATTGATAAAAAGATCATCGAACTGGAAGGAACTGATGCACAGGTTAATTTGCTTACCGGGCTGCCGAATGGCGGCCTGTCTCTGTTAGAAGATACACTTGTTCACTGGCACACTAATGCCCGTGCTTTACAGACTATGATCGGCTGGTGGATGAACTACCAATCAGACCAGAAAAACCCGGTATTACCCCAAACTTTCTGTGACGCTATTTACCAGACTCTGATGACTGAACGTAACCATCAATGGAGCGCACAATTGCGTGCCTTACCTGCGGGAAAATATTTAGTGGCTGTCGGTGCATTACATCTTCATGGTAAAAGTAATTTGCTACAGTTGTTGCAGCAACAAGGATAAAAAACATTTCAAATAATCGATAACTTATACCCAATGGATTTCAAGTTACCTCACAGCGGCAAGGGCGTTTACCCATCCAAAGGATGACTTTCAGTGAGTGTACACAGCTAACGAAGAGGCAACTTGAAAGACGAAGGATATATACAGGAAATAACATATGACTCCCGCCATAGTTCTGCTGGAAAAACAAAAAATCACTTTTAAGATTCACTCTTATGAACACGATGCCAATGAACATAATTTTGGTGATGAAGTTGTCAGAAAATTAGGTTTAGATGCAACAAAAGTTTTTAAAACTCTTTTGGTTTCATTAAATAGTGATCCTAAAAATCTCGTTGTTGCTGTCACTCCGGTAGCAGGGCAATTGGATCTGAAAAAAGTCGCCAGAGCATTTAAAGCCAAAAAAGCCGATATGGCCGATCCTCAACTGGCGCAAAAGATAACGGGCTATCTGGTGGGGGGAATCAGCCCGTTGGGTCAGAAAAAACGCCTTCCTACCGTGATTGACCGTCAGGCAGAAACTTTACCGACCCTGTTTATCTCCGGTGGTAAGCGTGGTCTGGATATTGAACTGGCTCCTGCTGATTTATGCCAGCTATTAAATAGTTCATTTGCTGATATTGCCAAAATTTGAAAACTCGTTGTAATTATCACTAAATTTTTCGAGTCGGCTCTGTTTTCCCGAAAACAGGGTCTTGTTCAATTTTATAATGCCGATATACTTTCCATACAGAAAAATAATATTATTTACTCTTTCAAATAACTTAATGTATTTAACTAAAAGGAGATAAAATGGCTACTTCTTCTATTTTCAGGCAGATTGTTATTACTGATCCTAAAGCAATTAAAATGCTACGAAAGGCCAACAGAAGACCATTTAAAACTAATTTTGATAAAATAGACCTTGAAACTCAAGAAAAAGAGGCAGTGGAAATATTAAAACAAAAATTCTCACTTTAAGTAAAGTATTATCGATACTTGGCAGAGATAAAACAGAAGAATATTTATTCTCTTTCTCCTGCCCATTAAATCCAGATGTAGAATATTTTTTACATATGAATTCAATTAGATTTGAACAGGCTGATGTAACCAAAACATACCTGATTATAGATCAAAAGGGGATAATTCTCGCTTACTTTTCATTAACTTTTAAGGAGTTGAATACATATTCTTTTTCAATTTCAAAAACAAAAATTAAGAAATTAGATGGTATCAGTAAAAATGCCAATACAATAAAAGTGTATTTGGTCGGACAAATAGCAAAAAACTTTGCAATCAACCAAAACACAATGAAATCAAAAATAATTTTCACATATGTGAAAAACATTATTATTACAGCAAAATCTTTGATTGGAGGAAGAATAATTGCTCTAGAATGTGAAAATAACACCAAACTCATAAAACTATACATAGCAAATGGCTTTGAGAAACTACCAAAAAAAGAAGAAGGAGAAAAAAGCTCACTAATAACCATGATATTAAATAGTTAGATAATTATCTATTTTCAATCACTCCTATTTTATAAGATTTATCACTATTATAAATAATCGATAAAAGACCATCCGTCTTACAGATGGTCTTTATTTTGTAATAATCAGATTTCACTCATTATCACTTGTAGGCTATTTCACCTTTGGGTTCATAGCTCTCAACTTTCAATGGAGAATGTTTTTCAATATAACCTTTCAACACTTCCGCATCGACAAAACCTGTATTTACATATCCCGGCAAGTTATCGATGCGTGGATAACCATCACCACCGATCGCATTGAAATTCAATGTTGCCATACGATACGTTTTATTCAGATCCAAAGGCTTTCCGGCAATTTTTACATCGCTGATATTTTTACCTTCTTTCACAAAACTGACATTATAGAACTGACCATAAGCACCTGAATCTGCTTCCATATTCGCAGCAGCAGTCAAATAGGGCAAAACTTCACTACCTTTGAAATCAACATAAACGAGCTGATTGCCAAACGGATGAACTTTCAGTACATCTTTATAAGTGATATCTCCTGCTTCGATAGAATCACGGACACCACCACCACTCATCACAGCAAAATCAGCATTGGCGCGTTCCATTTGTGCTGCCAGCACAAGATGAGCCATATTGGTCTGTATAAAACGAACTTTGCTGCGATCACCCTCTAATTTACCATCAACTGATCCAATTTTGACACTCAGTTTCTGATTGCCTTTATCCTGATAAGGTGTCAACAGTTTCAGCATTTCTGGATTTTGGGGAATTTGCTGAGTGTAATAAACCCGCTCAGTACTTCCATCTTCTTGTTTGACTCTTTTATTTAAATTGATGGGAATTAACTGGTAGTGCATTAACTTAAATTCGCCATTGCGGAATTGGAAATCTGCCCGACCAACATACTTACCCCATTCATGAGCCTGAACAATCCACGTTCCATTCTGACGATCCGGGGAACAAGGCGTTCCCGGTACATAATCCACCTGTTTATAATTTTTATTTTCCGCAGACATACAAACCGGATCTTGTGAATGCCCACCCACAATCATATTTAAATAACCAGCGGGTAAACTGCGCGCCATTTCCACATCCCCGGGAGCATTTGTACCATGATGACCATCGTCATAGTGCCCCATATGAGTTGCAGCAATAATGACATCCGGTTTTTCATTTTTCTTCAGTTCGTCAATAACTTTTTTCGCTTCTTCAGCAGGTACACGGAATTCTACATCCGGGAAGTTAGCCGGATTACCTATTTTGGCTGTATCATCAGTTGTTAAACCAATAACTGCAATTTTAACCCCTTGCTTATCAAATACCACATAGGGCTTAAATAAACGTTTACCGGTACTTGTCTGGTAAATATTTGCTGACAGAAGTGGAAAGTTAGCCCATTTCTGCTGTTGATAAAGTACATTCAAAGGTTTATCAAACTCATGATTTCCCAGAGTCATCGCATCATAACCCACCAGATTCATGCCCTTAAAATCCGGTTCAGCATCCTGCATATCTGATTCAGGTACACCCGTGTTGATGTCTCCGCCCGATAGCAATAATACGCTGCCACCTTTTTTGGCAACTTCCTGACGAATCGAATCCACCACCGTTTTCTGCGCAGCCAGTCCGTACTCGCCATGATCATTCTGCCAAAAGTGACCATGATGATCATTGGTATGTAAGATCGTAATATCGTACGTTTTATCTTTTTCCCAGGCCGAAGCCACTATCGGTGATAAAGCCAGAGAAACAACAAGGGTACATACTGACGCTTTAAATGAAAATTTCATCGGGTATCTCCATGCTCCTAAATAGATTGACTGTGTGACTGTTATTGTTTTTCACCGATGCCAAAACCTGCCCTATTTCAAAAGATGTTACTTATTTTAAAAAGAAACATGATTGACACAGGCATATATTCAACAACGGAACAGAATGGCAGCACTGCACTTAATGCCGTATTTTTTCGATCAAGATTACATAAATAAGTGATTAAATAGAGTGCTATTCCATTTTTTTGCGATAGACATCAAATTATAACAAGATGCACAAAGGTTTTTATTGGAAAGTGAACATACGTTAAGTTGTAACAATTAAATGGCCATTCAACACTTCTGCCAGCCTCGTCTATAAACTGGAACTACTCCCTGATAAAACGGAGATGATAGCCGGATTACACTTTGGGTTAACGCTTGGTATCAGGGGTTAGGGACAGTCACTCTTAGATATGTAGCAGATAAATTCAGTATAGGATTGATTTACAAAAGCTATAGTTTTCTAGCACTTCTTTGCAATTTTTCTCTATTCTCTACAAAGACGAGACATAAAGGTAGAAAAATCAGCATAAAATAATAAAATTTATTAGTTATTCATAAACACTTCTCTTTGTAAACATGAGTAAATAATAAAAAAATCAACATAAAATACCATTACAATGATATTTATACAGATTACCCTCATTTTTACAAATAAGTATATTTTTCAAGCAAATGTCTCAAATTATTTGTAAAATAAAATAATTACCTCATCTAATAATACAGCATATTACATTTATCCAACTCAGAAGGAGACTTGATGGAGCATTCGACACCTCTAATCACGACTATTGTTGGCGGTTTTCTCCTCGCCTATCTGCTCGGCATGCTTGCACAGCGTCTGAAGATATCCCCTTTGGTCGGTTATCTTATGGCTGGTGTGCTTGCTGGGCCTTTTACACCAGGTTTTGTTGCCGATACTTCTCTGGCGCCTGAACTTTCAGAAATTGGCGTGATCTTACTGATGTTTGGTGTCGGTCTGCATTTTTCACTCAAAGATTTATTAGCCGTAAAGTCAATCGCAATCCCGGGAGCTATCGCCCAGATTGCCGTGGCAACTCTTCTGGGCGCTGGCCTGTCAAAATTACTGGGCTGGGGTTTATTCAGCGGGATTGTTTTTGGTCTCTGCTTGTCAACCGCCAGTACTGTAGTCCTGCTCAGGGCACTGGAAGAACGTCAGCTCATTGATAGCCAGCGAGGGAAAATTGCCATTGGCTGGCTGATTGTCGAAGATCTTGCAATGGTGCTGGCTCTGGTACTGCTGCCAGCATCCGCGAGTATTTTAGACAACCAGAATACGGATATCGGTCAGTTACTTCTGGAACTTGCTATTACCATTGGCAAAGTTGTCGCTTTTATTTTATTGATGATTTTTGTCGGCCGCCGCCTTATTCCCTGGCTTCTGGCAAAAACAGCCGGAACAGGCTCCCGCGAATTATTTACTCTTGCCGTCCTTACTATTGCCTTAGGAGTCGCCTATGGTGCAGTAGAGCTGTTTGATGCCTCATTTGCACTGGGAGCATTTTTTGCCGGAATGGTACTGAATGAGTCAGAACTGAGTCATAGAGCGGCGCAGGATACTCTGCCTCTCAGAGATGCTTTTGCGGTCCTGTTTTTTGTTTCGGTAGGCATGCTGTTTGACCCAATAATTCTGTTCCAACAACCGATCGCCATTTTAGGCACTCTGGCTATTATTATTATCGGCAAATCTATCGCCGCTCTGCTGTTGGTCAGGCTCTTCGGTCATTCACGGCGTACTGCATTAACTATTTCTGTCAGCCTTGCCCAGATTGGTGAGTTTGCCTTTATTCTGGCAGGATTAGGCGTCACTTTAGGCGTGCTGGATGCTGATGCACGTAATCTGATACTTGCAGGTGCTATTCTTTCCATTATGTTAAATCCGATTTTATTCAACCTGTTGGATCGCTATCTGGCAAAAACAGAAACGATAGAAGAGCAGTTATTGGAAGAAACATTAGAAGAAGAAACTCAAATTCCTGTCAATATATGCGGTCATGCTATTGTTGTGGGATATGGCAGAGTCGGTCGTCAGCTTTGCCAGCGCCTACAGGAAAAAAACTTTCCTATGGTCGCGATTGAAGATACACGAGCCCGGTTTGAAGAGCTGGGAGAAGTGGGAATTAGTGCTGTGATAGGAAATGCCGCCAGAAAAGATATCATGGCATTAGCAAGACTGGATTGTGCTTGTGCGCTATTCCTGACTATTCCGAATGGCTATGAAGCTGGCAAAATTATCGAGAGTGCAAGAGCGATCCGGCCAGATATCAATATTATCGTTCGTGCTCATTACGATGATGAAGTCACTTATCTTACAGAGCACGGCGCTGATCATATTATTATTGGCGAGCACGAAATCGCCAGAGCAATGGCTGATTCACTCCCTGAATCCACACCTAACTGCCCGATAGCGCTACAACCATCATTTTCACCCACCAATTCCTCAGCAGCATAATGAATTGATAAATATGGAGTATCCCGCCGATTCCATCGGGATACTCCTGAATGGCAGTAATTAACGTTCCCAGTAAGATTCTTCCAGACTATCTTCCTTTTCTGGTAATCCGCGTGTCAGCCGAGGGGCATGCTGACTCAGTACCTGATAGCTCACTCGGTTTGCATACTTACACACCTGTGCCAAAGAAGAATATGTCAGACAAGAACGCATATGTTTACTGGAGTTAGGAATGTTTATACGGTGATAACTATTAGCGGTAATGTCATGCAGTAAGGCAGATAGTGCCCCATCCCCGGCACCATTCGTATTCATGATTTTTTCAGGCCCTCCCATATATGGTTCAATATGAGAATAGACCCGTAGAGGGTTCTGGCAATCAGCCTGACGCATTGCCCGACTGAATTCAAAACGATTAAATTCGGCAATGGCTCCCGGTAATAACGGGTGTGATGTCTGGCGCTTATGTTCTTCTTCTGTATAACCTGCCATATACAGTCCCGCCGGGCCAGCAGTGCACAATACAAGATCCACCCAATTCAGTGCCATATCTGCCGCCAATAGCGGATCACTAAAACCTGTCAGTTCCAGAGCCTCATCTTCATTCATCGCGACCACAGAAACATGCTCTGCCAGAAAATCACGCCACCACTGAGGATCGTCCGCGATAACATATTTTGTCCCCAGTGTCAGAACAACAGGCACATTATGTTTTTTCGCATATTCAATGGCTTTCATTGTTGCTTCCGGCATCGGCTCACCAGCTTTACAGCGTACGAGATATGCCGTGATTACCAGTGCTGACGCTTCCGCAATAATATGTTCGGGGATACTTTCCGGTCTAAGCTGATTCATTAAACCCGGGCTGATGGCGAATGTTCTTTCACCATTTTCAGTTATCAGAGTAAAACAACGACCGATTGGGCCATCGACTCCCTGAAGGTAATTTAAATTCATCCGGCTGGAAGTATTACAAAGATAGCAATAGGAGTAGCTGCCGATTTGGATATTATTGCACATAGTGCCAAGCAACACAGATTTGTCATCAGCCAGCACAGAGTAGTTGTGCAGAGTATTGCCAATCGTTCCACCCGCAAATTCATGGCTGATTAAGTTATTTTCTGCCAGCTCATTATAGAGTGCTTCAGCAACATCATCTTCAATAACTAATGAATGTCCCTGACTCAGGTTATAACGTTGGATAAAGCTTTCATCAACCTTCGCTTCAATATCTACCAGTATCTGGTCGATACCAACAATATAAGCTCGATTATTTTCAGTATCCATCGTCTCTTTGATGGGCTGGAGCAGTGGGTCTCTCAGACTGACAGGAAAATAGTGTTTAGATTTGCGTTTACCGGGGAATTTCATAATTGATTGTTGCTATGGAGCGAAAACATGCGCCATATTAGCATAATCCCACTATGAAACAAAAAGCACAGTATCTATGAAAAGAAACAGCCAATGTAATGACACACTGGCTGTATAGTTTCACTGATTATGAGTCGCTGATGATTAAATTCAGCTCATAATCTTTAAGCTGTTTGCTTCTGGCGGCTGCGCACCATATGGCGCATCAGAACAAACATAACAGACAGAATAAAACCAATAAAACCAGCACCAATCAGAATTAACAGACGCTTCGGTGAATCTTTTGATGTTGGCTCGTAAGGCTCTTCCATATATTTGAATGGCTGGAAATCAAGTTTATCAATATTGACGGCTTCCAGATTTTTAATATACAGAAGGCGGTTACGCAGGTCAGGATCTATTGTTGTTGCATCGGTAATGCCTTCGGTGATCTGCAATTTACGTTGCAACGCATCGGAACCCAGAGCAATTGAATAATCCGGGTCATCTTTAACAACTGCACCACCACTAGAGACCGGCTTTTTGATACCGGCTGAATCAGCAATGGAAATTGCATATTTCAGTCGTTCAATATCTGTAGCACGCATATTGGTAATGCGTCCTAAATCAATATCATACATTTTTTTCGAATAAGCCAGTTTCTGACTTACTTCATCATTCAGTTCATCTTTTATCTGATCACGTACAACAGAGGAAATAAATTTGATATAACCAGACAATAAATGATAAGAATCTTCTGCTGTTCCTGCACTGAAAGAAAGCGTTGTTTCATAAAATTCATTATCTTTATCTTTTTTAGGGACGGACGAAGAAATATTTTTATTTACAATATGTTCAATCAGACTTCTTTTAGCCTGTGTCGTAATTTCTTCTTTACTGGCAAGCAGCGTTCTGAAGTAGTCAGTATCCACCAGATACTCTTCACGCAGTACGCGGGAGTTATAGTTTTCAATAAAACGCTTAAATAACGAATCTTCTGTAATCTTTGGTTCAAGATTAAGAACTTTCAGTTCTGTTAAGACATTTTTTAATGGCTGAAATTGTTCCAGCTCAGGTTGTACCACTGCTGCCGTACTGGTCCATTTTTGTGGCAAAAATGATGCAACACCAAAGCCAATCACGGCAAAAATGAAGGATACTGCGATAATCAAATATTTTGACTGAAATATGACGGAGAACAGCTCAAACAGATCAATTTCATCTTCCTGCTTTGGATGATAATAGTCTGCATTCCCCTCATAAAAATCTGTATGCTTAACTGGTTTATTACTCATTATCTCTATGTCCAATCCAAATAATTTTACTTCTCGTTATTCCCTGCCAGATTACTGTTCCAGCCTGCGTTATATATGATTTTGAAGCAATATCCTGAAAAATCACACAACTGACAGAATACATACCGACTAACTATAAGCAAAAAGATCCGTATCTGCCAATGTACTTCCGGTATGAAACTCAACCACAAACCATAACTGCCAATCATTTATTATCTCATGGCATCATGGATTAATTGCGTGAACAGTGAAATATGCGCCTCATTATCGTTAAGTGCAGGTATATATTCAAACTTTTTCCCACCTGCATCTAAAAAAATAGCTTTATTCTGCTGCTTAATTTCTTCCAGTGTTTCCAGACAATCCGATGCAAAACCCGGACAAAGCACCTGAATATGTTCAACATTCTGTTCCGGCAGAGAAGCTATTGTTTTGTCCGTATAGGGTGCTAACCACGGCAAACGGCCAAAGCGGGATTGGTATGTCATCATAATTCTGTCTGCCGGATAATCCAACAATTGCGTCAGAAGGTTAGTTGTTGCCAGACAGTTTTGTGGATAAATATCCCCCATTTCAGCCAAACGCTCAGGAATACCGTGATAAGAAATGATCAGGCGGTCGGGTTGACCATGTTTTTCAAAACTCTGTTCTACTGTTTCCTTTAATGCGGCAATATATGCAGGGTGCTGTGCGTAACTGCGGATGAATTTCAGATGTGGGATCGTACGATATCCCTGTAATACTTTACTGAGGCTATCAAACACTGCCGCTGAAGTTGTACTTGAATATTGGGGATACAAAGGAAGTACGATGAGATATTCAACACCTTGCTGTAGTAACTTATCTACTGCCTGAGATAATGAAGGTGAACCATAAGTCATTCCCAGTTCCACAGGAATATTACCCAGTTGTTCACTCAGCCGCTGTTTCTGCCGTTTACTGTAAACTAATAAAGGTGAACCTTCGTCTGTCCAGATATCCTGATACAGTTTGGCTACACGGAAAGAACGAAAAGGAAGAATAAAGCCATACAACAGCGGCTTCCAAATCAATGGCGGAATATCCACTACCCGCCGATCACTTAAGAATTCTGCCAGATAACGCCTTATTGCAGCAGGTGTCGGCGCGTCTGGTGTACCAAGGTTAACCAATAGCACACCATAATTACAATTACTCATTATTCAACACTCCACCCATTAAAGTGACGGATAATTCAGGATAAAACTCGGTGATAGTCACATAATACATTTTATGGGGGAGATCTGATATGGAAAGGTAAAGTCAGGCGGTATTGACTCCGCCTGCTCTACAATTTCAGAATTTAAATGAATCTGAAACCTGTCGTACATCTATCTCAGGGTACTGATATCTGAGAGTATTAACCCAGAATACGGGCTAATTCTTCGCTGACTTCAGCGACCTGACGAGTTCCATCAAGTTTGAAGTAGCTTGTATTACCTGCCTGTGCTTCTTGCTGATAGTAAGAAACCAAAGGTGCAGTCTGAGCGTGGTATTCAACCAGACGTTTACGAACAGTATCTTCCTGATCATCTTTACGGACTGTCAGTTCTTCACCTGTAATATCGTCACGATTTTCCACTTGCGGTGGGTTGAATTTGATATGGTAAACACGACCTGATGGAGCATGTACACGGCGACCGATAATACGATCAACGATGATTTCATCTGGTACATCAAATTCCAGTACATAATCAACACTGACACCCGCTTCTTTCATCGCATCAGCCTGAGGAATTGTACGTGGGAACCCATCCAACAAGAATCCGTTACGGCAATCATCTTGTTTGATGCGCTCTTTAACCAAAGCAATAACCAGTTCGTCAGTGACCAGCTTGCCATTATCCATCAGTTCTTTTGCTTTTAAACCCAACTCGCTGCCCGCTTTTACTGCGGCACGCAACATGTCACCTGTCGAAATTTGAGGGATCCCATATTTCTCCATGATAAATTGCGCCTGAGTCCCCTTACCGGCGCCTGGTGCGCCCAGCAGAATAATACGCATTGCGTAAATCCCCTTGCTATTTGCTTTTCGTATTTTTTAAAGAAAACGAACCACCATACCATTGGAGTGGTAGTGACTCAAGAAAACAGGTAACCGTTTTCGTATTTATCAAAAAATAAACCACGCCTAACTTTCCGTTGAAGCGTGGTTTACTATACACTTCGTCTTTCAAGCTGCCTCTTTGTTGGCTACGCTCACTCACCCGGTCACATAGTTATCTATGTGACCGGGGATTTACTCCCTTACCGCTGCGATGCAACTTGAAATCCATTGTGTATATAATTTAATGACATTACGCGCTTTCAGCTAATAATAATTGATTCATACGACGGATAAATTGGTTTGGATCATCCAATGTGCCACGTTCAGCAAACAGAGCCTGTTCCAGCAACAACTCTACCCAGTCAGAAAATTGGCTGTCATCCTGAATCTCAGCCGCCTTTTTAACCAGACTATGATCCGGATTCAACTCAAAGTTGTAGCTGACTTCAGGAGCGGACTGGCCTGCCGCGGCAAACAGTTTTGCCATTTGAGTCGTCATTCCGTCAGCATCAGTGGTCACGATCGCTGGTGTATCAGTCAGTCTATGAGTCAGTTTGACTTCTTTCACTCGCTCGCCAAGTAGTGTCTTCACACGCTCAACGAATGGTTCCAGTTTCTTATCTTCTTCTTCCTGCTCTGCTTTATTTTCATCAGCCAGTTTATCGAGGGACTCATCGGCTTTGCTGACTGACTGGAAAGATTTTCCGTCAAATTCTGTCAGGTAGCTCATCATCCATTCATCGATACGGTCAGATAGCAGCAGGACCTCAATACCTTTCTTACGGAACAGTTCCAGATGCGGACTATTTTTCGCCGCAGCATAGCTATCTGCGGTAATATAGTAAATCTTTTCCTGACCTTCTGTCATGCGGCTGACGTAGTCTTCCAGAGAAACCGTTTGTGAAGCACTGTCATTATGCGTAGTCGCAAAACGCAGTAACTTAGCGATAGCTTCTTTATTTCCGCCATCTTCAGCTGGGCCTTCTTTCAGAACCAGACCAAACTGCTGCCAGAAAGACTGGTATTGTTCCGCATCATCTTTCGCCAGTTTATCCAGCATTTGTAATGCACGTTTAGTCAATGCACTGCGCAGATTACGGGTAATTGAACTGTCCTGTAGAATTTCGCGGGATACGTTCAGTGGCAGGTCATTGGAATCAATCAGACCGCGAATAAAACGCAGATAATTCGGCATGAACTGCTCAGCTTCATCCATGATGAATACACGCTGTACATACAGTTTCAACCCATGCTTATGTTCGCGGTTCCACAAATCCCATGGTGCCTGAGAAGGAATATACAGCAGACTGGTATACTCCTGCTTTCCTTCAACACGGTTATGACTCCAGCTCAGAGGATCAGCAAAATCGTGGGAGATGTGTTTATAAAATTCTTTATACTCATCATCGCTGATTTCAGCTTTACCGCGAGTCCACAATGCCTGAGCTTTGTTGATTTTTTCCCATGTTACGGTAACTGAATCATCTTCTTCATTTTTAGTCTGGGTTTCGATTTCCACCGGTAAGGCAATATGGTCAGAATATTTGCCGATAACCGAACGCAGACGCCAGTCGTTCAGGAACTCATCTTCCCCTTCACGCAAATGCAGAGTGATTTCTGTACCACGTTCTGCTTTTTCGATATCAGCAACGGTGTAATCACCTTCACCGGTTGATTCCCAGAATACACCCTGCTCAGTCGCCGCACCTGCTGCACGGGTACGTACAGTCACTTTATCAGCAACAATAAAGGAAGAATAAAAACCAACACCGAACTGACCAATCAATTGGCTGTCTTTAGCCTGATCAGAGCCGATAGATTCAAGAAATGCTTTAGTTCCTGATTTTGCAATCGTTCCGAGGTTATCGATCACTTCATCACGGGTCATACCAATACCATTATCACTAATGGTAATTGTTTTATTCTCTTTATCAAAAGCCAGACGAACACGTAGTTCACCATCATTTTCGTACAGTTCTGGCGCTGATAATGCACGGAAACGTAATTTATCCGCCGCATCTGATGCGTTTGAAATCAGCTCACGGAGGAAAATTTCTTTATTGGAATAGAGAGAATGGATCATCAACTGTAACAGTTGTTTGACTTCAGATTGAAATCCACGGGTTTCTTGATCTTTCATGCTCATTTATTACCTCAATCTAAATCCAGTTCAGATATGTAAAATCGGACGATGGTAATCAGATGGGGATAAAACCTGAAAGTTTCAAGTTCAGAGAATAAGAAGAATATAAAATTAATTATTTAAGTTAGCAAAACCAATGAATTATCAAACAAATTATGGATGGTGGCGGGTTTCACAACACCATCCATTAGGATCTTCCATTAAAAAATGGAGGATGATCACAAACCAGTGATTTTATGGCGACCGGCAAGGGAATGGGACAGTGTTGTTCCGTCAACCATTTCAAGCTCCCCTCCAACAGGAACACCATGTGCAATACGACTGGCAGTCACACCATATTGCGAACACATTTCAGCGATATAATTCGCGGTTGCCTCTCCTTCGACAGTCGGATTAGTTGCCAGAATAACTTCTGACAGCGTTTCAGAAGATAACCGTTCTTCCAAACGATCCAGCCCGATATCCATAGGACCAATACCATCCAGCGGTGATAAATGTCCCATAAGGACAAAATAGCGCCCGGCAAATTGACCAGTCTGCTCAATAGCGTGGATATCTGCCGGACTCTCAACCACGCAGATCTGACCGTTTTGCTGACGACGGGGATTGGTGCAAATCGTGCACTGTTCCTGTTCTGTAAACGTCCGGCAGTCCTGACAATGACCAATCTCAGACATAGCACGAGTCAATGCCTGAGCAAGCCGCATACCGCTACTGCGATCCCGTTGTAAAAGATGAAACGCCATCCGTTGTGCCGATTTAGGGCCGACCCCCGGCAAACAACGCAATGATTCCATCAGGGATTCAAGAAGAGGGCTGGTTTGCATCAGAAAGGCATCTTAAAGCCGGGTGGTAACTGCATTCCGCTGGAAACACTGGCCATTTTTTCTTTTTGAGTTTCTTCAATACGACGAGCCGCATCATTGAATGCCGCAGCAATCAAATCTTCCAGCATATCTTTATCATCGTCCATCAGGCTTGGATCAATTTCAACACGACGGCAGTTATGTGCGCCATTAATAGTGACTTTCACCAGACCCGCACCAGATTCACCAGTCACTTCCAGACTTGCAATTTCTTCCTGCATTTTCTGCATTTTATCTTGCATCTGCTGGGCCTGTTTCATCAAATTGCCCAAACCACCTTTACCAAACATAATTCTCTCTCTTTGCTGTAGACACAGTATCAATACACACTGCGGGGTTAAACAGGCCGGATACTTTCTTCATCTACTTCAGCATCAAATAACTGCTGAAGTGTTTGAATCGTTTTATCCGAAATAATGGATTGGCGTGCTTGTGCCAATTTTTCTTCATAAATGGCTTTTCGCCATTCCAGCGGTGTTTTTACTGCTGGATTATCATCTTCAATAATACTGAGTTCAATAGGTTTTCCATGCAATTCACTCAATGCTTCGGATAAAGATCTCTGTGCCGATGCCGAATTAAGATGACGTTGCTTGGAACGCAAATGAAGACAGAACTGATTTTCATTAACCTGTTCTTTAAATGCATTCAGGGCTACCTGCTGAACCAGTTTAGGAATATTTAAATTATCAATTTCAGCAGCCCACTGATCTCTTTGTCTGGATTCAATAGCCAGCTTTTTCACCAACTCTGGTGTTTTTTCATACTCAAGGGCTGATTTGATTGATTTTGGTGTTGTAACAACTGGCTTTTCCTGAGCATTTTTAGCCCGCCACCGATAAGCCTCCTGTTTTACAGGCTTGGCTTCACGTACCTTGGGAACAAAAGACTGAGGCCGCTGTTCAGCCACCGCAACCAATCGCTCCAGTGCCGAACTTACCGGCTTCGCCTTAACAGACGCTGCCGGTTCAGCCTTTTTTGGAGGGGCGCTTCCTTTTGAGGAAGTACCTTCCTGCCGCGTGAGCAGATTTTTTGCCTGTAATAATTTTGCTGTCGGGCTGTCCGCTGCTGATTCTGTTCTCGTCGTTGAGGCTATTCTCTGCCTCTGTTCTGAGGGTTGCTTATCCGCAATACCAGAATATGCCGGGCTAACAGAACCAAAATTATCAGGTACTGACTGCTGCTGTGTAGGCATGGGTGCTATACCCGGTGCTGCCAGTGCCTCTGCGTTATTGGATACGGGTTTTTCTTCAATTATCGCTTTCGGATGAAATGCCAGAGCACGTAATAGTGCCATTTCAACCCCCATCCGACGCTCTGGGGCATATGGGAGATCTTTACGACCAGTTAACAACGCCTGATAATAAAGTTGTAAATCGCTGGGTGGCATTGATCTCGCCAGCAACCGCAAGCGCCCTTCTGTGGAAGAAGGCTCAATCTCCGGTTGCTGAGGCAATAACTGAATCATCGCAACGCGATGCAGCAAGGATAACATTTCGACCAGTAGGTTTTCCCAGTCCATACCACGGGCAGCAACCTGCTCCACCAAAGCCAGAAGTTTCTGTCCATCCGCTCGAACCAGCGCTTCAACCATTTCTAAAGGCTGCTCATCATCCAGCGTTCCCAACATCTGGCTGACGATATCCGCCGTCAGATTTCCACCGCCAAGAGCAATGGCCTGATCCGCCAGACTCAGAGCATCACGCATACTGCCATCTGCCGCACGGGCCAGTAACTGACGGGCACGGGCTTCACTCTCTATTTGTTCTGCATTAAGCACATGCTCCAACTGACCAGCGATTTGGCTGACATCCAGTGCTTTCAGATGAAATTGCAGACAACGTGAAAGAATAGTTACCGGTAATTTCTGCGGATCGGTTGTCGCCAACAGAAATTTCACATGCTCCGGCGGTTCTTCTAATGTCTTGAGTAGGGCATTAAAACTATGGCGGGACAGCATGTGAACTTCGTCAATAAGGTAGACTTTGAAACGCCCTCTGGCGGGTGCATACTGCACGTTATCCAAGAGTTCGCGGGTATCTTCTACTTTTGTTCGTGATGCAGCATCGATTTCAATCAGATCGACAAATCGCCCCTGTTCAATTTCGAGACAATTAACACACTGCCCACAGGGGGTTTTTGTGATACCTGTTTCACAGTTCAGCCCCTTGGCGAACAGGCGGGCAATAGTGGTCTTTCCGACACCACGAGTACCGGAGAAAAGATAAGCATGATGGAGGCGCTGGTGTTCAAGACCATTAGCCAAAGCAGTCAGCACATGTTGCTGACCAATCACATCAGAAAATATTTGTGGGCGCCACTTACGGGCAAGTACCTGATAGCTCATGAATACCGGGGAAATTGAACACGACTGCCTATCATGCTAGCACAGCCTCACCATAGACGGCGAGGCTGATGTATCAATTATGCAAAAATCAGAACAATCAAGACCAAAACAGGAGCACTTAGTGGCCGGGAAATTCTACAAGGACGTAGCTATCAATACCCTGATTTTTCAGGCGTTCTATGCCTCCTAAATCAGGCAGGCAGATAATAAAGGCCGCTTCAGAAACTTCACCACCAAGACGGCGGATTAAGCTCACGGTAGCTTCAATCGTCCCCCCGGTTGCAAGCAGATCGTCAACAACGAGGACTTTATCTCCGGCTTTGATGCTATCTTTATGAATTTCTAATGTATCAGTACCGTATTCCAGATCATAAGTTTCACTTAACGTCTCTCTGGGTAACTTGCCTTTTTTACGGACAGGAACAAAACCTACCCCCAGACGCAGTGCCACTGGTGCCCCGAACAAGAAACCACGCGCTTCAGTACCGACAATTTTGGTAATACCTTTTTCCTGAAAATGAGCTACCAATAAATCGATTGTCGCCTGATATGCAACAGGATTATCCAATAACGTGGTAATATCACGGAACAATATGCCAGCTTTCGGATAATCAGGTATTGTTTCGATACTATCTTTAATAAATTGCAGTTTTTGTGCGTTAGCGGTCATAATCATGCCAGCCAGTTAAAAAATGAAAACGCTAAAATCTATGCAAACTACCGGGAAAAAGCAACAACAAAGCAAGTTCTTGCTGAATTTTTGTTGATATTTATCAAGCTAATCCCTGCGCATCGTTAAGTACAGTGCTGATCAGGAGAATAGCATTCAACCAGAAGATTATCGATCTATAACGGGATACTGATGGGTATACAAAATTTATTAGATGTGCTTGAAAAACAAATCAGTATGCTGGCAGCAGAATTATCCTCCCTGCCTGATATACCCTTTTCAATTGCCCGTTTTGATCAGGCGTTATTCCACTACCACAGTAATAAACTTAGTGGATATATGCAGGAAATTAATCAGAATATGGCGCAATTGAAAAACTGTGTCCGGGATAATCGTGCTGTACAGGTGAAGTTTCTTTCTGAGCGTTTAGTCATGCAGATCGAAGCATTAAAGCGGGAATTTTCCACGCAGGCTCTCCGCAAACAGGAAGATAAATTCGGACGTCAGTCACAGGAGCGGGATCTTTACCAGCGTCTGGCTGAGCATCAGGATTATGAACGCCGCTTAATAGCAATGATTGATGATCGAGAATTACAGCTGAACCAGAACACGGGATTAGCCGATAAATTTAAACTGCAAAAAGAGATCGCGGCTCTGGCAGGCAGGCTTGCCCGTTGTCGTCAGGCATTAATCCGTATAGAAAGAACGATAGAAAAGCAGGAAAACTCTGATTAATGATTGAGGAATACCCTATTATGTCACTCGAAAATGCACCACCTGAAATCAAACTTGCTGTTGATCTTATTTACCTGCTCGAATGTAATGATATTTCCCCTGAAACTGCTTTAGCGGCACTAGATATCGTCAGGCAGGATTTGCAGAGCAAATTCAAACAACTGTCTCAGCAATCTGAGGAACATTCCTGACGGTACAATCCAAGAATGTTCCCCTTCATACTGTTAATGAGTTTTCTATAAGTACTGAGCCTCTCAAAGCAATTCTTTAAGGTAAGAACGGCTTATCATCAGGCTTCGGAGGTTCACCAGTATGACGCTGAGCACCACTTATCGATCGTTGAACCTCTTGCAGGCTATTGCCCTGCCCGTTATGCAAATAAACTTCCAGTTGATTGAACGCAATATTAATACCATTTTCCCGGCATAATTTATCTATACTGCGGTTTACCTCATCGACTGTACGGCTGCGGTCGCCCAGTTCCCTCACATAAAGTCTCAACTCATGATCCAGTGTACTGGCACCGAAATTCATAAAATAAACCTGAGGTTCCGGTTCACTCATTACGCGGTGATTACTTTTTGCCGCCTGCAACATGACATCTTTCACCTTATCAAGATCGGAACCATATGCGACACCGACTTTAATGATAATACGAGTGATCGTGTCAGAAAGTGTCCAGTTAATCAGGCGTTCTGTCACAAAAGCCCGGTTAGGAATAATGACCTCTTTGCGATCAAAATCAGTGATTGTTGTAGCACGAATACGGATTTTACTGACTGAGCCGGAATAAGTTCCTATTGTTACGGTATCCCCGATACGAACAGGACGTTCAAATAAAATAATTAAGCCCGAAACAAAGTTGGCAAAAATTTCCTGTAAACCAAATCCCAATCCGACAGAAAGTGCGGCTGCCAGCCATTGTAATTTATTCCACGAAACTCCCAAGGTAGCCAGCGCACTAATTCCGCCGACACCGATAATTAAATAAGTCAGCGTTGTCTTAATGGCATAAGAAGAACCCTGCTGTAGCTGCAAGCGTGATAACACTAAAACTTCCAGTAAACCCGGCAGATTTCGCATCATAACCCATGAAATAACCAGCATGGCGACTGAAAGTGCCAAATCTTTCAGGGTAACGTGTTGCAAAATATTTCCCTGATCTGTTGTCGTGCTGTATTGCCACAGGTTAATTCCATCAAGGTAAGAGAAAACCGTCACCAAATCAGACCAAATCCAGTAAAACGCCATAAAAAAGATCAAAAACAACACCATGGTCGTTAGACGTAACGATTGCTGATTAATCAGTTCCAAAGCCATCGGAGGTTCTTCGACAACTTCACCTTCTGCGCCTTCTTTTGCCTGTGCCTGACGGCGGGAAATTGCCCGTCGATATGCAATTCGGCGGGCAGCAAGACTTAATCCCCGCAGGCAGGATTGATAGCAAATATGCCAGAGCAGCAGCAGATAAACACTGTAAAGCCAGCGTTCAGACAAACGTAATGCGGTGTAGAAATAACCTGATACCATCAGCACTATCAGAATCAGTGGTGCGAAAGTCAGCATTGTCACCACGATAGTCCGGATCATGTGCGAGCTTTTTTCATGCCATACCTGACGACAGAACGGAAAAATAAAAATAAAAACGAAAAACAGACAAACCAATACCGTACACTGACCAATCACATCATCAGACAAACGAAGGGGATGTTTAACACCCAGCGTTATCCAGAATAAAATCGGTAACAAAGCGACTGATAATCTCATCAGATTCTTGCGAAATAGGGAACAGGCTTCTCTATCTAATGAAAAATGCTGTTCTCCAATCCCGCCTTTGTCCAGAATCTGGTAACAGAAACCGTAAACAACCCAGAATAAAGCCAGCTGACCGGAGAAATCCCATATCATGCCTCCCAATTCATCATCTGACTTCGAGTACCAATAACCTATTGCCAGAATGATAAATGCCAGTGGCAGCGTTTTTATCAGCGTCAGAATCAGAGCCAGTGGAGTATGTAATTGGCTATCTCTGCGCAGCAGCCCTATTTCAGCCGAAATTTTCTTCAAATGCGCATTAATACTTTTTGTCTGCCAACGCAAAAATAGCCCAACAAGTAAAAAAGGAATGACAAAATGAATCGAGTTCTGTAACCCGGAGATAATTCCTCTGACAGAAAAATGCACATTAAAATGTGTCAGCTCTTCATGGATTAAAATAGGCAATGATTTCAGCCAGACCCAATTCATCGGCTTATTACTGTTAACCCAGAAAATCTGTTGGACAAGCGTCTGTTCCAGCGATTTTGTCACATCCAACAGTTCCTGTTGATCCATCTGTAAATTGATAGCTTGTGTAATTTGCTGTCCCAACTGATTATTCAGCTGATTCAATAGCTCCCGACGAATTTCCAGTAATTGTTCTATTGTATTACGGATTTCTCCGACGACTTCCTGAGATTCATTCTTTACATCACTGGCATGTTGATTCAGGAGCTGATTAATATAATCATCAACTAAATAAAGCCGGTCACGCTGTTGGGCAATTTCAAACTGTTCCAGCCGTAAGTCAGCAATTTTCGTTGGTAAATCCTTTGTCAGGACAGCTTGGGGAACCTGTAACTGTTCCTGAAACAAAATACGCGATAACAATAGGCTGCCACGTAACACCTTAATCTGTTCTTTTAAATCACGCTCTGACTGGATAGCCCTGTCCAGAAAATTCTTCACCTGAATTTTTTTCTGCACCAGCTGATTATTATCCCGGGTTGCCGCTACCAGACGCTCACTGAATTCACGATTCACCATAATTTCTTCCCGCACCAACGGATTGGATTGAATATGGGGACTGGTATCATCTGAATTCTGAGCTTCTTTGGCGGTTTCTTCCGAATCAATTAAGTGCTTTCCATTGACCATATCCTGAATAAATTGAACATGGCGTTCTAATTGTTCAATTTGAAAGGAAGTATAATCGCGCTGTAGCTGTAGGAGGGTTTGAAGCTTTGTATTTGAGCGCAGAGCCGATTTTTGATATTCCTTTTGCTGGTTCAGGAACGCTTGTTCTGTCTGTAATAATTCAATCTCAGTATGGCGAACGTCTGATTGTTCCGTGATTGCATTATTGAGCAGATTACGAAGTTGCTGTAGCCTTTGAACATTATTAAACAGCAGGTTTTGTGCCCGCTCCGGCTGTGTTTGCAACCCAATCAATTCGCTATTGTAGTTAGCGAGGTTGTCCTGCTCTTTTTGTAATCTATTGAGCGTACTGCTCTGTTTAGACTCAAGTTGCTTCAGCGACATAGTCGCCAGATTTTGCTTATATTCATTCTCATTTTGTTGAGAATGACTTTTCAGGTTGGCTAATTCAGCTGTGATTTGTTGTAACTTCTGAGGTAATTGCTGTAATTTTTTTTCCAGTTGCTCAGAATCCTGCTGAATCTTTTCGATCTTATCCAAAAAAGAAAGTGCTTTTTCCAAATCAGCAATTGAGGCTTTTTCTTCAAAAGTATGTTCTTTACGCTCCGTTAACACTTTAAGCTGATTCTGGATATCATCACGTGTCGGAACATCATTACTGAATGCAGCCGAAACCGGATGAAGAAAAAACAGCAGAAAAAAAAATAAGCTAACCAGCCCCGGCAAACGAAAGGGCAATATATCGGGCCTTTTATTCCGTAACAGGTATCCTTTGTTGAGTAAGACACTCAAACTGCGGCTAAATAGAACCATGAATTAATCTACTCATCGTGTACAGATAATGGAATGATAGCACTGAAGTACAGGCAATTCTGCTCGTTAAGAAAGAACCATTACCGTAGTGTATGTCACTCAACTGCCTTTTTATTGGTTGCGGTTATGCTTTTCAGTGCGGTGCAAGTGACGGCTATATTTTAAGGTGTCAATGAAGCCATCCACCAGAGACTCAGACTGTTCCTGAATATTAAAACTCTCTGGTGCAAATAACCAATTTTCAAGTAATCCGGTCATTAATGCTCTTAACATGATGGCTGAACGTGTTACGTCAAGTTCATAAGGTAATTCTCCCGACTGAATACACATAACCAACATGTCTTCTATTTTTTGATAATCAGAAATACATACTTCTCTGATCTGCTCAGCTAATAAAGACATTTCTCCAACAAACTCACATTTATGGAAAAAAATTTCCATTAATAAGCGATTTTGAGAATCACTGGTCATAATTTTTAGCAGAAAAATCAACATAGATCTCAATACAAGGAGTGGATTATTGGGATATTTTGCCTGATACTCTTTCTCTAACGCGTCTATTTTGTTTATAGGCATTGTGCTCACAGCAGCAAAAAGCAAATCAGTTTTGTTTTTAAAATGCCAGTAAATTGCGCCTCGCGTTACACCCGCTGCAACCGCGATCTCAGACAGGGAAGTTGTAGAAACACCACGATCAGAAAAAACCTTTATCGCGGCGTCAATAATATGTTGGCGGGTTTCGTTAGCTTGCTGTTTAGTTTTTCGTGCCATTTTCATGCCATAAACTTTGTTTTTGACTCAAGGCTGATTTACATACATTCATGTATGTTTGTACTATAGCACTGCTCATTAATGAAGTAATAATTTCACTCGTTGACACTCATAAAACACGAGAGTTTACATTGAAAAATTGAGGTTTACTTATGCTAAAAAACAGAGGGGTTTTGCCTCTGGCCACATTACTGGTACTTTCAGGCAGCTTCATTCTCTCAGGATGTAACGATAATCAAAATACTCAGCAAGGGGCTGTTGGCGGGCATGCTCCTGAAGTCGGTATCGTGACGCTCAAAGCTGAACCTCTGACAGTAATCACTGAATTACCCGGCAGAACTTCAGCTTACCGCGTTGCCGAAGTCCGGCCTCAGGTCGGTGGTATCATTCTGAAGCGTAACTATAAAGAAGGAACTGATATTACTGCCGGAGAATCGCTGTACCAAATTGATCCGGCAAGCTATCAGGCAGATTACAACAAAGCCAAAGCAAATCTGTCCAGAGCTACAGCAAACGAAAACGTAGCTCGTTTAACCGTTGAACGTTATAAACCATTGCTGGGCACACAATATGTCAGTAAGCAGGAGTTCGATAAAGCTAATTCTGATTACGAGCAGGCTATCGCAGATGTCCAGTCAGCTAAAGCTATGCTGGAAAGTGCGCGCATCAATTTAGCCTATACCAAAGTCACCGCTCCTATCTCCGGGCGTATAGGTAAATCAACGGTTTCCGAAGGTGCTTTGGTTTCGGTCGGTCAGTCAAGCGCTCTGACAACCGTGCAGCAACTGGACCCCATTTATGTTGATATTACCCAATCAAGTGATGAGTATCTGCGACTTAAAAATGAAATCGCAAAAGGTACACTTCAGCGGGAAAACGGCAAACCCAGAATTCATTTAGTCACTGAGGCAGGAAAAGAATACAAGCTGACGGGTCACCTTGAGTTTTCTGACATTGCCGTTGATGAAACCACTGGCTCCATCACAATGCGCGCTGTTTTCTCGAATCCGAATGAAGAACTGCTTCCCGGCATGTTTGTCCGTACCAAGTTAGAGGAAGGTGTTCGCCATAACGCGATTCTGGTACCTCAACAAGCCGTTTCCAGAACACCTCGCGGGCAGGCAACAACACTGATTGTCGATAAGGATAACAAAGTCGAATTACGGGATATCAAAGCCACACAGGCAATCGGTAATAAGTGGCTCGTCACTGAGGGATTAAAGGCCGGGGATAAGGTTATTGTCACAGGGCTGTTTAAAGCCGCGCCGGGAGCAGTTGTTCAGCCAACAGAAGTTGATCTCGATGCAAAACCTGAAACAAATAAAACTGAATCAGCCAAAAAATCTCAATAAAGGAGTTGGGGATTCATGCCTAAGTTTTTTATAGAACGACCGATCTTTGCATGGGTAATTGCGATTATCACCATGCTTTCTGGTCTGTTGGCGATAATGAAATTACCTGTGGAGCAATACCCTGCGATTGCTCCGCCATCAATTGTCATTTCAGCAAGTTATCCGGGAGCTGACGCAATAACGTTACAGAATACGGTCACTCAGGTTATTGAGCAGAATATGAATGGCATCGATGGCTTGGTGTACATGTCTTCCAGCAGCGACTCCGCAGGTCAGACCAACATCACGCTGACCTTTGAAGCCGATACCGATGCTGATACTGCTCAGGTTCAGGTACAAAACAAACTGCAGCTGGCAATGCCTTTGTTACCTCAGGAAGTCCAACAACAGGGTGTCAGTGTTGAAAAAACAACGTCCTCATTTTTGATGGTAGCCGGGTTCATTTCTGAGAATAATACAATGTCTCAGGAGGATATTTCCGACTATGTTGCAGCCAATATCAAAGATTCCCTGAGCCGTGTGGGCGGAGTGGGTGAAGCAATGTTGCTTGGTACTGAGTATGCCATGCGCATCTGGCTCGATCCTGATAAGCTGATCAACTATAAAATGACCGTGCAGGATGTTATCAAAAGCATCAGGGAGCAAAACAATCAGGTTGCAGCCGGTCAGTTGGGGGCAACTCCTTCTGTTCCCGGCCAGCGTTTGAACGTATCCATCATTGCTCAGACACGACTGAGTTCTGCTAAAGAATTCAGTCAAATTCTGCTACGCGTCAACCCTGATGGTTCAAAAATAACGTTGAGCGACGTTGCTGATGTTGAACTAGGTGCCCAACACTATGGTTTTCTTTCCCGATTTAATGGAAAACCAGCCTCCGGTATAGGTATCAAATTAGCAACAGGTGCTAACGCACTGGATACATCTAAAGCCGTCAAGGAAGCCCTGACAGAGATGCAGCCCTACTTCCCGAATGGTTTAAATGTTGTTTATCCTTATGACACCACCCCTTTCGTTAAAATTTCTATTTTCGAAGTAGTGAAAACACTGATAGAAGCCATTCTATTGGTATTCGTTGTCATGTATTTGTTCCTGCAAAACTTCCGAGCTACGCTAATCCCAACCATTGCGGTTCCTGTCGTCTTGCTGGGTACATTTGCTGTACTGGCTGCATTTGGTTATTCCATCAATACATTAACTATGTTTGCCATGGTATTAGCCATCGGTCTGCTGGTTGATGACGCAATCGTCGTTGTAGAGAACGTTGAGCGTGTCATGCAGGAAGAAGGGCTTTCACCAAAAGAAGCTACAAAAAAATCGATGGGACAAATTCAAAGTGCACTGGTCGGTATCGCGCTGGTGCTCTCCGCAGTATTTGTTCCAATGGCATTCTTTGGTGGCGCAACCGGTGCAATCTACCGCCAGTTCTCAATCACTATCGTCTCTGCAATGATCCTGTCTGTATTTGTTGCCCTAATCCTGACGCCTGCGCTTTGTGCAACGATGCTTAAACCCATCGCCAAAGGCAGCCACGGCTCTCAGACAGGTTTCTTTGGCTGGTTTAACCGTTTATTCGAAAAAAGCACTCATCATTATACTGACAGTGTCGGGCGTATGCTGAGAGGAACAAGGCGTTACCTGCTGATTTATGTCGTCATCATTGCGGGAACCGCTTTGTTATTTACTCGTATCCCAGCCTCTTTCCTTCCAGAAGAAGATCAGGGTGTACTGCTGGCAATGGTTCAATTACCTCCCGGCTCGACTCAGGAGCAGACACAGAAGGTACTGAATGAAATTAATGATTACTTCCATGCCAATGAAAAAGATGTTGTTCAGTCGGTATTTACCTTAAACGGTTTTGGTTTTGCCGGTCAGGGGCAAAATATGGGATTGGCATTTGTCAGCTTAAAAGACTGGAGTGAGCGTAAAGACAGTAAAGACAAAGTTCCGGCCATTGTGCAACGGGCTAATATTCGTTTTTCGCAAATTAAAGAAGGGCTTGTATTTGCATTCAACATCCCATCTATTGTGGAATTAGGATCTGCCAGTGGTTTTGACTTCCAGTTAATTGATAAAGGCAACCTTGGGCATGAAGCGCTGACAAATGCCCGTAATCAATTACTGGGTATGGCTGCTCAACATTCAGATCTTCTGACAAGCGTTCGTCCTAATGGTCAGAATGATACACCTCAATACCGTTTCTATATTGATCAGGAAAAAGCAGAGGCACAAGGTGTTGCCATCAACGATATTAACACCACACTAAGCACAATGTTTGGTGGTACTTATGTGAATGATTTCGTTGATCGTGGCCGGATTAAAAAGGTCTATATTCAGGCTGCTGCACCTTACCGTATGCTGCCGAAAGATATTGCTAAATTATATATCCGCAACCTTTATGGCGAAATGGTGCCATTCTCTGCATTTATGGATACCACCAAAGAACCATGGATTTACGGACCTCCACGACTAGAACGCTATAATGGATTGCCATCAATGGAAATTGTTGGTGAAGCTGTCCTTGGCAAAAGTACCGGTGAAGCAATGGCTCTGATGGAGAAGCTCGCATCGCAATTACCGGCTGGTATTGGCTATGACTGGACGGGGATGTCTTATCAGGAACGGCTTTCAGGTAATCAGGCTCCGGCTCTATATGCTCTGTCACTAATTGTCGTATTCCTGTGTCTGGCAGCCCTGTATGAAAGCTGGTCCATACCATTCTCCGTGATGTTGGTTGTTCCGTTGGGTGTTATTGGTGCATTACTGGCAACTTCTATTCGTGGTATGGATAATGACGTCTACTTTAAAGTCGGGTTGCTGACAACAATTGGCCTGTCTGCAAAGAATGCCATCCTTATCGTTGAATTCGCCAAGGATTTAATGGAAAAAGAAGGCAAAGGACTCATAGAATCAACGATGGAAGCTGTCAGAATGCGCTTACGCCCCATTCTGATGACATCTCTGGCGTTTATGTTAGGTGTCATGCCTCTGGTACTGAGCAACGGTGCAGGCTCTGGTGCTCAAAATGCCGTAGGAACCGGCGTACTCGGAGGAATGATTGCAGCAACATCTCTGGCAATTTACTTTGTCCCTGTATTCTTTGTCGTTATTAAACGCCGTTTTAGCAAAAAAAATGAAGGTATTGAACACATTTCATCTCCTCATTAAATCCCGTAAATAACTTAAAAGGCCACTCCGGTGGCCTTTTATTTAGTAAAATAGCATGAGATGCAAATCCTTTTTCTCTGATATTTCAACAACAGACAAACACTTTTACAGTAATCAAAATAAATATTTATAAAAAACACCTTACATTTAAAAGTGATACCTTTACGTTTTTTATAATAAATGGAAGATAAGTCGGTAACTTGGTATCTTTTTCTTCTGATTAGCTGTTTAATAGTAAAAAGTGTTCCCTCACACGGATGACATATGCAATAATACCATCATATTAATTTTGAATGCCGCAATACAGTCATACCTAGGCTCATACTCAAACGCCAAACTCAGGTTGCAAGCATAAAGCCGGACCATAAACACTAAGATAGATAGCTGTGCAAGACGCAAAGTGAGTGCGTACAGCGAACAGCACAGTCAGCAAAACAGTAGCAATTTGAAAGATGGTGGGTATATAATGGTTTGCGTACCTATTGCTATAACATCCACTATATTAGTATAATTCAATTTATCCAATGGCACGTACGTTTATATCCATTTTTTAGCTGACAGCTTGCCTTTAGCCGAAACCAGACGTAAATTGGCAATCGTTTAAAATGGAACTGGTGGCGAACATAAAAATAGAGTTTTATTATTAATAAATAATAATCATGTTTTGATAGGCTTAATTTTAAAAGAACGACTATAATAATTGATATGTATAAGCCTTAGTTAAAATAAGCCGTGCGTCGTTTACGGGAGGGTGTTTATGGATGAATATTCACCAAGAAGACATGATATTGCTGAATTAAAGTACTTATGTGAAAATTTAATTCATGAAGCATTTTCAGTGTTGAATCGCACTGATAATCATTGGATCAATGATCTGACTTCCGAAAAAAACTTAAGACTAAACGAATTGATTGAGCACATTACGGCGTTTGTTTGGAGTTTTAAAATTAAATATACTGATAACTACAATCTCAGTACCTTAATTGATAAATATCTGGATGAAACATATAATTTGTTTGGAAGCGATAAGATAAGCTTTGTTGAACTAACAAACTGGCAAAGAACAAACGAACACTTAACTAGTATTTTGCTACATGATTTGAACGCTTCTTTAAGCAAAATCTGATAAATATATTCTTAACCATTTTTATACCAAATAAGATAAGGCGACTATGACTAAAACTGACTATCTGATGCGTTTGAGAAAATGCACTTCTATTGAAACGCTGGAACGTGTGATTGAAAAAAACAAATATGAGCTTTCGGACGATGAACTGGAATTGTTCTATTCCGCAGCTGATCACCGCCTGGCTGAACTGACCATGAATAAACTCTACGACAAAATCCCATCATCTGTCTGGAAATTTGTTCGATAATAAGTTGTCGTGATCAGATAGGAAGTAGTGAAGGCCGGTAACTATTATCGGCTCCCCATCATCTTGGTTACTACCTGATTAAATTGAACATGGGTTCAAAATAGCAGGCTGAAATGGGTGAGGGCTCTACCAGCAACATCCCAGCACACACATCCCTTGCTATGGCTGCTTCTTTCCAGATCTGACCAAGTTAACAAGTTAGCATTGCGGGAGCACCAATAGAGCCCTCATTGACGTTTGCTTTAAACTTCAAAGCGGCGCTTATTATCTTTCATACTATTAAAAATAGCAAGCCACCTCAGTTTAAGTGCCTATTTATTGCCCACAGCACATATCTACCACAATTCACTTAGTTGACTGAATCTCATTATCATCATATTAATTTCGAATTCGGCATAAAAACCAAATCAGCTGTGTATCTTTTAAGGATTATACTCAATGAATTCCAGGATGCATCGCTGTCGCAAGTCAGCTCCCCTGATAGCATAGATAACCCCATGTTGATAAACAGTAATCAGAGTAAGTGCAACCACCAAAGAGATAGCCCGAA
The DNA here is from genome assembly GCF_002632485.1 of Xenorhabdus innexi. Taxonomy (GTDB): domain Bacteria; phylum Pseudomonadota; class Gammaproteobacteria; order Enterobacterales; family Enterobacteriaceae; genus Xenorhabdus; species Xenorhabdus innexi. The sequence continues at coordinate 50,028 of NZ_NIBU01000011.1, read as the reverse complement.
AGTCGGAGAGTATATTGCATGAGAATTATAATCATGCTCTTAATTAAAATAACAAATAAAATAGTTTAATAAGATTGCTCACTAACAAATTTTTATTTAAATAGATTTAATCAACACTATATTAAAAAAATGATATTTTAAGAATTACACTTGAAAATTTATTGCTTAGATAGATCAAAACAATCATTAAACTAAATAACCAACCAATAAAAATGACTAATACGACTATAAGTGTAACAATCAGCAATTAAACTCAGTAACATAAATTATCAATTTAAAATCATGTATATCAATGGGTTTCAAGTATTTTCACGTGATCAAGCGATGGAAAGTTCGTCAGAATAAGCCAGAAGTAGGCCTCCTTGTAAGAGGCCGCCAGAAAAGGAAACGTAATAAACAACACATCAATTGTAGGCACTTTCTCCATGTGCAGTAATATCTAATCCCTCTCTTTCTGACTCAATACTGATACGTAAGCCAACTGCCTTATCAGCAATCTTGAATGAAAGATAAGCCACTACAGCTGACCAGAGAACACACACCAATATGCTAATGACCTGCACACCAAACTGCTTGAGCATAGTCATACCTTCCGCAAATCCTGTCCCGCCCAAAGCAGAAGCAGTAAAAATACTCGTTAATAAACAACCAACAATTCCACATACACCATGTATACCAAAAACATCGCAAACATCATCGACACGTAGCCAGCGTTTTAATACAACCACTCCCCATAAGCCGGTGATACCGGCAATTATGCCAATCGTCAACGATCCCCCAATACCGACAGTTGCAGCGGCTGGAGTTATGGCAACAAGCCCGGCAATACAGCCAGAACAAGCACCTAACAGAGAAGGTTTATTGCGGAATATCCATTCTGAGAAAACCCATGACAGCACTGCCCCCGCCGTTGCCACCATTGTGTTCACAAGTGCCAATGCTGCTATAGCACTGACCGCTCCAGCCGAACCCACATTGAATCCAAACCAGCCAATATAAAGGATCGCAGTGCCAATAAAAGTCATAGGAAGATTATGTGGTTTAAAAGGTTCCTTACCAAATCCTGAGCGCGTCCCTAGTAAGTAAGCACCAACTAAACCTGCAACAGCCGCATTAATATGCACAACTGTTCCACCAGCAAAATCCAGTGCTCCATCCTGAGCCAACCAGCCTCCACCCCATACCATATGGGTCATAGGAATATAAGCAGCAGTAAACCACAATACAATAAAAATCAGTAACGCTGAAAAACGGACTCTTTCACACAAGGCTCCAACAATCAAAGCCACAGTAATACACCCAAATGCTCCCTGAAAAACGACATAAATTAATTGATAAAAACTCCCATTTAAATCAGTAATGGATATATTTTTCAGCATAACTTGCTTAAACCCACCGAAAAAAGCATTACCCACTTCAAAAGCCAGGCTATAACCATAAAGAATCCAAAGCACCCAAACCAGTGAAAAACTGACAATCACTTGTGACATCAATGACAAAACATTCTTACGGCGCAACAGGCCGCCATAAAATAGAGCAATGCCGGGTATAGTCATAAAAATCACAAGGATTGTATTTATCAGCATAAATACAGTATCCGCTTTATCGACTGAATTTCCCGCAGCAAAAGCACAGGAAGGAATGACAGCCACTATGCTGGCCATAATTAATTGTTGCTTTCTCATTTTTCTCCTCCATTCACAGTGCCGAATCATTAATTTCACCTGTCCTGATCCTGACAGCATGCTGTAATTCAAAAACAAAGATCTTGCCATCACCCATTTTTCCAGTGAAAGCTGCCTGTTTGATAGCATGAATAATTTCTTCTACTCGCTCATCATCAGTGGCAATATCAAGTTTTACTTTTGGCAGAAAATTAACACTGTATTCCGCTCCCCGATAAAGCTCTGAATGACCTTTTTGACGGCCAAAACCCTTTACTTCAGTCACAGTCATGCCCTGTATACCTATATCTGACAGGGCTTCCCGTACCTCTTCTAATTTAAAGGGCTTAATGATAGTCGTGATCAATTTCATATTTCCCCCGCTTTTTATCTGTGTTTATCAAACAATATTTACATGAATGTCTTACAGGAGATATTTGCAAAGGGAGTGCCAAAAATTAAAAAATAATTTTAATCAAAAGGTTATGAATGATATGTCTTAAAATAAAATGTAGGAGAGGGAGTAGCCTGCTCAGCCACTCCCTATATGCACACTAAATGTGCAGAGGTTCATTTAAGGTTTCGCCTACCTGCTGAAGCTGGTACATCTGGTAATAGCGACCACGCCTTTCCAATAGCTGTTGATGCTGGCCTTGCTCTACAATTGCACCACGATGCAGCACGAATATGGAATCAGCCTCCACAATTGTCGAAAGACGATGCGCGATAACCACCAAGGTTGTCTGTTTGCGGATCATCCGCAATGCTTGCTGAACGGATTGCTCTGTTCCTGAATCAATATTTGCTGTCGCTTCATCCAGAATCAGAATTTGTGGTGTTTGCACCAAAACCCGCGCCATTGCCAAAAGCTGTTTTTGTCCAGCAGAAAGTGTATTTCCCTGTTCTCCCAGCCTTGAATTAATACCTTCAGGTAATTTGCGCACAAATCCAGCCAATTGCACAACTTCCAATACCTGCCAGACTTTTTCCTCACTAATATCTCGACCTAACGTGATATTATCAAGAAATGAAGTAGCCAGAATAACAGGGTCCTGTTGAACCATAGCTACACTATTACGTAAAGCGGTATGAGAAAGAGAAGATACCGACCTTCCGTCAAGGTAAATCTCGCCACTTTGCCATGAGTAATAGCCCATCAGCAAATTAGCTAGTGTACTTTTGCCACTTCCTGTATGCCCAACCAAGGCAATAAAACCCCGTGATGGTACATGCAGGTTGATATTATCTAATACAATTTTATCATTACGATAAGAAAAGCTTAAATTTTCAACATCAATGCTGCCACTCGCTAAAAATTGTTTATCAATACCATACTGCTGTCGAGGGCTATCCATTAATTCAAAAACGCGTTCACCTGAAACCACGGCCTGTTGTAATAATGACTGTTGTGCTGTTAGTTCAATGAGTGGCTCATTCAAACGTCCAAGATAACTGATAAATGCATACAATACCCCGACTCCGATAAAATCTGTTCCCTGAAAGCCAAAAAGTAGCAATAAACCGCATAATACCGCTGCAGAAAACAGGCTTAATAAAGGCCTTAATAAAACACCATCTAAACGCAATGCCTGCATTCGGGCCTGATAATGGGCTCGATTGGTCGCAAACAGTTTCTCACCAAAGCGCGCTTGCTGACGAAATTGCTGAATGACAGTCATCCCATTAATGGCTTCATTAAAAACATTATTGATGTCTGCAAGGTATCCTCTTACCCGCCGAATAATGGGCGTACTGAAACGCTGATAAAGTATCATTACAAGAAAAACAGCAGGAAAAATAGTCAGCGCAACACACGCCATACGCCAATCCAAAAAGAACATTGCAATTAGCATGGCGCCTATCAGTGCAACACTACGAAAAACCGTAGGTATGACATTTACAAACAGATCTTTGATAACTTCCGTATCATTTGTCACACGGGAGATTAACTGCCCGACTGGCTGGTTATCGAAGGTACTTAACGGCTGACGCAAAGCTGAATCCATAACATCTGTTCTAATCTGCTGTACAACCCCCACAGATGCCTGATTAAACAGTAGAGCCTGAAAATAATGCAATGCAGCGGCCACCAACTGTAATATCAAAAATACAGCCGCAAGACCACTGACAAGATCAAGTGGAAGATGACCGGTTGATACCATATTATCGATAAAATAACTGATAAGCATCGGGCCGCTGACTTCTGCCAGGGCAGCAACCCATAACATCAGTGCAGCCAAAGCAATGGGCTTACGATGATTTTTACTGTAAGACAGCAACCGCTTTAACGATGGCCAAAGTTTGCGCGTATTAGGCTTTTCCATACCAGTGTTACTCATATTCACCATCCAATGCCGCTTCAAGCTGTTGGTATTGGTACATTTCTGAATACCAACCAGATTGTGCAATGAGCTGTTTATGCTGCCCTTGTTGAGAAATCATACCATTTTGCATAACCAGCACATTATCGGCTTCTACTAAAGCGGAAAGTCGATGTGCGCTGATAATAACAGTACGTTGCTGCCTCCATTGGCTGAGATTTTTCATGATCTGGTGCTCAGTCTGACCATCTACAGCAGAAAGTGCATCATCCAGAATCAAAATTTCAGCATCTAATAGCAGTGCTCTTGCGATAGAGATACGTTGTTTTTGCCCGCCGGAAAGCATAACTCCCCGCTCTCCGACTTCTGTTTGATAACCTTGTGGTAACCGCAGAATATCATCATGGACACTCGCCAAACGGGCAACTTCTTCAATTTGTTCTTGAGTTGCGTTTGGGCGCCCTAAAGCAATATTTCCTGCAACCGTATCTGAAAACAGAAAAGGAGTCTGATTCACAACTGCCAGCCGTGAGCGCCATTCATTCATCCTTAATGTAGAAACATTTTTGGATTGAAACAGAATTTCACCATCAGTAATATCAAACTGACGTTGCAGTAAAGCAAGCAATGTACTTTTTCCTGAACCAGTCGGCCCACAAATTCCCAATAACTGCCCCGGCAATAACTGAAAACGGATACCCTGTAAAACAGGCTCACTATAGCCGGGATAAATAAAGGTTTTGATATCAGCAACTAATGTGCCACGTTCCGCAGATAAAGAGTGTGAACCATCCTCGATCACCAGAGGTTCCTGTAACAGACTGAGAATACGCGTATATGCTGCACTGCCACGCTCAACAATATTGAACATCCATGCCAGCGCTAACATAGGCCAAATCATCAGCCCTAAGTACATGACAAAACTGGTTAGTTCTCCCAGAGTCAGGGAACCGTTTACGACCATCCAGCTTCCGCCTCCAACAGCCAATAAGTTCGAAAACCCGATGGCAATGAAGATGGTAGGATCAAAACGAGCATCTACTCGTGCAACACGCATATTTTTGCGTCCGGCCTCAGTGGCAACTTCTTCAAACTGACTGGATTGCAGGTCTTCCAACCCAAAGGCTTTGATCATGCGAATACTGGTCAGACTTTCCTGAGCATGGTTATTAAGCGCAGAAAAAGCACCTTGCGCTGATTTAAAACGGTGATGAAGTTGTTGACCATATCGTTTAATCACTAACGCCATAATAGGCATAGGTAACAATGATAATAGTGTCAATTGCCAGCTAATCTCCACGCTCATCACAATAAGCACGGCGCATCCCATGACTAGTGCATCAACGAAAGTAAGTACTCCCTCACCAGCTGCAAAAACAACTCTATCAACATCATTTGTTGCACGGGCTATTAAATCTCCCGTTCTGTGGCGTAAATAAAATTCAGGATCCTGACGGCTCAATCTCTGATAGAAATCACTACGCAACTTGACAGCCAAACGATAGGAAGCACCAAATAACCATACCCGCCAAACATATCGCAAACCATATATCGCTATCGCGATAATGAGCATGATACCTATCCACATCAATAACTGATTGGATGACATTGTCTTGGTGCTGATGCCGTCAACAATAATCCCAACCAGACGTGGAGGAATTAATTGCAATATCGCAACCATCACAAGAAAAATAATGGCTCCTGAATAGCGGCGCCATTCGCTAAGAAAATACCAACGTAATTGAGAAAATAATCTCACAACTTATTCCCGAGGTAAAAAATGAAAGGATCAGCGCCCACCTCACCAAAGATATTTGAATAATTGTCTAATCTGGTATAGGTAACGCCGTTGTATATTTTATTTTTTCCATTGCAAAGTTTGAAGTTACATCTATCAAGCCGGGTATCCCATTAACCATTCGTTTGTAGAACCGATCATAACTTTTCATATCAACAACTTCTACATGCATTAAATAATCATATTCTCCAGCCATACGATAGAATGTTAAAACCTCCGGCATTTCTTTCACGAAAGCAACAAACTGCTCATACCACTCGCTACTGTGTTGCTGGGTTTTTATCATTACAATTACAGTCAGCCCTAACCCGAGCATCTCTCCATTAAGCAGGGCGACTTTCCCAACAATATATCCTTCATCTTCAAGCCGTTTAAGACGTTTCCAGCAAGGAGTAGAAGTCAAATTGACGGCTTCTGCCAACGTATTCAAGGACAGACTACAGTCCTGTTGGAGCAGCTTTAATAGCTTGCGGTCTGTTTTATCTAACATACCTATATCCTGTAGAAAATTTTCCTAAAAATAAACAACAGCTTCAGAAAGATAACAACCTATTTCTCCAAATGTAAGAGTATTCTATACATTGAAAATATATTTTACCCAGGGTCAATTTATGTCATCTTTATGGGCTGCCAATGCCATAAAATCTATTCAAGCTGATTATCAACGTAGTGCTGATACCCATTTGATTAAACTCAATCTACCTATGTTTCCGGGGATTGATCTGTATCTTAAAGATGAAAGCACTCATCCCACCGGTAGCCTTAAACACCGATTGGCTCGTTCACTTTTCCTCTATGCACTCAGTAATGGCTGGATAGATGAAGGAACCCCCATTATTGAAGCTTCATCCGGTAGCACCGCTGTTTCTGAAGCTTACTTTGCCCGTTTACTTGGCCTGCCTTTTATTGCAGTAATGCCTACCTGCACAGCTAAACGCAAAATTCAGGAAATAGAATTTTACGGTGGAAAATGTCACTTTGTAGAGCATTCAGCCCTGATTTATGAAGAGTCAGAGCGTCTGGCAAAAGAATTGAACGGCCATTATATGGATCAATTTACTTATGCTGAACGGGCAACTGACTGGCGAGGTAACAATAACATTGCTGAAAGCATTTTCCGCCAAATGGAATTAGAGCCATTTCCTGAACCAACTTATATCGTTATGGGGGCAGGCACTGGCGGAACTTCCGCAACATTAGGCCGTTATATGCGCTATCAGGGATACGCTACCAAACTTATTGTTGTTGACCCTGAAAACTCCGTTTTCTACGATTGCTATCAGCAGAACTGTCGGCAAATCCGTAGCAATACCAGCAGCAAAATCGAAGGTATCGGGCGCCCTCGTGCTGAACCTTCTTTCATACCCGATGTAATCAATGGCATGATTCAGGTTCCTGATTGCGCCTCTATTGCCGCTATCTACTGGCTAGAAAATATCATCGGCAGAAAAACAGGCGCCTCAACAGGAACCAATGTCTGGGGAGCTTTGCAGTTAGCCAAACAAATGCACGATAATAACCAGAAGGGTTCAATCGTGACCTTGTTATGTGACAGCGGAGAGCGCTACCTTGATACTTATTACAACCCAGAATGGGTAAAAAATAATATCGGTGACTTCACGCTATATCTTACACAGCTATCCAAATTAAATAGTTATAAGTAACATACCTCCTTCAATTTAAAAAGGTAGGTATCATGAAACGAGCCGTTGTTGTATTCAGTGGTGGGCAAGATTCCACCACTTGCTTAATTCAGGCACTTCGCCAATATGATGAAGTTCACTGCGTCACTTTTGATTATGGTCAACGCCACCGTGCTGAGATTGATGTTGCCAGCCGTATCAGTAAAGAACTTGGTGCAGCTGCCCATAAGGTACTTGATGTTACTTTATTGAATGAGCTTGCGGTCAGCAGCCTGACAAGAGATAACATTCCTGTACCCGATTTTAGTGAAAGCGAAAAAAATGGCCTACCAAATACGTTTGTTCCTGGCCGTAATATTCTGTTCTTAACTCTGGCTGCAATCTATGCATATCAGGTTGAAGCTGAAGCCGTTATTACCGGCGTTTGTGAAACCGATTTCTCCGGTTATCCTGATTGCCGTGACGAATTCGTAAAATCCCTGAACAATGCTGTTTGTCTCGGTATCGCACGAGATATCCGCTTTGAAACTCCTTTAATGTGGCTCAACAAAGCGGAAACCTGGGCGTTAGCGGATTATTACCAAAAACTGGACTTTGTTCGCACCCAGACTCTCACTTGCTATAACGGTATTCAGGGCGATGGCTGTGGTGAGTGCGCAGCCTGCCATCTTCGCGCTAACGGATTAGATCTTTATTTAAATAATGCCGAGTCGACAATGGCAGAAATGAAATCCAAAACGAAACTGAACTAATAAAAATAACTCAGTCCATCAGTGAGGGATACCAAATATCTCTCACTTCACTATTTCATTTTTGAACTCACTTAACCTTTCTCGTAATTCACCTTCAAGAACTAACGTTTGTTGCGTTTTTAAATCAACGCAAACAAATGTAATCAAAGCATCAGCGATAATCCGATTATCCCCTTTACGTATAATTTCCTGAAAAAAAGAACCACTCTTGTTACGTAATTCCTGCAAGGATGATTTCACTTCCAGTTCATCTCCCAGCACTGCTGGATGACGATAGTTAATATTAATATTGGCTACAATAAAAGCAATTTTATTATTATTTAACCATAGCAACGTATCACTTTCAGAAAGCAAATCCCAACGGGCTGCCTCCATAAACTCTAAATAACGCCCATTATTTACATGTTGAAAAACATCAATATGATAACCTCTGACTTTTATAATCGTACTCATCACTCTTTTTCCTTACACTCATCTGACCATAAATTCGATTAACAATAGCAAAACATTTTAATTACAATAATGTTTAATCAGTGATTCTTGATCAATATCACAGCCCTCTTGATAAAATACTCAACCCGTTCATCAAGAAGGCTTTTAATCAGTAAGTTAATTTATCCCGATTTTTTTCTATAAAAGCAGGGCCGATACCCTGTACTTCCTGTAGCTGTTCAACTGCTGTAAATGGGCCGTATTTTTCACGATACTCAATAATTGCCTGTGCCTTTTTGATGCCAACTCCATTAAGCTCTTTAGCCAATTGTTCAGTACTCGCTGTATTGATATTTAATTTTTCTGGAAACGCTTTTTCTTCCCTATCCTTTAATTCACTTTTTTCAGCCGTTACCTTCTGAGAATCCGTTGGTTGTGCCTGTACCGCTTTATTATTAACGGATTCTCCTGCTGCAATAGCAAGAGACAATGGCATACTGATACCCAAAATAAAAATAAATGAATTAAATAGTCCCTTTAGATACTTCATAAAAAATTCCTCCATGTTTTGTTGACGGATTAAAGAGTGCCATAACAAAATTTCAACACAACAGAGAAGATTCAGATATGCGAAAGGCCACGAAAGTGGCCTTTTTCAATTACTGTTTTGCAAGAGAAAATGCGAATAGCATCGCAATTTATTCAATTTGCCCTAATTTAATCTCAGCGTTATCACGCAGATTACTGATCAGAGATTCAAACATAGTATTACTAATCATATACTGTTCTCTCATCATTTCCTGCTTAATCTGCTCTTCTGAAATAGAGCCGGGAATGACTTTATCTAATTGAATAAGGACAGCATTGCCAATTCCATCATGAGCTAATCCGTATACAGGCTTACCATCTTTAGGGTGAGGCAGGGTAAATACCACATCTGTAACCGGACTGGTTTTACGTGTCATTACAGTTGGTTCACCAAACTGAATTCCTGCCGTTTTCAGAGCCTGTTCGCCTTTACCTTCTTTTAAGGCCGCCAATAGCTTTTCACCATCAACCTGTAACTGTTTTTCAGCTTTCTGGCGCTTCACCAGCTCAGTTACCTCAGTTTTAGCTTCTTCAAATGGCAAAATAGACTCAGGCTTAACATCATCAACACGAATAATAAAGGCTCTGTCGCCATCAACAGATATCACGTCAGAATTGGTTCCAGAAGGCGTTTTATCATCAACCAAATTGCCAAAGAAAATAGCCTGAACTACTTCGCTGAAATTAATCTCTGCCGGAACATGGTCTCTATCAAACCAGTCTGTTGTGACAGCTTTATAACCTGCCGCCTGCTCTGCCGCAGTTAAAGATTCATTATCATTGGAAGCAGCTTCGCTGACTTTTCTCTGTAATGCATAAAACGCGTCAATCGCTTTTTCCTGCTTGACCGTTTTCTCTATGGCTGAACGCTCTTCAGCAAGTGGTTTCACTACCTGAGGCTTAATATCATCCAAACGGAAGACTGCATAACCATTGGATAATTTTATGACACCAGAAAGTTGCCCTTTCTCTGTTAAATGAGCCGATTTTATTTCGTCAGGTAAGGAACTCTCTTCCATCCAGCCAAGAGCCCCACCTTGTTGTGCAGAATATTTATCTGTCGATTTCTCTCCTGCCAATTTGCTGAAATCAGCCCCTTTTTTCAGCTCATCAAGAACGGATTTTGCTTCAGCTTCAGATGCTAGCTGGATAAGACTGTATTTCTTCCTTTCTGACTGAGTATATTTTGACAGGTTATTTTTATAGTATTTTTCAATATCAGCATCAGTCACGGTAACATTCTTCAGTTCATCCGCCGCATCCATCTTGATATAGCTGACTTTGACTTTCTCAGGAACAGTGAAATGCTTGCTGTTCATATTGTAGTAATTTTTCAGTTCTTGCTCTGTCACAGACTGCTGTGCTTCGATTGATTTCAGTTCAAGAGTTGCCAGACGTGCTGTTCTTTCCTGTAGTGATAACTCTGCAAGTTGCTTGATTTCTGTTGGTAAGGCAATTTCCGTATTCATTAATATTGCGCGCAACTGTCGGGTAATCAGATCCTGTCGGATCTGTTCGGCATAGTTATCCGGATTAATGCCGGCATTAGTTAGTACTTGCAGATACTTTGCGTTATCAAATTTACCATCATCGATCTGGAAGTAAGGCTGTTTACGGATTTCTTCCTTAACCTGCTCATCGCTCGCTGATAATCCCAGCTTATTTGCGTATTGTTCAAGCAAAACGGTATTGATAATGCTGTCCAATGACTGGTGCTTCAAAGCTCTCACTTCCTGCTCATTGCTTAGCAGGGCTGAGAATTGATCCCCCAGTCTTTCTTGTAGTGACATTTTGTCTTGTTGAAATACCTGCTCTAACTGAGCACGGCTAATGGTTTGACCATTCACTTTGGCAGCATAATTACCGCCTTCACTTGACAGGTAGCCTGTTAAACCCGTCACCAAAAAGGTCAGGATAATTAGAGCCAACACGATTTTAAGCACTGGGCCATTTGCCGCTGTGCGTAGGTTGTCCATCATAAAGACGTAAAACTCCGCTTTAGTGAAAAAGAAACCACCATCTTACGCTAATTCGAACGCTAAGAGAAAAAAAGCGCATCAATCAAGTGACGCGCTTATATTTTAACCTATCGATTCCAGCCAGTCAGTTTAACCTGCCCACTGTACACTCAGACGGCAGCTTAATTAGACGGCATTGTTAAAACCCATAGGGTATAGCTGTAATAGTAAATAGGGTGGCTATTTAACAATTACCCGTTAACCGCATCTTTTAAGCCTTTTCCGGCACGGAAAGCAGGTACTTTTGCTGCTGCGATTTTGATTTCTTTACCTGTCTGAGGGTTACGCCCTGTACGAGCGGCTCGCTCACGCACAGTAAATGTTCCAAACCCTACCAAAACGACATCATCACCGACTTTCAATGATCCAGAAACTGAAGAAATGAATGCATCTACTACACGCCCGGCAGCTGCTTTAGAAATATTCACATCAGCAGCAATTTTGTCGATCAGTTGTGATTTATTCACGCTTATCATCCCCATTTAGTTTTATACCCTTTAGCTTCCAAGTTTCTTCTTTGTTGGAACTTAAAAACTATCAGGTACACTATCGTAACAAAGACCTATTTATAGCGGTTAATACGACAGCCTCGCTGTTATATCAACCAATTCCAGTATTAGCAAGAAATCATAGAACAGCAAAATATTTAATCAGAACTTTAGATTAAGCTAACTTAATAAGACAAAAAAAGGCTGGCAAGCCCGAATTAGCCTACCAACCTAATTTTTATACAGCAGCTTGATTCAGCTCACTATTTTCGTACTACTTTAGTGATACTACCTCTGCACCAAATGCTGGCTCCTGTAAAGCAATAGTCAAAACATCTTCTATACGCTTAACAGGATGAATTGCCAAATCCTGAATTACGTTCTGAGGGATCTCTTCCAGATCACGCTTATTCTCATCAGGGATGATGACCGTTTTAATTCCGCCACGATGAGCTGCCAGTAATTTTTCTTTCAAACCACCAATAGGCAGAACAAGCCCACGCAAAGTAATTTCACCTGTCATAGCCACATTAGCATTAACCGGATTCCCGGTCAGACAGGAAACCAGCGCTGTACACATTGCGATACCTGCACTCGGACCATCTTTCGGTGTTGCCCCTTCAGGCACATGGACGTGAATATCACGCTTTTCATGGAAGTCAGAGCTGATACCCAGTTTATCCGCGCGAGCCCGGACTACTGTCAACGCAGCCTGAATAGATTCCTGCATGACTTCTCCCAACGAACCGGTATAGGTCAGTTTACCTTTACCCGGCACACTGGCTGTTTCGACTGTCAGTAGATCACCACCCACTTCAGTCCATGCAAGCCCGGTCACCTGACCAACACGGTTTTCAGTGTCGGCGCGACCATAATCTACTTTTTGAACACCCAGATAATCTTTCAGGTTTTCGCCATTGATCTCGATATGCTTAAGCGTTTTATCCATCAACAGTGCCTTGACTGCCTTACGACACAGTTTGGAAATTTCACGTTCCAGACTACGTACGCCAGCTTCGCGGGTGTAATAACGGATAATGCCAATAATCGCACCATCATCAATGGTCAGTTCGCCTTTTTTCAATGCGTTGCGTTCGATCTGTTTAGGTAACAAATGGCGCTTGGCAATATTCAGTTTTTCGTCTTCGGTGTAGCCGGACAAACGGATCACTTCCATACGATCCAGTAGCGGGGCTGGGATGTTCATGGAATTGGATGTTGCCACGAACATTACATCAGACAGATCATAATCTACTTCAAGGTAATGATCGTTAAATGTGACGTTCTGTTCAGGATCAAGGACTTCCAGTAAAGCAGAAGCCGGATCACCGCGCATATCAGATGACATTTTGTCAATTTCATCTAACAGGAACAGTGGATTTTTAACCCCGACTTTAGACATTTTCTGAATTAACTTACCCGGCATTGAGCCGATATAAGTACGACGATGACCACGTATTTCAGCTTCATCACGTACTCCGCCCAGTGCCATACGGACGTATTTACGACCAGTTGCCTGAGCAATGGAGCGACCCAATGAAGTTTTACCTACACCCGGAGGCCCTACCAGACAAAGAATTGGCCCTTTGATTTTACTGACGCGGCTTTGTACTGCCAGATACTCAAGGATACGTTCTTTAACTCGTTCCAGACCATAATGATCGGTATCGAGTACTTCCTGAGCTTTCACCAAATCTTTTTTCACTTTGCTGCGCGTGTTCCACGGAACTTGTACTATCCAGTCAATGTAACTGCGTACAACCGTCGCTTCCGCTGACATCGGGGACATCATTTTTAATTTTTGCAGCTCAGCTTCTGCTTTTTCCCGTGCCTCTTTAGGCATTTTGGCATTTTCGATCTTGCGTTTCAGCGTTTCATATTCATCAGGTGCATCATCCATCTCACCTAATTCTTTCTGAATCGCCTTCATTTGCTCGTTCAGGTAGTATTCGCGTTGACTTTTTTCCATCTGTTTTTTAACGCGATTACGGATACGTTTTTCTACCTGTAGTAGATCGATTTCTGATTCCATCATTGCAATCAGATATTCAATCCGCTCAACAACATCAGACATTTCTAAAACAGTCTGTTTATCATTGATTTTTAATGGCATATGAGCCGCAATGGTATCCGCTAATTTTGCGGCATCTTCAATACTGTGTAATGATGTCAGCACTTCCGGCGGGATTTTTTTATTCAGTTTGATATAACCTTCAAACTGATTAATCGCGGTTCTTACCAGAACTTCCTGCTCGCGCTCATCAACGATCGGGGAGTCCTGATATTCAACCTGCGCATAAAAATATTCACCGTTATCTGTCAGCGTTGTAATGCGGGCACGCTGCAAACCTTCGACCAGAACTTTCACTGTACCATCTGGTAATTTCAGCATCTGTAGAACAGAAGCCACTGTACCTACGGAGAATAGATCATTGACTCCCGGTTCATCAGTGGATGCTTCTTTCTGCGCTACCAACATGACCTGTTTGTCATGATCCATTGCTGCTTCCAGACAATGAATCGACTTCTCTCGCCCAACAAACAGAGGGATCACCATATGTGGGTAAACCACTACATCGCGCAAAGGCAATACAGGGATTTCTATGCGTTCGGAACGCTCAGGATTCATAGAGCTCTCTCTTCGTTTAGCTTTCGCCAGTTTTTAGGAATCTCGTGAAACACGGTTTTCACGAGTTTCACTTCAAAGAATATAAAATATATGGGGACAGGAATCCGACATTCAATAGCCTTTATTTGTAAACAGCTACAAAAAGCTGCAAAAAGCAAAATGAGGGAGAACCCCTCATTTTATTTTCGCAATGCGAGTTGATGGCCGGTACTTCTTACCCTATTTTCATCACTCACCAGAAACTTGAGCATCCGGTTTGCTGTATATCAATAATGGTGCTGATTTATCTTCAACAACCGTCTCATCAACGACAACTTTCTCTACATGTTCCATTGATGGGAGATCGTACATTGTATCCAATAAAACACCTTCCACAATTGAGCGAAGACCACGAGCACCTGTCTTACGCGCCATTGCTTTTTTAGCGATTGCTGTCAGAGCTTCTTTTCTGAATTCCAGCTCAACACCTTCCAGATTAAATAAAGCCTGATACTGTTTTGTCAACGCGTTTTTTGGCTCTTGCAGAATCTGGATTAAAGCGTCTTCATTTAGTTCACCCAGTGTTGCCACAACAGGCAGACGACCAATAAATTCAGGGATCAGCCCGAATTTGATCAAATCTTCCGGTTCAACCTGAGACAGCAATTCACCTTCAGTTGCTTTCTCTGATTCGCCTTTAACTGTAGCACTAAAACCTATTCCAGAGCTGACATTCAAACGCTGGCTGACAACTTTACTCAACCCGGCAAATGCCCCGCCACAAATGAACAGAATTTTAGATGTATCAACCTGAAGGAACTCCTGCTGTGGATGCTTGCGACCCCCCTGAGGAGGAACAGCAGCTACTGTGCCTTCAATCAGTTTTAAAAGCGCCTGTTGGACACCTTCACCCGACACGTCACGCGTTATCGAAGGATTATCAGATTTACGGGAGATTTTATCTATTTCATCAATATAAACGATGCCACGCTGCGCTTTCTGTACATCGTAGTCACATTTTTGCAAAAGTTTTTGGATAATATTTTCTACGTCTTCCCCAACGTAACCTGCTTCGGTCAGGGTCGTAGCATCAGCCATGGTAAAAGGCACATCTAGATAGCGGGCAAGTGTTTCTGCCAGTAAAGTTTTACCACTACCAGTCGGCCCGATTAGCAGAATATTACTTTTGCCTAATTCCACGCCGTTATTAGTATCCCCATTACGCAGTCTCTTGTAATGGTTATAGACGGCTACCGCCAGTACTTTTTTCGCCATTTCCTGACCGATGACATAATCATCCAGATGTTGACGAATTTCATGAGGAGTAGGCAATGTACTGCGCTCACGATGTGGTACCAGCTCTTTAATTTCTTCGCGAATGATATCATTACATAAATCGACACATTCATCGCAGATATACACTGACGGGCCAGCTATTAATTTCCGGACTTCATGTTGGCTTTTCCCGCAGAAAGAGCAATACAGCAGCTTTCCTGAACCGTCTTTGCGCTTATCTGTCATCAGTCAACCTCACTTTATGAGCTGTTATCCCAGTCTATCTGGCATAACAGAAAAAACGCTGTTATTACTCCGCCCAAGCAGGTGATTGTACAAAAATTCACCTTTAAATTATAGTGTTGGAGTAATAAATTAATTATCAATAAATTAGTTGCGCTGGGTGAATATGCTATCAACCAATCCGTATTCTACGGCTTCCCCAGCTGACAGGAAACGATCACGTTCTGTATCTTCGACTATCTTCTCAAGCGATTGCCCCGTATGTTTTGCCATCAACTCATTCATACGTGCCTTAACTTTGAGTATTTCCTGCGCATGAATTTCAATATCTGTTGCCTGTCCCTGAAACCCACCCAATGGCTGATGGATCATAACTCTGGAATTTGGCAAACAGAAACGCTTCCCTTTTGCACCAGCTGTTAACAGGAAAGCCCCCATTGAGCAGGCTTGCCCCATACAAATCGTACTCACATCCGGTTTAATAAATTGCATTGTGTCATAAATAGACATACCAGCTGTGATAACCCCACCCGGTGAGTTGATATATAAGTGAATATCTTTTTCTGGGTTTTCTGCTTCCAGGAATAGCATTTGAGCGACAATTAAGTTCGCCATATGATCTTCAACCTGACCAGTCAGAAAAATAATTCGATCTTTTAATAAGCGGGAATAAATATCAAATGCACGTTCCCCACGTGCTGTCTGTTCAACCACCATCGGCACCAAAGACATGTTAGGTGCATATTGATCTTGCTTGCCACTGTATGACATTTCCGTCTCCTAATAGAACTCACGCTGGTGCCATTCATTACTGATTCTACTTGAGATAAGCGATGATGACCATGATCCAAAGTTAACTAACAGAGGGCTCCCCTCTATAAAAAGTAGTAAGCCTTTACATAATAGTAAGAAAGGATATGAGGTTAAATCTGTTTTTTTCAAGAACAATAAAAAAACCCGCAGGCAATGCTTGCGGGTTCACATTACTGAGAGAAGAATTTATCATCTCAGGTAATCAATAAATGAAACTTATGCCATTTGGTTCTGATTCATCAGATCATTAAAGCCTGTCTCTTTTTCAGAAACTTTTGCTTTGCTCAGAACAAATTCAACAGCTTGCTCTTCCAGAGCAACGTTGCGGATGTTGTTCATCATCTCTTGGTTTTTGCTGTAGTATTCAACGACTTCTTTTGGATCTTCATATGCAGAAGCCATTTCTTCGATCAGCGCGTTGACACGCTCATCATCAACTTTCAGCTCATTGCTGCTGATAACTTCACCTAACAGCAGACCAACAACAACACGGCGTTTTGCCTGCTCTTCGAACAGTTCACGAGGTAGTTCGAGAGCCTGCGCTTCATTGCCACCGAAACGCTGTGCCGCCTGACGACGCAGTACATCAACTTCGCCATCAATAGCCGCAGCCGGAACATCAATTTCGTTAGCATTAACCAGACCATCCAGAACCTGAGTTTTAATGCGGTTACGCACTGCATTTTTCAGTTCACGTTCCATATTTTTGCGAACTTCTGCACGCAGGCCGTCAACAGTCGCTTCAGCAATACCAAAACGCTTGATGAACTCTTCAGTCAGTTCTGGCAGTTCACGCTGTTCAACTTTCTTCAGGTTAATTGCGAATTTCGCCGCTTTACCTTTCAGGTTTTCAGCATGATAGTCTTCAGGGAAAGTTACATCGATAGTAAATTCGTCACCCGCTTTGTGACCAACAACACCTTCTTCGAAACCTGGGATCATGCGGCCTTGGCCCATTGCCAGAACGAAGTCAGTTGCTTTACCACCTTCAAATTCTTCACCATCAACAGAACCATTAAAATCTACAGTTACGCGATCTTCTGTAGCTGCTGCTGCTTCAGTTTCTTTCCAGTCAGCCTGCTGTTTACGCAGAGTTTCCAGCATTGTGTCAACGTCTGCATCTTTCACTTCAACAACTGGTTTTTCAATTTCAATTTCTTCCAGACCTTTCAGTTCGATTTCTGGATAAACTTCGAATTCAACTGCGTAAACGAAGTCTTCACCATCTTTAAACTGTTCTGGTTTGTAGCTTGGTGCACCGGCTGGATTAATTTTATTCTCAATGATTGCATTGATGAAGTTACGCTGCATCAGATCACCCAGTACGTCCTGCAGGACAGAGGCGCCATAACGCTGCTTAACGATGTTCATAGGCACTTTGCCTTTACGGAAACCGTCAATACGTACTTTTTTCGCTACATTAACCAGCTCACTGTTAACTGCTTTTTCAATGTCGGCAGCAGGAACGGTGATTGACACACGACGCCCTAGGCCTTGAGTTGTTTCAACAGAAACTTGCATCTTGTTACCTCAAAAAAATCATAGTGCTCGGTCAACTTCAGAATACTACAGCGCCCGATACGGGCAAATTGCAGCACTCTTCAAGAACCGGGGTGGTCGCATTTAAAAACCGAGAATCCCTGTGATCAGAAGCGCCCCGAAACTATTGTAAAAATTTAGACGCAGCATTATAGCGATGCAGACAGGATGAGTCGAGAATTGCCAGCAAAAGCGTGCAATATTCGTTGACTTATGTGATAAGCATTGCTCAATAACCACATCGTATAATTGGTTATTCAATATGAATATACCCATAAACTCCAAGATAAAGCGCAATGGCAAAAGAGTTTCCTCATAACACATAAATAATTATGTGGTTGAGGGACATGCGTAACCAGCAACGCTATCACTTTAAAAAACGGGTATAAACAAAAATACAGCCCGAAGGCTGTAGTTTAACGTGAAAAGCCAATTAATTAAAAATTAAGTCGCGGCACTATTCTGCGACAATTATCAAACTGTGGTTGTTCCTCCCCGACATGCAGGCGAACCCAGAACAGTATCTTCCAATTCCGTCCACTCTTTTTCGGTATAAGTATGGAGTGCCAGTGCATGAACGCCTCCCGCCATCTCATTAACCAGAACACTGTATACTGAGCGATGTCGGTTAAGCATCCTCTGATCAATAAATTCATTGCTGATGACAATGATTTTAAAATGGCTTTCAGAACCTGCTGGTACATTATGACGATAGCTTTCATCAATAACTTCCAGATGAGAAGGCTTAAATGCCGCCCGTAACTTCGTTTCTATTTCCTGACGAACCATCTCATTCTCCTTAATCACCAAAGGTTATTAATAAACCATGTATTGATTTTAGTTTATTTTCTGTGATTTATAGTATTCGAACATCTAAATATCTTAAACCAAATGCATTTTATTCATTTCCCTATATGTTTCAATTAGTAAGCATTAGGGATATGCCACTACCTATGGCAGTGTTATGATTGCAACGGTTTGTACTATCTGTATTACTATGTCGGGTATCCATATCCAGAATGAGACCATTTACATGCTAAAGAAAATACTTATTCCACTTGCTGCACTTCTCTTTTTAGCCAACCTGGCTGGTTGTGCAGATTCCAGCAATACACTCGCTATTCAGCCTAAAATTGCACTGCCATCGGCAGACCCAACGATGAAAGCAATCACAATCACTATTAGTGGGGTCGATAAGCGGCAATCTCAAGCCCTGGCTCAAATAAACCGGGATGCAAAATTAGTCACGTTACTGCCTTCACGCGATTTACGCTTTTTACTGCAAGAAGCACTAGAAAAGCAAATGGTCGCTCGTGGTTATATGATTGGCTCTCCATCTAATGCCAATTTGCAAGTTGTTATTAATCAGCTTTATGCCACTGTTAAAGAAGGAAGTCTACGCCACGATATTTCAGCAAAAGCAGAAATTTCAGTGATTGTTTATGCGCAGGATGGCAGTAAGCAAATCAAGAACTACCGCACGAGTTATAATGTTCAGGCGCCATTAAGTGCCACTAACGCGAAAATTGCTGACGCTGTTAATACTGTACTATCTGATGTCATTGCAGATATGGCCCAAGATTCGTCAATCAGCACCTTCATCAAACAAAACGTTCACTAACAGAATATGAATATACTTTCTGCCCGATTCTATTGAAGTGGTTTCCCGTAGATTATAGGCAGAAAGTATTGGAGGGGCTTATGGCAAATAATGCTGTTAACTTATCAGCAATACGTAACTACCGTATTCTTCTTTTACTCGGCTTTGCATCCGGTCTGCCGCTTGCCCTTACAGCAGGAACACTACAGGCATGGATGACTGTGGAAGATGTTGATATCAAAACTATCGGCTTTTTCACTTTAGTTGGTCAGGCCTATGTCTTTAAATTTCTCTGGGCACCTGCCATGGATCGCTATTCCCCTTCATTTCTGGGACGGCGGCGCGGATGGATGCTCGTTACCCAGATTTTGCTGATCATCAGCATAGCAGGGATGGGATTTCTTAATCCCTCGCAACACTTATGGTGGTTAGCCGCATTAGCTGTTGCTGTTGCCTTCTTCTCTGCTTCTCAGGATATTATTTTCGACGCCTATAAAACTGATCTGCTTCAACAGGAAGAGCGGGGTACCGGCGCTGCGATTTCTGTATTGGGTTATCGGCTGGCAATGCTGGTTTCTGGCGGCCTTGCTCTATGGGTGACAACTTATATTGGCTGGAACAGCATGTACTGGCTCATGGCTGGTCTGATGGTGATTGGTGTCTATGCCACTCTTACAGCTAAAGAACCCCGGATAGATACTGCACCGCCAAAAACATTACATCAGGCTGTGGTAGAACCATTATTTGATTTTTTCAGTCGGAATAACGCCTGGCTTATCCTTCTGCTAATTGTTATGTATAAATTGGCTGATGCTTTCGCCCTCTCCCTCAGCACGCCTTTTCTTATCCGGGGAGTTGGTTTTAATCCGGCCGAAGTCGGTATGATAAATAAAACTCTTGGGCTTGCAGCTACCATTATAGGAGCACTATATGGTGGTTACTTAATGCAGAAATGGAGTCTGTTCCGTGCATTGATGATCTTCGGTATCCTGCAAACCATTTCAAATTTCGGTTACTGGATACTTGCCGTCACCCCTAAAGATATTTATGTCATGGGAGGCGCTATATTTCTGGAGAATATCTGCGGCGGAATGGGCACAGCAGCTTTTGTTGCCTTACTCATGACACTTTGTAATAAGTCATTTTCGGCAACACAGTTTGCTCTTCTTTCAGCACTATCGGCGGTAGGACGAGTGTATGTCGGCCCGGTTGCAGGCTGGTTTGCCGAAGCTCATGGCTGGTCAATGTTTTATTTATTTTCCGTTGTGATTGGATTTCCGGGTCTGGCTCTCCTGCTTGTTTGTCGTAGCACTCTGGCTTATACGCAAAAAACGGATAGTTTTATTCCCCGGACATTATTCAGTCGCTATTACCGGCTGGCCTTCCTGACCATGACATCCGCTGCTTTTATTTTTATTGCTTGGTTAATTATAAGTAGCCTGCTATTTGTAATTACTCACTTTGTCACTTTAGTACTTTCCATATCTCCAAAATATATCCAGCTTTTTAACAACATAAGTGACTTTATATACCCCATGTTATCCTGGAGTATCGCCATTGGTGTCATAGGCTTACTACTGGGAGGTATTCTGGACTTTATAGCTCTGAAGAAAAGCAAACTTGCTTAAAATGCCTGCCACTACAACAAAAGACTGACAAAGTTCAGTCTTTTGTTGTTCTCATTTAGTGACTATTCTCACAATAATAGTAAAAACATAAAATTATGTGACCCAAAAAACATCTTTTCTGGAGCGGAAACATTTATATTTGCGCTAACAAATATTATTATTCTCACCTTCACATTTATTTTGTTTTGAACTATCCAAAATATTTTTATTTATCTAAAAACCATATAAAGGGAATTTATGAAAAGACATATTTTGACACTCACCGCAGTTGCTGCCGCCTTGGTTTCTGCTTCAGCCAGCGCGGAATACCAGTGGGGATTTGCCAATGTCAGCATGAACTACCTTGACTGGAGCAAACACACAACACACAAAACGGGACACACCACTCACAAAGATGACTTTGCTTATCTAGAACTAGAAGGTGGAGCAGGTTTCAGCTGGGGGGAACTTTATGGCTTCTTTGATGTAGAAAACCCATTTAACAGCAAGTCTGCGCAAGCGGGTGATAACCGACGCTACGCTTTCAAAACAACCGGCCGTTTTTATCTGGGAGAAACAGGTTTCAATCTTTATGGACATGTTTATGGAACCTATTCACTTCCGGGAAATGGCGGTAACTTCCATGAAGTAAACACACTGTATGGATTAGGCTATAACACAACTTTCGCAGGTGTGTGGTTCAAACCATTCGTTGCTCTACATTATGTTGACCAAAATTTCTACTCAGGAAATAACGGTTATGTCGCAGGCTGGGTTGCCGGATACGATTTTAACCTGTGGGAACAGAAATTCAGCGTCACAAACTGGAATGAAATCGAACTAAACCGCAATCAGCGTTACGGAAATGGTGGCCGCGACGGAGTCAACGGCGCAGTGGGATTATGGTGGAATCCTCATCCTTCTTTTACAGCCGGAGTTCAATACCGTTATGCTGACAATAAATTAGGGGAAGATTTCCTTCAGGATGGTATTGTTTACAGTGTAAAATATAACTTCTGATAATTAGTTTAACTGGTGAACAGCTGAAAACTGTTCACCAATAGTAAAATCCACTATTTATCTGTTGAAATGCGGTTTGTTCTAAAACGTTATCTGTATTTTTTATATAAAAATTTATATTTTAAAATATAGGGTTATATGAAAAATATTGCGTATTTTGATTTTTTGGATACAATAACAGCCCGAAGTTAACTTTTTGTTAAATATCATATTGCATGTGATCCCTCTAGCATAAAAAGCCTACAAGCCATCCTGCTTCTATTACAATTGTTTACACTCCGGTAACCTTACCGTAGAATGCCCGCACTGATGAAACGACAATAAAGCTTTTGTTATCTGGGGTCGCTCTAATGAGACTTATGAAATACAAAAAAACTATTGGGTTATCGTCACTACTTGCAGCCACTTTAATGCTAAGCGGTTGTGATATGGTATTGATGAATCCCAAAGGGGCGATCGGCGTTGAGCAAAAAACGCTGATACTGACAGCGTTTGGCCTGATGCTGATCGTTGTTATCCCGGCTATCGTAATGGCAATCGTTTTTGCTTTACGTTACCGGGAAGCCAACAAATCTGCTACCTATCGTCCAAACTGGGCACACTCAAATAAAGTTGAGCTTGTCGTCTGGACTGTACCTATCCTGATTATCATCGTACTGGCTACGCTTACATGGAAAACGACTCACGAGCTCGATCCCTATAAGCCATTGGACAGCGATGTGAAACCGGTAACGATTGAAGTTATTTCTCTCGACTGGAAATGGCTGTTTATCTATCCGGAACAGGGTATTGCAACCGTAAATGAAATTGTCTTCCCTAAAGATGTTCCAATTAACTTCAAAATTACCTCTGACTCAGTGATGAACTCGTTCTTCATTCCACAGTTAGGTGGTCAGATTTATGCAATGGCAGGTATGCAGACAAAACTGCACTTAATTGCTAACTCTGCGGGTAAATACGACGGCTTCTCAGCTAGTTACAGTGGACATGGCTTCTCTGGCATGAAATTCACCGCAACTGCGACTGAAGATAGTGCAGGGTTTGAAGAGTGGGTACAGAAAGTTAAGGCATCACCGAAAACTCTGGACACAGTGCAGGCATTCAATGCATTGGCAACTCCGAGCCAGAACAACCCAGTTGAATACTTCTCAAGCGTGAAACCAAAGCTGTTCCAGGAAACTATCGCCAAGTTTATGGGTGATATGGGTCATGGCGGTATGTTTGGTATGTCTCACGGCAAAACAGGCCATGACACAGCAGAACATGGTGAAGCTGCGGGTCATAATATGAATATGAGTCACTCGGCTCATGCAGGTGTTGAGGAATAACGACATGTGGGGAAAATTAACACTTGATGCGATCCCATTACATGAACCCATTATTGTGGTTACTTTATTGGCGATCCTTCTCGGGGGACTGGCAGTAGTTGGTTCCATCACTTATTTCGGCAAATGGAAATGGCTCTGGTCCGAGTGGTTGACAAGCGTTGACCACAAAAAAATCGGTGTCATGTATATCATCGTTGCCATGGTAATGATGTTGCGTGGTTTTGCTGACGCCATCATGATGCGTGGACAGCAAGCCCTGGCTTCCGCTGGTGAAGCTGGTTTCCTGCCCCCGCACCATTATGACCAAATCTTTACCGCGCATGGCGTTATCATGATTTTCTTCATGGCGATGCCTTTCGTTGTTGGTCTGATGAATATCGTGGTTCCTCTGCAAATCGGGGCACGTGATGTCGCATTCCCATTCCTGAACTCCCTGAGCTTCTGGCTGTTCGTTGTGGGTGTTGCTCTGATCAACATCTCTCTGGGTGTCGGTGAATTCGCACAAACTGGCTGGCTGGCTTACCCGCCTCTGTCCGGTCTGGAATACAACCCGGGAGTAGGTGTTGATTACTGGATATGGAGTCTTCAGCTCTCCGGTGTAGGTACCCTGCTGACAGGTGTTAACTTCTTCGTGACTATTCTGCGTATGCGTGCGCCGGGTATGTCCATGATGAAACTGCCTGTTTTCACCTGGGCTTCACTGTGTACCAACGTTCTGATTATTGCAGCCTTCCCAATTCTGACAGTGACTATCGCACTGTTAACCCTGGATCGTTATCTGGGCACCCATTTCTTTACCAATGATATGGGTGGCAACATGATGATGTACATCAACCTGATCTGGGCTTGGGGCCATCCTGAAGTTTATATTCTGGTGCTGCCTGTCTTTGGTATCTTCTCCGAAGTTACGGCAACCTTCTCGAAAAAACGTCTGTTTGGTTACACCTCTCTGGTATGGGCGACAATTGTTATTACCATCCTGTCGTTCATCGTATGGCTGCACCACTTCTTTACCATGGGTTCCGGCGCGAACGTTAACGCCTTCTTTGGTATCGCCACTATGATTATCTCTATCCCAACTGGGGTTAAGATCTTCAACTGGCTGTTCACCATGTACCGTGGTCGCATCGAATTCAAAACCCCGATGCTTTGGACTGTCGGCTTCCTGGTCACCTTCTCTATTGGTGGTATGACAGGTGTTCTGCTCGCTGTACCGGGTGCAAACTTCGTACTGCATAACAGCCTATTCCTGATTGCTCACTTCCATAACGTTATCATCGGCGGTGTGGTATTCGGCTGTTTCGCTGGTACGACTTACTGGTTCCCGAAAGCATTCGGTTTCACACTGAATGAAAAATGGGGTGTACGCGCATTCTGGTTCTGGATCACAGGCTTCTTCGTTGCCTTTATGCCACTGTATGCTCTTGGCTTTATGGGCATGACCCGTCGTCTGAGCCAGGATATCAACCCAGAATTCCATCCTTTACTGGTTGTTGCAGCGGGTGGTGTTGTTCTGATCGCTCTGGGTATTCTGTGTCAGGTTATCCAGTTCTACGTCAGTATCCGTGACCGTGAGCAGAACCGTGATCTGACCGGTGACCCATGGGGTGCACGTACTCTGGAATGGTCAACTTCATCTCCACCTCCGTTCTATAACTTTGCGGAAGTTCCACACATCCAGACTCGTGATGCGTGGTGGGATATGAAAGAAAAAGGTACTGAATATAAGCGTCCTGCTAAATATGAAGAAATTCATATGCCTAAAAATACAGGTGCTGGCGTGATTATCAGTGCATTCTGTCTGACGTTAGGCTTTGGATTGATCTGGCATATCTGGTGGATGGCTATCGCAAGTTTTGCTGGCATCATCATCAGCTGTATCGTGAAAAGCTTTGACGAAGACGTTGATTACTACGTTCCAGTGGCTGAAGTCGAGAAAGTTGAAGATCAGCGTTACGAAGAACTGAGAAAGGCAGGTGTGAAATAATGTCGACTCAAACCCTTAATAACACAGCCGCCCATGACACTCATGGGCACCACGATACAGGAGCCAATAAAGTATTTGGTTTCTGGATCTACCTGATGAGTGACCTGGTTCTGTTCGCAAGCCTGTTTGCCACTTATGTGGTACTGGCTAACGGCACAGCGGGCGGGCCGTCCGGTAAAGATATTTTTGAGCTTGATTTTGTATTAGTCGAAACCTTCTTACTGTTATTCAGTAGTATCACCTATGGTTTCGCTATGCTGAGCATGAACAAAGGTAAAGTGGCTCAGGTTAACCTGTGGCTGTTCGTTACCTTCTTGTTGGGCTTGGGCTTCGTTTCAATGGAAGTTTACGAGTTCCACAAACTGATTTCGGAAGGTTTTGGTCCTGACCGCAGTGCATTCCTGTCAGCCTTCTTCGCACTGGTTGCGACTCACGGTCTGCACGTTACCTTTGGCCTGATTTGGATCGTTATCCTGATGATTCAGGTATCACGCCGTGGTCTGACTGACGTGAACCGTATGCGTCTGAACTGCCTGAGTTTGTTCTGGCACTTCCTTGATGTTGTATGGATCTGTGTATTTACTGTCGTTTATCTGATGGGAGCTATGTGATGAGTCATCCAAATACTTCTCATACCGGCGCCAGCCACGGTAGCTTCAAAACTTATATGATTGGCTTTATCCTGTCAGTCATATTGACCGTGATCCCATTTTGGATGGTAATGGATGGTACTGCTTCACACAGTACTATCCTCGTCACCGTGGTTGTCATGGCTGTTATTCAGATTTTTGTCCATTTCATCTGCTTCCTGCATATGAATACTTCATCTGAAGAACGCTGGAACCTTGTTGCTTTAATATTCACATTGTTGGTCATTGCCATCGTTGTTGTTGGCTCCCTGTGGATTATGTACAACCTGAACATCAATATGATGGTTGATTAAGGGTTGATTTGAATGATTAAGCAATACCTGCAAGTGACCAAACCAGGAATTATTTTCGGAAATCTAATTTCTGTGATTGGTGGTTTTCTACTTGCGTCCAAGGGCGTAATAGATTACCCCTTGTTCTTTGCAACAATGGTCGGAGTATCGTTGGTAGTAGCATCTGGTTGTGTATTTAACAACTATATTGACCGCGATATTGATAGGATCATGGAAAGAACAAAAGAAAGGGTCCTTGTGAAAGGGCTTATCAATCCGAAAATCAGCCTGATTTACGCCTCAGTGTTAGGTATTGCTGGCATGGTGCTGCTCTATGTAGCAGCCAATGCCTTAGCAATGCAGTTAGCTCTTATTGGGTTTGTCATTTATGTAGGGGTTTATAGCCTTTACATGAAAAGGAAGTCTATTTATGGCACGCTGGTAGGTAGCTTATCAGGCGCTGCACCTCCTGTTATTGGTTATTGTGCAGTAACTGGTCAGTTTGACACAGGAGCATTGATACTATTGCTGATCTTCAGCTTATGGCAAATGCCCCACTCTTACGCTATTGCTATTTTTCGGTTCAAAGATTATCAGGCCGCCAATATTCCAGTTTTGCCTGTCATTAAGGGTATCTCTGTGGCAAAAAACCACATTACCCTCTATATTCTGGCATTTATGGTTGCTACGCTGATGCTGACAATTAGTGGTTATGCAGGTTACAAATACCTCATTGTTGCCGCTGCGGTAAGTGTCTGGTGGTTGGGTATGGCATTATCAGGTTATAAAACCACAAATGATCGAGCCTGGGCTCGTAAGTTATTTATATTTTCTATTGTCGCCATCATGTCTTTAAGTATCATGATGTCTGTGGATTCTGCGGCATCTCCAGAAATAGTACTGACTTACATCCGATAGTATTCAAATGGCAGGGTTACCCTGCCATTTTCCTTTCCTTTTCCCTTGCAAGTATTGGTTTATTCCTGTCTGACTAAAAGGTCATATCGAGTTTCTTGAGGTAAATTGTTAAGGTATGAGGTACCCGTGAACGATAATAAAATGACGCCCCTTGAACTCAGAGCAACATGGGGTTTAGGTTCTGTTTTTTCTCTACGCATGTTAGGCATGTTCATGGTATTACCTGTCCTGACAACCTACGGTTTAGAATTACGGGACGCTTCTGAAGCTCTGATCGGCATTGCAATCGGCATCTACGGTTTAACACAAGCAATATTTCAAATCCCATTCGGGCTACTTTCAGATAAAATAGGCAGAAAACCTTTAATAATCACTGGGCTGCTTATTTTTGTATTAGGTAGTATCATTGCCGCCTTTAGCGACTCCATCTGGGGCGTTATTGTAGGAAGGGCTTTGCAGGGAACAGGAGCAATCTCTGCCGCAATTATGGCTCTGTTATCAGATCTGACCCGTGAACAAAATCGCACAAAAGCGATGGCATTTATTGGGATCAGCTTTGGGATCACATTTGCTTTTGCCATCGTTGTCGGCCCTATCATTACTCATCATATTGGACTAAACGGCTTGTTTGGTACAATCGCGATCCTTGCCAGTTGCGGTATCTTAATAACGCTGTTCGCAGTACCATCGACACATAAGCACTTATTAAACCGTGAATCCGGTATTGTTCGTGGCAGTTTCCGGCGTGTACTTTCTGACCCTCAACTGTTAAAACTCAATTTTGGTATACTTAGCCTGCATACCTTATTGATGTCGAGTTTTGTTGCCCTACCCCTTGTTATGGAAAAAGTAGGTTTCCCTCCCCAGCAGCACTGGAAAGTTTATTTAATTACCACACTTATTTCCTTCGTTGCTGTTTTACCATTTATTATTTACGCAGAAAAAAAACGACGAATGAAACAGGTTTTCCTGTTTTGCATCGGTATGTTATTTATCGCTGAATTTGTTTTGTGGTCTTCAGGATCGCACCTTTGGGGAATATTTGCCGGTATCCAGATTTTCTTCCTTGCTTTTAATATCATGGAAGCTATTTTACCTTCATTAATCAGCAAAGAAGCACCAGCAGGATATAAAGGTACGGCAATGGGGATTTACTCCACCAGCCAGTTTCTTGGGGTTGCGTTGGGAGGAAGCCTTGGCGGTATGCTGTACGAAATGCAAGGTGCATCATGGGTATTTATGGCTGGTATTATTCTTACTTTGTTCTGGTTTGTTCTCAGTATTACTTTACGCCAACCACCCTATGTCAGCAGTATCAGACTTATTTTGCCGGCTAATTTAAGCGCTCCTGATCTTCTGGAAAAGGAAATACGCTCTCAGGTAGGAGTGAAAGATGTGGTTCTTGTACCTGAAGAACTCAGCGCATATATCAAAGTCGATACTAAGCAGACTGACCGTGAACAATTAGAACAGATTGTGATTTCCCACTCAGAGCAAATCTCAGTATAGTTAAAATCTATACCCTATGGATTTCAAGATACGTCGCGGCGGCAAGGGAATGAATCCCCGGGAGCATAGGTAGCTATGTGACTGGGGTGAATGAGCGCAGCCAACAAAGAGGCAACTTGAAAGACGACGGGTATATTAAGGGAAGAGATAATAAATAATTACCGGCTTCCCTTAAATATTTTGGTCAAACCAAAAGAATTAATTCGTTTATATTACGACTAATCACGGAAGTTAGTAAATTGGAAAGGCTGTCCCAACTCCGCACCGCGAATTAATGTAATCACACTTTGCAGATCGTCACGGGCTTTACCTGTAACTCGTACTTGTTCACCCTGAATTTGTGCCTGAACTTTCAGCTTACTGTCTTTGATCAGCTTAACAATTTTCTTCGCTAACGGTGTATCAATACCTTGTAGCATGGTTGCTTCCACGCTGTAGGTTTTACCACTATGAACCATATTTTCAGGAACATTCAACACCGAACCATCAATTCCCCGTTTGGCAAATTTTTCACGCAGAATATCGATAAGTTGGTTAACCTGAAAGTCAGATTCACTCGCGATCTTCACGGATTCATTCTTCTCGTTTAATTCAAAACTCGCATTGACATTGCGGAAATCCCAGCGATTGGTTAATTCCCTCTGCGCATTTTCTACTGCATTGCGCACTTCCTGCATATCAACTTCTGAAACAATATCAAATGATGGCATTACCAGTCACCTCCAGCTAATCAATAATCCGGCATGATAACCGCTTTCCATTATTGGCAAAAGATCTATACTTCTCAGGCTAAGTGATCTTTCTGATTTACGCGATCTTAGGTCGTTTGAGATTTATGCAAAATCAGCCTAATTTAAATATTCCCGATGAACGCATCTCTCAAGGAAGAACAATGAAAATAACTGTTCTTGGCTGTGGTGCCATAGGCAAATTATGGCTTGCTGCCTTGTCTGAACAACAACATCAAGTTCAGGCATGGTTAAAGCTCCCTCCACCTTCTTCGTTCGTTGTTCATATTAATCATTTTCAAAATAAAACATTTGAGCAGCAATTCCTTGCCAATAATGAAAGGCATCTTGCTGAAAGTGAGCTATTGATTGTTTGCCTGAAAGCCTGGCAAGTTCCCGATGCTATCAATGATCTCGCCCCCAAACTTTCTCCCGATTGCCCGATTTTGTTACTGCATAATGGAATGGGAACCCAAGATGAGCTTTTACCTCTACCCAATCCTGTTTTATCTGGCGTGACGACTCATGGAGCCTATCAGGAAAATGGTATTGTTTATCATAAATCACAGGGAATAACCCAAATCGGCACTGCAATACCTGAATCAGATAAATTCCGTGTATTAGCGAATATTCTGCACAATGCCCTGCCTGACGTTATCTGGAGCAACGATATTTATGCTATCAGCTGGCTAAAACTTGCAGCAAACTGCATTATCAACCCACTCACCGTACTTTACGATTGCAGAAATGGCGGGTTATTACACCATATCGTTAAAGTCCGTTCATTATGCGATGAAGTCCATCAGGTAATGAAACATGATGGCATCCAGATCTCCAGACAGTCACTTATTGATTACGTTATGGATATCATCAAGCAGACATCAGAAAACTCTTCATCTATGCGGCAGGATATTCGTTCACAGAGACGTACTGAAATAGACTACATTACTGGTTTTCTGCTAAAGCGAGCCCGTATACATGGGCTGATACTGACAGAAAACACACGGATTTATCGTTATATCAAGCGAAAGGAGGAGGAATATGAACACCTCAGTTCTCATTTGTCTCGCGCACGGCAGTGAAGAAACCGAAGCTGTTACAACTATTGATTTACTGGTCAGAGCCGGTATTAGCGTTACCATCGCCAGCACAGCCACAGACGGGGCGCTGATATTAACCTGCTCACGTGGTGTTAAACTTGTTGCAGATACTGCTCTGGTAGAAGTTGTTGATGAGGATTTTGATGCCATTGTCTTACCGGGCGGAATAAAAGGAGCAGAATGTTTTCGTGATAGCCTGTTAGTAGTGGAAAAAATTCGTACGGCACAAAGTCAGGGAAAAATCATTGCTGCAATTTGTGCATCACCGGCTATTGTACTGGAATATCATCAACTTTTTCCGCTTGGCAATATGACCGGGTATCCCGGTATGAAAGATAAAATAGCGCCAGAAAAATGGATAGATCGGCGGGTTTATTTTGATGAAAGGGTTAATCTGCTGACCAGTCAGGGGCCTGCGACTGCTTTTGACTTCGCTCTAAAACTCATTGAGCTTTTGAAAGGAAAAACTATCGCCGCAGAGGTTGCCGCTCAGTTAGTTCTTCCTCCCGGAATCAACAACTACCAAAATCTACAGTAATTGTTCTGTTAATAATAAGCTGCTGGTAAAAATCTATGAGGCCAGCAGCCTATATAATTCCAGATTAAGGGCGATAAACCTTCACATTCTGGAAACCCTGCTCACGCAGATAAAGCGCCTGTAAACGGCTCATCACCCCACGCTCACAATACAACAGGTAGTTTTTTTCTTTCGGCAAATCACCAAATTGAGTACTCAGTTTATAGAAAGGCAGTGAATGGATATCAATACCTTCCATTTTCAGCGGACGGTCATCCTGTTCATCTGGGGAGCGGATATCCAGCAACACATCATCAGTAGAAAATTCAGTCACCATTTCGACTTCCACAACCTGCTCACCAGCCTGCTCAGCAATCTGACGGATATCCAGATTTTGAGCTTCACTGATCACATGGTTCAGAATATCGAAATTAAACTTATCTTCTTCTGCCTCAATTTTGGCTTTAACTGCTTTCACCGTAGGGCTTTTAGAGATCACACCACAGAACTCTGGCATAGTCCGGGCAAAATCTTCGGTGCCGATCTCACGAGCCAACTTAATAATGTGCTCTTTATCATGAGAAATAAGAGGACGAAGGATCAGCGTATCTGAAGCATTATCAATCAGTCTCAGGTTAGTCAGAGTCTGGCTGGATACCTGCCCCAATGCTTCTCCTGTCACAATTGCCTGTACGCCATAACGCTCTGCAATTTTGGAGGCGGCTCTGACCATCATTCTCTTAAGCACAACCCCCATTTGACCGTCATCCACTTTTTCCAGAATTTCTGCGACAACCGGTTCAAAATCGACAGCAACAAAACGAACTTTGTGAGAACTACCAAATCGGTTCCACAAATAATGCGCCACCTGTTTCACGCCAATTTCATGGGCAGAGCCACCAAGATTGAAGAAGCAATAGTGGACACGGCAGCCACGACGCATCAGCATATAGCTGGACACACCGGAATCAAACCCACCAGAAATAAGCGAAAGAACGTCTTCCTGAGTTCCGATAGGGAATCCGCCAATCCCCGGGTGACGGGCTTTAACCAGAACCAGTTGATCCTGATTAATTTCCAGATTGACTGTCACATCTGGATGAGTCAGTTTCACTTTGGCAGATTCAATATGCTGGTTCAGGCCGCCGCCAATATACCGCTCAGCTTCATTGGAAGTGAAACTGTGTTTACCCCGGCGCTTCACACGGACACAAAACGTTTTTTCGTGCAGTAAATGCCCATATGTTTCGTAAGTTTGTTCAAAGATATGATGCAAGTCACGAAACTCTCGCTCTTCTACTTGCAGGATATGATGGATACCCGGAATACGTGTTAGTGCATCACAAATTTCTGCACCTAGGTTATCATTTTTAGCCCGAACTTCTATATTATCCCAATGGCGAACAACAGCAATTCCCTCTCCGAATGTTTTCAGTACATTACGGATATTGCTGGCAAGAATTTTAATAAAGCGCAAACGGACAGTCTGGCTCTTGATCGTAATTTCTGGGAATAATTTAATGATAAACTTCATAGTAAGA
Organism: Xenorhabdus innexi; assembly: GCF_002632485.1. Taxonomy (GTDB): domain Bacteria; phylum Pseudomonadota; class Gammaproteobacteria; order Enterobacterales; family Enterobacteriaceae; genus Xenorhabdus; species Xenorhabdus innexi. The sequence goes on along the minus strand of NZ_NIBU01000011.1, from coordinate 17,069 downwards.
TATAGTAGTCATTCAGTATTGAACTATCACAAGCAGTACCAATGATTGTTCTTAAGTAGTCAGTTGGATAGGGCGTAGAGTATAACACTATCTCATTATATCTCCTGTAAAAAAACAGTTTGTCTGTAAAAAAACAGTAGTAACGAATGATTTATTTCTTTCAGTGTAGTAGGGTACTCTGCAATTCTATAACGAATTAGCTTCAGCGTAATTCGTTAAATAATCATACAATTAAATCATTATGTCTAAGGCAAACCGAACATCAGCAACCGAGCAGGCACCGACTTTTGAAACATCCCTGAAAGAGCTGGAGGAAATCGTCATTCGGCTGGAATCAGGGGAGCTTCCTTTAGAGGATGCATTAAATGAATTTGAACGCGGGATCCAACTTGCAAGACAAGGGCAGAAAACCCTCCAACAAGCGGAACAACGCGTGCAAATTCTATTAAGTAATGATGCGCAATCGCCGCTTGATGAATTTTCTCCTGATGCTGAGTAACTTTATGTCTGAACAGTGTAAGTCTCCTTTTGAAGAGCAGTTAAGCAATTTCCAGCAGCATATCAATGATAAGTTGATAGTAACATTTTCTTCATTGCCCTCTTTAAACAGCCCGTTAGCGATGGTTATGCAACACGGTGCCGTACTGGGAGGAAAACGGCTGCGACCATTTCTGGTTTACGTGGTTGGTGAAATGCTCGGCGTGTCCAAAGAAAGCCTTGATGCACCTGCCCTCGCGATAGAGTGCATTCACGCCTACTCTCTGATCCATGACGATTTACCCGCAATGGACAACGATGATCTACGCCGTGGTCAGCCTACTTGCCATATAAAATTTGGTGAGAATTATGCCATTCTGGCCGGAGATGCTTTGCAGTCGTTGGCATTTGAGATCCTGTCAAAACACGATATGCCAAGCATCGAATTATCTGATCGCCTTGAGATGGTTGCAGAATTAGCGACATCCAGTGGTCTTGCTGGTATGTGCGGCGGGCAATCACTGGACTTACAGGCTGAAGGCAAGCAGATTGATCTGGCTGCTCTGGAAAAAATTCACCTACACAAAACAGGCGCACTCATTCGTTGTGCGGTAAGGCTTGGAGCATATAGTGCGGGTGCTCGCGGACGGGAAGTATTGCCTTTGCTCGATCAGTATGCTCAGGCAATCGGCCTCGCGTTTCAGGTTCACGATGATATTCTGGATGTCATCGGCAAGACAGAAATTATCGGTAAACGTCAGGGGAACGATCAGCAACTCGGCAAAAGCACTTATCCTGCATTATTGGGATTAGAGCAAGCTCAGAAAAAAGCCAGAGATCTTTATGAAGATGCTATTGCCGCACTCACAGAACTGGAAAAACAATCCTATAATACTGTGACTCTAAAACGGTTGGCGGGTTTCATCATAGAGAGAAACAGCTAAAAACAGGTCATGACAACCGCAGATTTATAAGTTATCGGTTACATAACTTCAAAATAAAATATGGCCTTCTAGGGAGAACCCCCGCAATTAGATGCTAATAATATCAGGGTTCTTAATCTTCAATTTATAACGTGCATAGCATTTTAACAGGCATAGCATGAGCATTGATATAGCGAAATATCCAACATTGGCATTGGCGGAAACCCCTGAAGAGCTTCGCCTGCTACCTAAAGACACCTTGCCAAAGTTATGCGATGAACTGCGCCAATTTTTGCTAAACAGTGTCAGTCGCTCCAGCGGCCACTTTGCTTCCGGCCTTGGAACTATCGAATTGACGGTCGCACTCCATTATGTTTATAAGACGCCATTCGACAATTTAGTCTGGGATGTCGGTCATCAGGCATACCCACATAAAATTCTGACCGGGCGTCGTGACCGTATCAACACTATCCGCCAGAAAAATGGCCTCCATCCTTTCCCGTGGCGGAATGAAAGTGAATATGACACACTGTGTGTCGGGCACTCATCAACCTCAATCAGTGCTGGCTTGGGTATGGCAATTGCTGCAAAACATGAAGGCAAAGGCCGCAAAACAGTTTGTGTGATTGGTGATGGAGCCATTACTGCGGGTATGGCTTTTGAAGCCATGAACCATGCCGGAGCTATCGATCCCGATATGCTTGTCATTCTCAATGACAATGAGATGTCGATATCCGAGAACGTCGGCGCACTGAATAATCATCTGGCACAACTTCTTTCCGGTAAGCTGTATACAACGCTGCGCGAAAGCGGCAAAAAAGTCTTTTCAGGCCTGCCTCCTATTAAAGAATTACTGAAAAAGACCGAAGAACATCTCAAAGGTATGGTTGTGCCCGGCACCTTGTTCGAAGAGCTTGGGTTTAACTATATCGGCCCTGTTGATGGCCATGATGTGCTGGCATTAACTCAGACACTAAAAAATATGAGTGAACTGAAAGGGCCACAATTTCTGCATATCATGACCAAAAAAGGCCGTGGATATGCTCCTGCAGAAAAAGACCCTATCAGTTGGCATGCTGTCCCTAAATTTGATCCATCAACAGGTTTCCTGCCAAAGAGTTCAGATACCCGTCCGACATTCTCAAAAATTTTTGGTGAGTGGTTATGCGAAGAAGCAGCCACTGACAAAAAACTTATGGCGATCACACCTGCTATGAGAGAAGGCTCAGGTATGGTGCGTTTCTCCCGTGAATATCCTGAACAATACTTTGATGTTGCCATTGCCGAACAGCATGCAGTGACATTCGCAGCAGGTCTGGCAATTGGTGGATATAAGCCTGTTGTCGCGATTTATTCTACTTTCCTGCAACGTGCTTATGATCAGCTGATCCATGACGTTGCTATCCAGAACTTACCCGTTCTGTTTGCCATCGACCGCGGCGGAATTGTCGGTGCTGATGGGCAAACGCATCAGGGAGCCTTCGATCTTTCATTCCTGCGCTGTATTCCTAATATGGTTATTATGGCACCAAGTGATGAAAATGAGTGCCGACAGATGTTACATACCGGCTACCACTATCAGGATGGTCCCGCTGCTGTCCGTTATCCACGTGGTGCAGGCATAGGTGCAGAACTTCAATCACTGGAAATATTACCAATTGGCAAAGGAATTATCCGCCGTCAGGGGGAAAAAATTGCCATCCTGAACTTTGGTACATTACTGCCTAACGCATTACAGGCCGCTGAGTCCCTGAATGCGACTGTTGTTGATATGCGCTTTGTCAAACCGTTAGATAAAGAATTGGTTCTGGAGGTGGCTTCCCGACATGATTTACTGGTGACGCTGGAAGAAAATGCCATCATGGGCGGTGCAGGCAGTGGGGTTAATGAACTCCTGGTGCAGGCCGGCAGCTCAGTTTCGATATTAAACCTCGGATTACCGGATTACTTTATACCGCAAGGTACGCAATCAGAAATTCATTCTGATTTAGGATTAGATTCTGCTGGCATTTTAAATGCCATCGAAAAATATCTTAATCAATAACATGCAATAACGGATGAATATTTCTTTATTATTCATCCGTTTCTCTTAACTCTTTTTATTTAAAAAAATCAGCCCTTTTGCTCATGCAGCCATTGTGCTACTCGTTTGGCAAAATAAGTCAGTATCCCATCAGCCCCTGCTCGTTTAAAGCAAAGTAAGGATTCCATAATCGCAGGTTGTTCTTTTAACCAGCCATTTTGAATGGCAGCCATATGCATCGCATATTCACCAGATACCTGATAAGCAAATGTTGGTACACCGAAAGTATCTTTTACTCTGCGGATCACATCCAGATAAGGCATGCCGGGTTTTACCATCACGCTGTCAGCCCCTTCCTGTAGATCCTGCGCAATTTCCTGCAATGCTTCATCACTGTTCGCAGGGTCCATTTGATAGGTCATCTTGTTTCCACCTTTCAGGTTAGCGCTGCTGCCAATCGCGTCCCTGAATGGACCGTAGTAGCAGGAAGCATATTTGGCAGAATAAGCCATAATCTGGGTATTTATGTGCCCGCTATTCTCAAGCTGTTCGCGAACCGCACCGATACGCCCGTCCATCATATCGCTTGGCGCAACAATTTCAGCCCCTGCTTCTGCATGAGATAATGCCTGTTTCACCAAAATCTCTTTGGTAATGTCGTTGATAACATAGCCATCCTGATCAATGACACCATCCTGCCCATGAGTAGTAAATGGGTCCAGTGCTACATCCGTCAATAACCCCAACTCAGGCACAGCATCTTTTAAGGCACGAACAGAACGCTGAATCAAACCATCAGGATTATAAGCTTCTTTTGCATCCAGCGATTTTTTGTCCGCTTCAATAACCGGAAACAGAGATAATACAGGAATACCCAGTCGGGCAATTTCTTCGGCTTCTTTCAGCAGAAGATCGATTGTCAGACGATACACTCCCGGCATGGAAGGGACTTCCTGACGCTGATTAACCCCTTCCATGACGAATACCGGATAAATTAAATCATTAACGGTCAATTGATTTTCAGCGACTAAACGGCGGGAAAAATCATGGCGGCGCACACGGCGCATACGACGACCAGGAAATGTGCCTGGAAATACATAGCTCATCTTGCTCTCCTAATATAAAAACCCAGCAGCAATATACTGGGTTAATTTTTCCATCACTTTGCTGCTTGTAGGATTGTTAATCTTAGTATTACCAATCTGTTGATGATAATTGTGGCCGACAATCAGCGGGTTATTCTCCCGGTTTATCACCTGTATCGCGGCGTTCAGAATCATTTTGCTTTTCAGATGGATTACGTTTTCCCACATAAAACTGTGATAACAGAACCCCCAGTTCAAACAACAAATACATGGGCACAGCCAGCAAAGTCTGTGAGAAAACGTCAGGGGGAGTGAGTAACATCCCTACCACAAATGCTCCGACCAAAATATAAGGGCGTTTTCTTTTTAAGGATTCAGGAGTAACAACCCCACTCCAGCACAGCAGAATAATCGCTATCGGCACCTCAAATGCAACACCGAATGCCATGAAAAGCGCCATCACAAAACTCAGATAATTACTGATATCTGTCGCAATCATTACCCCAGTAGGAACAGTTTTGGTAAAAAAACCAAATACCAGAGGAAATACAATAAAGTAAGCGAATAACATCCCAAGATAGAATAAAACGCTACTGGATAGTAGTAACGGTACAACCAAACGCCGTTCATGTTTATATAGTGCCGGAGCAACAAATGCCCATACCTGATACAGGATCATGGGAGCAGATACAAAAATTGATACTATGATGGTCAGCTTGATTGGTGTGAAAAAAGGTGATGCGACATCTGTCGCAATCATATTTGCTCCCGCAGGAAGCTGTTCCATTAAGGGTGCGGCAATAAGCCTGTAAATATCGTTAGAAAAATAAACCAGCGCCAGAAAAACCACCAGCACAGTAATCAGGCTATTCAAAATCCGCTTACGAAGTTCAATCAAGTGACTGATAAGAGGTTGAGTATCATCCATCGCCATGTCTTAGTGTTCACTATTGGATTTTTTATCAGACTCAGGAGAATGAAAATGCGTTTCATCTTCTTCCAGCTCTTTAGCTTCTTCAGGAGTCAGCTGATAAGATTTTTTCAACGATTCAGCCGCCTCCCTCAGTTCATCCATTGATGCCTGTAATTCTGGAGAGAGAGATTGTAGTTCTGCCTTTTCTTCTACTTTCTTCAGGCTATCCTGAAGTTCCTGTAATTTTAATTCTTTTGCCAGCTCATTCTGGACATTTGTCGCCAGTGAGCGTAATACCCTAATCCAACCTGCTACTGTTCTGACAGCAACAGGAAGACGCTCCGGCCCCAGAACAATCAGGCCAAGCACCAGCACCAACAGCAGTTCACCAAAACCAATGTCAAACACGGTTTATTCCTACTCTTTGTTTTTGCTCTCTGGTTTTTCAGATTGATCAGCTGTAGGCTTATCAGTAATATTTTTAGTTTCAAAATCAGCATCATGGCTGTTTTTTTCTGCCTGATCTGACTTTTCATCGTCACTCATCGCTTTTTTGAAACCTTTTATCGATTCGCCTAAATCTGAACCTATGGTACGCAGCTTATTAGTACCGAACACCAAGACAACAATGACAGCAATAATGAGTAATTGCCAAATACCTATACCGCCCATACTGATCTACCTCATGTTCGTGAAAAACGTTAATAATTTTATGATAATCTACGAGCCTTATGTTCAAAAATACAACAACCATGCCAGAATGTATTAATGCCAGAAATAACTATTTCAGTTTAAACCAGCCCAGTGTCCACGATATTACTCCCGCCCCCATTAATCCCGCAGCAATGTGAATCAGGTTAGAGATAAAAAACAGGCCACCACAGATAAACAGTGTTGCACCAACTCCGAGTAAGTAAAGGGATTTCTGTTGGTTATTCCGTTGTTGTTTTAACTGCTGTGATATCTGATCAATACTTGTTTGCAAACGTTTATGTTGTTGCAGTGTGCCATAGACCAGTTCAGGCAGTTCCGGCAGTTTTTCAGCCCAATAGGGTGCTTTCTCTTTAAACGCGCGCATGATAGCCGGAATACCAACCTGATCATGTAGCCAATCTTCCAGAAATGGCTTTGCAGTTTTCCATAAATCAAGTTGTGGATACAGCTGGCGCCCCAGCCCTTCTACATACAGAAGTGTTTTCTGCAACAAAACAAGCTGCGGCTGTACTGCCATATTAAAGCGACGGGCAGTATTGAAAAGATTTAATAACACATGACCAAAAGAAATATCTGCCAGTGGTTTTTCAAAAATAGGTTCACAGACTGTTCTGATAGCAAACTCAAAATCTTCTACATTCGTGTCTGCCGGAACCCAGCCTGAATCGACATGCAATTCAGCAACCTTACGATAATCACGATTAAAGAAAGCAATAAAGTTTTCAGCCAGATAACGTTTATCGTCTTTATTCAGAGAGCCGACAATACCGTAGTCAATGCCGATATAAGTGGGATCTTCCGGGCGTTCATAACTCACAAAGATATTACCCGGATGCATATCAGCATGAAAAAAACTGTCACGAAAGACCTGTGTGAAAAAGACTTGTACGCCACGTTCAGCAAGCAATTTCATATTGGTGTTCTGTGCTTCCAATGCCGCAACATCGGATACCGGAATACCATAAATACGCTCCATCACCAGCACATTTTCCCGACAGTAATCAGGATAAACCTCCGGTACATAAAGCATCGGGCTATTTTCAAAATTACGCCGCAGTTGAATTGCGTTTGCGGCTTCACGCAGCAGGTTCAACTCATCAAGCAACGTTTTTTCATATTCGCGAACGACTTCAAGCGGGCGGAGACGACGTCCATCTGGTAATAAAGGAACCAAATTCGCCAAACGATACATTAACCGAACATCCGCCTTTATAATAGGTAGGATGTCGGGGCGAATCACTTTAATAACGATATCTTTTCCGTTCTCTTTCAGACGTGCCGTGTGCACCTGAGCAATAGAAGCAGAAGCCAGAGGCTGTAGCTCAAAATCTTCGAACCATGTTTCCAAATCTCCACCTAATGCGGTTTCGATAGATTTTCGGGCAATGCCACCATCAAAGGAAATAACGCGATCCTGCAACAAGGAAAGCTGATCAGCAATAGCCGGAGGAAACAGATCCCGACGAGTAGACAGCATCTGACCAAGCTTAATCCAGACCGGCCCAAGCTCCTGTAATGCCAGACGTAAACGCTCTCCGAGTGGTTTATCCTTGTGTCGGTTAGGCAGCCAGAACAGGAAATAACGCCCAAAACGTAATGGCCATGTCAGACGGATTTTTGGAATCAGCTCATCCAATCCATAAGTAAGCAAAACCTTAATAATCAAATAAAGGCGCTTTATTTCACTGGGCGTCATATTTTTTCTCCATCGCTGCCAGACGTTTTTCCACGTCAGACAGCTGATTGGCGACAGCATTAACTTCTTCGCTGAAATAAGCCAATTCCAAGGCACCCGGTGTCATTTTCCACTCTTCCGTCAGTGATTCTGTCAGGTAAATTTTCTGTTTTGAGGCAGTATGGCAGGCAAAGCGGATACCATTCTTCACTACCCGATTGAGTCCTTCTGCCACAATATCGCCGACATAAGGCGAAAGATAATGGGCAGGATCCCATTCCAACATATCCAACAGGGCTGACCACTGCTGAATAACCTGCATATCTCCCTCAATAATAATTTCACCGCTGTTAATCAGAGATGACAGGCATTGGCGATCACGTAATTTAAGCAGAGCTGGTAGTGTGGTTTTTATTGAACAATCGGCAGGCTCTGACCATTGACTTAAAACATCGACCTGTCTTTCACTGAAAACCAATACCAATGGCATTTCAATTTCTTTCAGTTTGATGGAAAGAATTTTGCCCGCTAATCGCATACGGGAGGATTTCAATACCGTTTCCCGATACAACAAATGATTCAGCGTTGTTTCCAGAAAGGCGGTTAAAACCGGAAACAGTACCGTAGACTTCACACTATGACTTAATGAGGGAGTTTCCATGTCAGAATTTAAACCCTTTATGCAGTGCAACAATTCCACCAGTCATATTGGTGTAGGAAACCAGATCAAAGCCAGCAGTTTCCATCATAGTTTTTAATGTTTCCTGATCAGGGTGCATACGGATGGATTCAGTCAGATAACGGTAGCTGTCTGCATCCTTAACAACCGCCTGACCAATGCGCGGTAGAATGTGAAATGAATAGGTGTCATAAATCTTACTTAAAGGCGCCAATACGGGTTTGGAGAATTCCAGTACTAATAAACGCCCACCAGGTTTGAGAACCCGGCACATTGAACGCAGGGCTTTGTCTTTATCCGTGACGTTACGCAGACCGAATGAAATAGTAATACAGTCAAAATAGTTATCCGGGAATGGTAATTCTTCAGCATTAGCCTGAACATAGCTGACATTGCCGACGATACCGTTATCACGCAATTTTTCCCGGCCGACTTTCAGCATGGAATCATTAATATCCGCCAGTACAACCTCACCTTTCTCTCCTACAAGGCGGGAGAATTTCGCAGTCAGATCCCCTGTTCCACCTGCCAGATCAAGAACTTTATGACCACGACGGACGCCACTTGCATCAATAGTGAAGCGCTTCCAAATACGATGAATACCAAATGACATCAAATCATTCATCAAATCATATTTTGCTGCAACGGAGTGGAATACTTCCGCTACCATATCTTTTTTTTCGTCTTTAGCTACGGTACGGAAACCAAAATGGGTAGTTTCTTTCGATTGATCTGGCATGTTATTTGTCCGCTTTTCATTCAAAAAATTATAGCAAGTTTACCAGCCTTTCCGACAAAACCCTATCCGGAAAAATCTACTGTGTATGCTCATTGGCTGGTAACGATTGGAAAGATTTATCAATAAGCTGTGAATCAATAGAGCGTTTGATGTCCACACCTAAACCGCGAAACCCTTCCGCCTGACTAATGAGATTCCCCTTTCCTTCTGCCAGTTTTTTCATCGCAAGATGATAACTCGCCTGTGCTTTACTGAGGCTTTGCCCTAATCCCTGCATATCATCCACAAACAGGCGCATTTTGTCATACATTCTGGCCGCTCTATCCGCAATCAGACGAGCATTCTGGCTTTGATATTCATAGCGCCAGAGATTATTAATAGTGCGCACAGCCACCAGCAATGTTGACGGGCTGACCAGCATAATATTATGTTTCAGCGCCTCATCGAGTATCTCTGGAGCCTGATTCAGTGCGACCAGATAAGCAGCCTCAACCGGGACAAACATCAGCACATAATCCAGCGAGCGCAGCCCCGGTAATTGCTGATAATTTTTACGTCCTAGCCCCCGAATATGCCCTCTTATGGAGTTAATGTGCTCCTGTAATGCCTGAGCCTGCTCTGTTTCATCATCACTATTAAAATAACGCTCATAAGCGACCAGTGACATTTTGGCATCAATAATGACATCTTTTCTTTGCGGTAGATGCACAATAACGTCAGGTTGAAAGCGCTCACTGCTGTCATTTTTAATATTGACCTGAGTATGAAACTCATGGCCTTCACGTAAGCCGGATGCTTCAAGAACACGCGTTAATATCATTTCTCCCCAGTTACCCTGTATTTTATTATCTCCTTTCAGGGCTTTTGTCAGATTAAGCGCTTCTTTTGCCATTTGGGCATTAAGCTGCTGAAGATTGCGGATTTCATGAGTTAACGTATGACGTTCACGAGCTTCCTGCCCAAAACTATCCTGAACCTGACGACGAAATCCTTCCAACTGTTCACGGAATGGCACAAGCAGGTCATTGAGACTTTGGCGGCTATATTCATCGGTACGACGTCGGTTTTGTTCAAAAATACGATTGCCGAGACTCTCAAATTGAGCATTCAGGCGCTGTTCACTATTGATCAAAAGGCGTTGCTTTTCTTCAGCTGCCAACCTGCTTTCTTCAAGTCGGATGCTCAATTCACGCAACTCAACTTCCTGTACGCTGTTGATTTCACGCTGGGCAAGCAATTCCTGATTTAATTGTTCGCATTCAGTACGCCAATAATGGGACTGCTCCAGTTTTTCATGACTGACAGCAAGCTGGCTGTACAATTCACGCAACTCCCTTTCTTTGTATTGAATACGCTGATGAACAGAAAACCAGACAAAGATCCCGCCACACAATAGCCCACTTAAGCCACCAATTAACACATATAACCAATGAATATCCATCTATAAACCCCATTCACATTACACCAACGCCTGTGCTTAATGACTGACCTTAATGTAAGTTAAATAGAGGCTGTATAGATGTCCAGCTTGTTTACAGGATTTATTTCAGTTTGCAAAGCGGCTCGCAATTACCCCATCCATTCCGCCAACCAGCGTATACCGAAAGCTCCCGGCGCTAAAATACCAAATGCCCAAATCAGTGCCGAAGCAAAATTAGCCAGCTGGAAATGACGTTGTGGCATAGCACAAATCCCCGCAACCAGAGGGACTGCTGCTCTTAAAGGGCCAAAAAAACGGCCAATGAAAATACCCCATATTCCCCAACGCTCAAAGAATTGATGGCCACGCACCAATGTTTGCGGATGGCGTGAAAGAGGCCACATTTTGCCGACATTTTCCTTGAAATGATAACCAAACAGATAAGAAACCCAATCACCAAAGAATGCGCCTGCTGCTGCGGCTATCCATATCGGCCAGAAATTTAACCCGCTTTCGCCAATCAGTGCACCCAACCCTAACAGGATAATCGTGGCAGGCAGTAATAGGGAAATAAATGCCAGAGATTCCCCAAAAGCCAGCAGGAAAATAATGGGAATTGCCCATGCTTCATGATTTTTTACAAAGTTGATAATTACTTCAATGACTTCATGCAAGCTCACATTCATCTTTCCTGTATTATTTTTTTACTGGATTTCAGGTTAGCAATAATTCAATAAACTGATACTAACCTTGCTTTTCTTTACGCCAACAAAATGGATTTGTTCAAGAAATTTTTTACTCAAGAAAATAGTTCTGCAATTTATCACGGGCTGCCATATCAAGCCCTACGTCTTTTTCCAACCAGATATCGACACTGCCATAATGTTGATTAATACTGTTCAGCGCTGTCATTAAAAACTCTTCTCTGACTGAAAATACATAAGACATTTTCTCAATCAAACTATCACTCATGGTTTTTGCATACTTATTTAATAAATATTCACGATGCGGTGCCAGAGTAAGATTAGTCACCAGATAATCTTCCATTACCGTATCCAGATCTGCCCCCAGAGCAAACAATACCAAAGCAGAACCGACTCCTGTTCTGTCTTTACCAACAGCACAATGTTGTACAATTCCACCTTTTTCCGGCTGTAGCAATAAACTGGCTAATGTTTTATAAGCCGGATTGTTAATTGGCAGCAATTGATATAACCGCGACATAAAATCTTTGGCATCAAACTGTTCCAATGCTTCATGACTCAGTCTGTCCAAATTGGCATCAACCTCTTTGGAAAGCGGATTCGCGGGAGCATGATAATAACTCGCACCACCCCATACTTGATCCGGCCTGTCCTCAATTTCACTGCTATCGCGGTAGTCGATGATCTGAAAAAGGTTCTGTTCAGCCAAGAACACCTGATCGTTATCAGTCAACATATCCAGAGAGCCTGAACGAAATAACAAACCTGACTTGATCTTAGAACCATTACTCAGTGTTCTGTTGCCTAAATCGCGGAAGTTAATACCGCCATTCAAAGGAAGTAATGAAGGATGGGATATAAATGTTGTGGTCATAATCACTCTTTTATTGAAATTAATATACGATGAGACAGTTTATTGTTAACACAAACTATCTTTAATACAAAATGTTAGGACATTATCAGATTTTAGAATGAAAGGAAGTAAAGAAAACAGAAAGTTCAGGTGATCGGGCCAGAGAATTCCGGCCCATGATTTCAGCAATTACAACAGACGACGAGCCGCATCGACAACAATGCCTAATGCATTACGTTCAGTTTTCTTCAACAATTCAACATCGGGAATTTCCTGTTGGGTGCGGTTAACGATCACACCGGCGACCATACCAGCACGCAACCCCTGACTTGCACACATTGTTAATAAAGTTGCTGACTCCATTTCAAAGTTCATTACGCCCATTTCCTGCCATTCTTTCATGGAGCCCTGAAAACGGCGAACAACGCGACCAGAATAGGTATCATAACGTTCCTGTCCCGGATAGAACGTATCAGAAGAAGCTGTCACACCAACATGAGTTACGGAGCCTGATGCATTTGCTGCGGCATACAGGGCATTAGTACACTCAAAATCAGCCACTGCCGGAAACTCCATCGGCGCAAAATGCAGACTGGCACCATCCAGACGAACCGCAGCGGTTGTTACCAGCACATCACCAACATTGATATTTGCCTGAATCGCGCCGGTTGTCCCAATACGCAGGAATGTACGCACACCTAACTGAGCCAGCTCTTCTACCACAATTGATGTTGACGGGCCGCCTATGCCTGTTGAGCAGACAACAACAGGTTTACCGTCAATCTCTGCACGCCATGTTGTAAATTCACGATGGGAAGCCAGATGAACCGGGTTATCCATCAATCTTGCAATCTTCTCAACACGACCAGGATCACCCGGAACAATAGCCAGAGTTGCACCCTGTAAGTCGTTTTTGGTGATACCTAAGTGAAATACATCAGACATATTGGCTCCTCAGCGGGAATAATTAAAAATCCAAATAAAAATACCTAAATCTAGTGAATACTCTGACATCTTTTAATGATAAAAGTCACACTTAGTTGAATTTGCAAAGAAATACATACATTAAAACGTGATAAAAATCACATTTTTATATCTATAAATAACAATGTAAGTATAAAGCTGAAACAGAAACAATATTCGAAGAGCAGTCACAAAAAGTGCCCTTTCTGAGCACAATTGAAACAATTACATAATGAGATTAAGCAGTAATATGCCACACAGCCCGATTCCCCACGCAATTGTTGTCGGAACAGACCAGATGATCACCTGTTTTTTCACATCCTGAATTCCCATCATCCTGTTCACCACCCAGAAAAAACAGTCATTAAAATAGCTGAAAAACAGTGTCCCAACCATTGCAGCCTGAGCGGCTACCAACATATTAATATCTGGTATCTGTTTGATAACAGGTGCAGAAATTGATGCTGCTGTTATCATGGCTACAGTACCTGAGCCTTGAATGATGCGTATTAATGTTGCAATGATAAACGGGATCAGGACGGGTGTTATCGGCAGGCTGGCAACATATTGTGCCACTATTGTTCCGGTTGAACCTTCATTTAATACGGCCCCTAATGCTCCTCCCGCTCCCGATACCAATAAAATGATTCCTACCGTCTGCAAACCGGCTTCTAAATGTTCTATTACCTCGTGTTTACTGACACTTGGCATCAGTTTATAAATCGCCAGTAATACACTTATCGCCAGAGCAATAATGGGTGATCCAAGAAAATTAAAAACCTGAAAGTAAAGATTATCGTCCTTTCCTGCAAACAATTCAGTTTTCAATAACAGACCATTGATAACACTGGTAAAAATGAGAACAATAGGTACAACAATGGGTAAAAGAGAAATAAACAGGCCCGGCAAAGGTTTATTGGCTTTTTCCTCCATATATTGCTGGTGAATTTTTTCCAGATTTTCTTCTGCCTCCACAAGCTGGTATTCAGGGTATTTAGTCTCCAGCCACTTTGCATAACAGGTGATGCCAATAACACACGGGATTGCCAGAATCATCCCCACCAACATGACTTTACCGACACTTACCCCAAATATTCCGGCGACACCAAGCGGCCCCGGCGTCGGAGGGACAATATGGTGAGTTACCACTAACCCTCCGGCTAATGCCACACCCAATGTTAATACATTGCGCTTACCTTTTTTCGCTAACGCTTTTACCAAAGGATAAAGGATGATAAAAGCCGAGTTCACAAATATAGGAATGCTGACAATATAACCGGTAATTGCCAGTGCCCATTCTTCACGCCGTTTACCCAGCCATTTGATCAGACTATAGGCGATTTGTTCTGTTGCTCCAGAGGCTTCCAAGATCCGCCCCATCATGCTTCCCAGCCCAATCACTATGCCAATATTACCTAATGTCGTACCAAACCCTTTGGCAATAACTTCAACAACATGGTTCAGGCTTAAACCACCAGAAACTCCCGCAATAACCGCAGCAATTAACATAGCAACAAGCACATGAATACGCGTACGTAAGACCAGAAAAATCAGCGAAAATACCGCCACTCCCAATCCAATAACTGGAATGTAAAAATCAACCATAAAACCCCGTTTCAATCTGTATTATTGGCGATAAATGTGCATGGTATGCCGGACAAAGCTTTCGTTACAAGCAGTGTCAAAGCTGATTTATCAAAAATTGAAGTATTGATTAAGGTAACAGGGGAATATTTAGAGAATTTGCAAAAGGAAAAGCGCTCTATGTGAGCGCCACTGTGATTGATTACAATACCCGTACTACCCAAAGTTGAACCAAATCCTTTACCAATCACAGAAACAGTACGGGCGATGGTTAATCCACCTGTAATTATTGTAGAAACTAACATCACAATTAATACATGGATGCGAGTGCATAAAATTAAAAAAAACAGAGTGAATATAGATATTTTCAATCCAATCATTGGAATATAATCCACCAAAGAATTAAATTTATTATCAGTGATAAACTATCATCACTAAATAACCTAGCCATATAAAACCTTAATTAACGCAAGCTAAAATCATAAAATTATTTACCATCATATAAAGTTCTTATGCTAAATAAGATATTATTTTTACAGTATCTATACATTGACAATGTGTAAATTTAGATTTAATTCCTGTAATTGTTGCCGTACTAATAATGGCAATTTCTCATCACATATGATGTCATTCAAATTGGAAAGCGAACAAACGCGAAACATACCATATTTACCATACTTACTACTATCTGAAATCAATATGTTCCTACGTGAAATTTCCAATAGTGTTTGTTTTACAAAAACTTTTTCTTCATGAGGAGTAGAAATGCCATGTTCAAGATCCCATGAACTAGTACTAATAAATGCAATATCTATATTCAAATTACGCAATACCATTGCAGCACTATTACCAACACAAGAGTAGTTGCGTTTATCGACCAGCCCTCCGGTATGAAATAAATTTAGCTGTGGTTTATCCATTAAATATTGTGTAATAGAAAAATCATTCGTGACAATAGTTAAATTGAAACGTTCTGATAGCTTTTGAGCAATTTCAAATGTTGTGGTTCCAGCATCTAAATAAACCACCTGACCATCTTTCACCAATGAAGCCGCATATTTACCAAGGATTCTCTTACTTCTATGATTGATAAGTGCCTTTTCACTCCATGGTAGCTCTTGACGTATGGCATCATTTAGCTGAATTCCTCCTGTAACACTAACAACTTTTCCTTCTTCTTCCAAAATACGGATATCACGCCTCACAGTCATATGTGAAACATTTAGTAGTTCAACTAACTGGCTGATAAGAACCGTTTGATGTTCATGCAAGTGGCGATAAATAAAATCTCTGCGTTCTGTAGGACTCATTAGCTCTCCTGCTACATTCACTACATAATCATGATTGAGCTTTTACCAACCACCCAAGCCCTGTTTCTGTACAATGGGTCGGATAATACTCGCATCCAATCCACCCTTGATAACCCATCTCATCTAGTTTATTAAACAGCCAGAAGTAATTAATTTCGCCAATATCTGGTTCATTGCGTCCCGGAACCGAAGCAATCTGGATATGGCTAAATTTCCCCCACATACGTTCTATGGTTTGTAATAAATTACCTTCCATAATCTGACAATGATAGAGGTCTAACTGGATAAGAACATTTTTACGGTTAATGTCTTTTAGCAGTGACTCTGCCTGTTCCTGCCTAGTCAGAAAATAACCTGGCATATCATAAATATTAATTGGTTCAATTAATATATTTATATCAAATTTAACCATAATATCCGCGGCATACTGGATATTAGCAATAAAACATTCTTTCTGCTGTTCTAAAGAAAATCGTTCGTCTAATTTTCCAGCCATAGCGTGAATTTGTTTACATTTTAATGGTAAAGCATACTCCAAAGCCTTATAAACTCCATCAGCAAACTCTTTTTCACGTCCGGGTAAACAAGCAAAACCTCTATTTCCATCCGCCCAATTTCCCGCAGGCATATTAAATAATACTTGAGAGAGTTGGTATTCCTGTAATAATTCAGTAAGTCGTTCAACCGATTCAGAATAAGGAAATAAATATTCTACACCTTTAAATCCGGCTCCTGATGCCCGAGCAAAACGTTCAATAAAAGGAACTTCGTTAAACATAGTACTCAAGTTAGCTGAAAATTTACACACCACTAATCCTTATCATATTAAGTATAAATATTTTTCACTATTTTGATTACTTGCATTCACATAATAAGTGCAACACCGTTATGAACGAAGTAAACGAGTTGGTATGCCTTTAAATAACTCATTCGGTGTTTGATAACCTCGCGTTTTTCGAGGACGTTTATTTAATCGATTTGCCACGAGATTTATCTCCAACTCTGAG
>NZ_NIBU01000109.1 GCF_002632485.1 Xenorhabdus innexi | reverse complement strand
CCGTGGTTTTGATATTAGTTTAGCGACGATTATCAGATCATAAATGAAGCCTTTTTTCTATCTAAAAATAAACGGTTATTGCTTAAGATCCTATCTATGAATAAAGCATTAACGGTTGGAGAAGTAGCAAAACGTAGTGGAGTGGCTGTATCAACACTGCATTTTTATGAAGCGAAAGGGCTAATCAAAAGCTCGCGTAATCAGGGAAATCAGCGCCGTTTTCCTCCCATTGTCCTACGCTATATCGCAATTATCAAAGTCGCACAGAGTACCGGTATCCCCTTAAAAGAAATACAGAAAATACTCAGTCAATTCCCCCCCAACAGCAAACTGACTACCGAACAATGGAGCATGATCTCTTCACAATGGCGGGATACACTGGAACAACGCATAACCAAATTAACCCAGCTACGCGATAATCTGGACAGTTGTATTGGCTGTGGATGCCTTTCCCTGACAGAATGCCCGTTACGCAATCCAAATGATATTTTAGGTAAAACGGGTTCAGGTGCGAGGATATTACTTCAAAAAAAATAAAAAAATTCCCGCCTCCTAAACAATTTTATATTTTTTAATAACAGAAGATATTTTTTAACTCGATAGAGTCGTGTCCTTTGTTTTATTATTTTATCAGCATCTGATTTTATACCTTGCTCTATTTTCCTGAACTTATTTTTAAATATAGATAAATTATTGCCATTTTATTCCGTTAACATTTTCGGAGCATTAAATGAAAAATATATTAAAAACATCCTATCTCGCAATGACATTAGCACTGACAGGTATTATAACAACATCGGTTACACCCACGGCATCAGCCAAACCTGCTGAACAGCCGGTAAATCAGGTAGCAGGATATTATCACTATATGCTCGGCGATTTAATGGTAACAGCCGTTTATGATGGTCATACTGGTCTTTCACCTGCTTTATTAAAAGGTCTTGATATAAAAAACATTCAAACCCTGATTACACGTATGTTTCAGACTGAAAATAAAGAGGGCGTTCAGACCGCAATAAATGCCTATCTTGTGAACACCCAAGAAGGGTTGATATTGATTGATGCAGGCAGCAGCAATTGCTTTGGGCCTACTGCGGGAAATATCGTTAATAATATCCGGGCTGCGGGTTATCAGCCAGAATCAGTAAAAGCGATACTACTGACACATATGCATCCAGACCATGCCTGCGGTATTGCCTCTCCAGATGGCAAAATAATATTCCCTAATGCAACTATTTATGTTTCTGAGGAGGAAAAAAATTTCTGGCAGGCACCTGAAACCATCGCTTCAGCCACTGCAATAAATCGTTCATTCATTACTCAGACTCAGAACGCCATCGCACCGTATGCGGCCAAAAAAGCTGTGCGTACTTTCCAAAGTGGGGAGGATATTATTCCCGGTATCAAAGCAATATCGACTTCTGGTCATACTCCGGGACATACTTCATTCCTACTGAATTCCGGTAAAAAAAACATGCTGATTTTGGGAGATATTATACATTTTTACGCAGTGCAACTGGAACATCCAGATGTTTCTATTGAGTTTGATATAGATAGCAATAAAGCCATTGAAGCACGCAAATCAATTTTTGAAAAGGCATCACATGAAAAATGGTTAATTGGCGCTGCTCATTTACCATTCCCGGGTATTGGCTATCTTCGTCAGAATAAACAAAAATATAACTGGGTTCCAACTGAATATTCAACAACTCTGAAAGAAAATAATTAACGATATATACCCTATGGATTTCAAGATGCGTCGCGGCAGCAAGGGAATGAGTCCCCGGTAGCATAGATAACTATGTGACTGGGGTGAATGAGCACAGCCAACAAAGAGGCAACTTAAAAGACAACGGGTATAATGGAGGGAAGATCTTGCCTCTCTCCTCCATTAATAAATAGACAAATAATAAGTGGTTAATCAGCCTTCCGATTTTCTTATCGCATCTGCCAAATCATTCATTTTTAGATCAGCATTAATATATTCACTGTTATCTGGAAGATGAACTTTTATATTCTGTTTTAGCTCATAACTTAACAGACCATTTTGCAGCTCAAAATCAAAAACATGCCCGCCATTTTTTCGGGCATCATCGATAAAATGAATATGAAACCCTGCAACAGAAATACCGTGAAAAATATCAGGCGTCCAGAAACCGACCATTACACCAGAAACATTTTGTAATATATTTTCTGATTGCTCAACAGTCGCTTCAACAAAGGTTTTATATGGTTTTTCCTGATAATTAGTCCGACGGAGCCAAATCTCTTTGAAAATCCCTTCAATTTTTACAGCAACAAAAATATTATCAATATTTATCTGTGCCGATAGTTCTGAATAAAGCTCTTTTTTGCTGATATCCGAAACGGGAAACTGCTCACTGGGATGAAAATATGTCAGTTGAGCGAAGGGAAGTTGGTCGTACTCACTAAACCGACGTACATTACCTGTTCCCTGAATTTCAAAAAAGGTATCATCCAGTGCGATCATTTCACCTGCGAGCGCATGTGAGCAACCAATACCAAATGAGCCGCCTTGACTGATTTCTGCTATTGAAAACATTCCATCAAATACTCCGGACATCAAAGCGTGCATGGTGGAATACTGATTTATAATCAGGCTCTTCATATGGCCTCTCCCTTGCTATTATCAGCAATTTTAAACTTATTGGTTATATTAGATATATCTTAGATATATCAGATAATAACCTTAGAAAAACATCATGTCATAAATTAATATCCTTAGCACTAACTCATTGTCAAGATAATTATACTCCTCCATTAAATTATTCAATCACTGATTGAAAACACATAAATAAAATAACTAAGTTTATTTCAATTTAACATTTCAATGATTATATCTGTTCCAAGTAGCTTCATATAACATAACACACTGTTTTCCACTCAGTGACCAGAACCATTTATATTTACTTGAAAATAGATTAAGTTACCTTTAACTGCCCAAGGGTTAAATCATCACTATAAAATTCAAAGAAATATCTATTTATTTAATAAAAATAAACAGAAAACAAAAACAGAGAAAATCTTTACTATTTTTTCATTAATTTTTTTCAATATTACACTTTAAACATAACCCCATCACCATTAAGCTGGGTTTTATATTCACAATATAAATAGATCAAAACTATTGCATACCCCATTATCTTATGCGTATTATCAGCAGTATATTTTAATGCTCGTTTTTACTTTACGGATTATTCATGAATAAAATTTGTATGTTATTTCTATCTGCAGTTATGCTTTGCAGTGGCTGTGCAACTATCGTCGGTGAAAAGACTCAGCTTGTCCAAATTAATAGCCAGCCTTCTGGCGCAGAATTTTCAATCAAAGATGAAACCGGGCAGGAAATTACCCGTGGTAATACCCCACAAAGTGTAATGCTGGCAAAATCAGACGGTCACTATTTTGGTGGTAAAAAATATCAAATCACCTTCACAAAAGAAAATTTCCAATCTGTTACCCTGCCATTAGTCGCAAAAGCAAATGGGTGGTATATCGGCGGGAATTTAGTCTTTGGTGGTTTAATTGGCTGGTTGGCTGTTGACCCTTTCAATGGTGGTATGTATACACTGCATCCAAAAGCAGCCAATGTGACGCTGCCTGCCTCCAAATAACAACCCGTCTCCAAATTAAATATCAAAATATGGCGATTTCAATCGCCATATTCATTCGGATTATTTATGGGGATAGTGAATAAGATTATGGATAACCACAACCTCATCACCTGAATTAGCATAAGCATGGCGACAATCAGCAGGAAAACGCATAGATTCACCCGATGAAATTTTATGCCATGCATCCTTAATACGCAGATCCAATTCCCCACTAAGCACAATAACATGCTCTACTACACCGGATTCATGCGAAGTAGATTCACTTGAGGCTCCCGGAGCTAACTCTATTTTGAATAAATCGATGAAAAATTCATCATCAAAAGGTATGAGCTGCTTTATACTCATCCCTGAATTGGTTTGTTCAAAGCTTGGTAATTCATTAAACCGATGTAACACTGGCTGGAGATGGGACTCTGTCCCTTCCAGAAAAGTCGAAAATGCAACATTAAAACCTGTTGCAATTTTCCACAATGTAGACACTGTCGGGCTTGATTGACCCCGTTCAATTTGCCCAAGCATTGCTTTACTGACCCCGGTCAGTTTAGCGGCCTGACTGAGGCTGACCCCTCTTGAAGCTCTTAATGACTTAAACGTTTCCGAAATTTTCGCTGTGATATCACTCATTAGGCCTTCTCAAAAATAAATGCATGATTGAATGCTATAACGGACGATGATATTCTCACCATCGTCCGTTATAGCATCCGACAGGTAACATCATATGCCTAAGCAATCATTTTTCAGGGATCTCTCCCCAGCAACTCTCGTCATAGGATTTGTTGCAGTATTAGTTGGGTATGCTAGTTCAGTTGCAATAATACTCCAAGCAGCGACAACCATTGGCGTTGAGCCATCACAAATTGGTGCCTGGTTAGGCATGCTTGGTATTGGAATGGGGGTCACAACAATTGCATTATCACTTTATTACCGCACTCCGATTATGACAGCTTGGTCAACGCCGGGAATTGCCTTATTGGCAACCTACTTCCCGCACACTTCTGTCAATGAGGCCATTGGTATTTTTATCTTTGCATCAGCATTAATGCTGATATGCGGTATTACCGGGCTATTTGCCAAGCTGATGAACTACATTCCCCATTCCATTGCAGCCGCAATGCTTGCCGGAATATTACTTCGTTTCGGTTTGGATGCTTTCTCTATGCTGCAATCCCATTTTTGGCTTTGTGGTATCATGCTGCTTGTTTACTTAATTTTCCGCCGTTATTTGCCATTATACTCAATAATATCAACACTTATAGTGGGGTTGATTATCTGTGTTTTTAATGGGGATTTAAATTTCTCAGGCAAAGATATCATGTTTTCTGTGCCTGAATTTGTCAGGCCACAATTTAACATCACCACACTGATTGGTGTCGGTATTCCATTTTTTATCGTCACAATGGCATCACAAAATGCTCCGGGAATTGCGATCCTACAAGCAGCAGGTTATCCACCCCGTACTTCCCAATTACTTATCTGGACATCGTTAGTAACAATTATACTGGCTCCTCTCGGGGGATTCAGTATCTGTATTGCCGCAATTACAGCTGCTGTTTGTATGGGAGATGACGTCCACCCTGATCCAAATAAGAGATATGTCACTGCTGTCAGCGCAGGATTTGTCTATTTACTGGCGGGTATTTTTGGTGGCGTCATTTTCTATTTATTCAGTGGCTTTCCTGCCTCATTGATAAAAATTCTGGCTGGATTAGCATTATTAGGGACTTTTACAAACAGCCTGACTCAGGCGATAAAAGATGAACGCGCAAGAGATGCGGCAATTATCTGTTTTTTAATCACAGCATCAGGTGCAAATTTACTGGGCATCAGTTCAGCATTCTGGGGGCTGGTTGGCGGAATTATTGCCCACCTGATATTGAGAAAAAAATACTGAAGTAAAATGACATTACAACCCTAAGGCAGGAAGACTACTTAAACATAAATATTTATTAATCATAAGTATCTAAGATAATTTATAACCATAATATATATTAACAAAAAGGCATGGAAATATTTAAACTTTCTTTTTATCTTATTATTTGTTTTACTGGGGTTAATAGAAGGATAAAAACATTGCTTAATTAAAATCATTAGTGAGAGTTTATTATGATCGAATCTATTTTAAATGAAGCGGTAAAACACTCCAGAGAAATATTAAAAGCAAAAGCAGGAAATAAGTATTATTATGACATTAACATTCCTAAGCAGAAAGGCGAACATAAGGAACATTTATATGAAAATGAAATGATAGATCATAAAAATAATGAATTCAATAAAGTTCGGGAATTTGCAGACACATTAATAAGAGATAATAATTACACTAAAAACAATGCCTTTGAAATAAATGAAAGAATTAAAAAAAACCTTGGATTCGACTAATAAGTGCAATTTCTAAGAAAGGCGGTCAGTTGCTATAGTAGGCATCTTTCTCGCCAAAGGAAAATGCACTATGACCTATACACA
>NZ_NIBU01000108.1 GCF_002632485.1 Xenorhabdus innexi | reverse complement strand
TGTGTATAGGTCATAGTGCATTTTCCTTTGGCGAGAAAGATGCCTACTATAGCAACTGACCGCCTTTCTTAGAAATTGCACTTATTAGTCGAATCCAAGAGCTTTAAATTATTATTTAAAGCTCTTCAGATAATTAATTTATCGGTATCTGTTTACAGCGCACGTAAGATTCCATCAACACTGGCTTTTGCATCACCAAATAACATTTGTGTGTTCTCTTTAAAGAAGAGCGGGTTTTGCACCCCTGCATATCCGGTATTCATCGAACGTTTAAACACAATCACGTTTTGTGCCTTCCAGACTTCCAATACCGGCATCCCTGCTATCGGGCTGTTAGGGTCTTCCTGTGCAGCCGGGTTTACTGTGTCATTCGCCCCGATAACCAGAACGGTATCTGTTTCAGCAAAATCATCGTTGATTTCATCCATTTCCAGAACAATATCATAAGGCACTTTGGCTTCTGCCAGTAAGACATTCATATGACCCGGTAAACGCCCTGCTACCGGATGAATACCAAAACGAACATTAATGCCTTTTTCACGTAATCTTGCGGTGATGTCATGTACCGGATATTGTGCCTGAGCAACGGCCATTCCATACCCCGGAGTAATAATAACGGATGTGGAGTTTCTCAACAGCTCAGCGACCTCTTCTGCGGTCGTTTCGCGATATTCTCCCATCTCCTCATCATCACCCGTTGAAGCGCCATCACTACCAAAACCCCCGGCGATAACGCTGATAAAAGAACGGTTCATCGCTTTACACATAATATAAGAAAGGATCGCCCCGGATGACCCCACTAACGCACCGGTTACAATCAACAGGTCATTACTCAGCATAAAACCAGCGGCAGCAGCGGCCCAGCCTGAGTATGAGTTCAGCATGGAAATAACGACCGGCATATCTGCCCCGCCAATAGATGCAACCAGATGCCAGCCAAATGCCAAAGCAATCGCAGTCATTACCAGCATGACAAAAACCTGTAAACCACTACTTTCTGTTTTGATAAAGATAACCATCAATACAAAAGAGATAATTAAAGCAGCCAGATTAAGTTTATGCCGATGGGGAAGCATTAACGGTTTTGAGGAGATTTTCCCACGCAATTTACCAAATGCCACAACGGAACCGGTAAAGGTGACAGCACCAATAAAGATCCCAAGGAAAACTTCGGTCAGATGAATATTCTCCAGAATCGCATTGGCAAAAATATCATGGGCAATAAAGCTATTGAAACCCACCAGAACAGCAGCCAAACCAACAAAACTGTGTAAGATGGCAACTAACTCCGGCATTTCAGTCATTTCTACTTTTTTAGCAAGCCGAATTCCGATAACTGCGCCAATAATCATTGCCAGAATAAGCCAGCCAATATTTCCGGTATCAGGCCCTAAAATGGTAGCAATCAGGGCAATTGCCATTCCCGTGATGCCAAAGATATTGCCACGCCCGGAGCTTTCATGGCGCGAAAGCCCGGCAAGGCTGAAAATAAATAAGATAGCAGCAACAATATATGCAGCAGTGACTACTCCATTCGACATAAGTTACCCCTTATCCTTTCCGAAACATTTTCAGCATGCGTTGTGTAACAGTGAAACCACCAAAGATATTGATACTGGCAATCAGCACTGCGATGAAAGAAAAGAAACTGACCCACCCACCTTCACCTATTTGCAGTACAGCCCCGACAACAATGATCCCAGAGATAGCATTGGTCACTGACATAAGTGGAGTATGTAATGAATGGCTGACATTCCAGACGACGTAATAGCCAACCACGCAAGACAAAGCAAATACGGTGAAATGGGACAAAAATTCTTTTGGAGCAACATTGGCCAGCCAGCCGAAAAGAATAATCGCCAGTGCCATTAACCCATACTTCAGCCACGGGGATTTAGGTTTCTCAGCCGGTTTATCTGTTTTTCTGACAGGATCAGGTTTAGGAGGTTGTACTGAGACCTGAATTGGCGGAGCTGGCCATGTGATCTCCCCTTCTTTAATGACGGTGACCCCACGGATAACCACATCGTCGAAGTCAATAACAATCTCACCATTTTTTTCTTTACACAGCAGTTTCATCAGATTAACTAAATTAGTGCTGTACAACTGAGATGATTGAGTGGGTAAACGACTGGGTAAATCGGTATAACCGATAATCTTGACACTATTATCTGTCACGACAAGTTTGTCGGCTTCTGTCAGTTCACAGTTGCCGCCATTCTGCGCTGCCAAATCGACAATCACACTGCCCGGTTTCATCGATTCAACCATTTCTTTGGTAATCAGTTTTGGCGCAGGCTTACCCGGAATTAATGCTGTTGTAACGATAATATCAACTTCTTTTGCCTGAGCCGCAAAAAGTGCCATCTCTGCCTTGATGAAAGCTTCTGACATCACTTTTGCATAACCATCCCCGCTACCGGCTTCTTCTTTGAAATCCAATTCCAGAAATTCAGCCCCCATGCTTTGCACTTGTTCCTTAACCTCTGGACGAGTATCAAAAGCACGAACAACCGCACCAAGGCTCCCCGCTGCCCCGATGGCGGCAAGGCCTGCAACTCCGGCGCCAATGATCATAACCTTAGCTGGCGCTACCTTACCGGCTGCTGTTATTTGACCTGTGAAAAAACGGCCAAATTCATGAGCGGCTTCAACAATGGCACGATAACCGGCAATATTTGCCATTGAACTCAAAGCATCCAGAGATTGAGCACGAGAAATTCGCGGGACTGCATCCATTGCCATAACGGTGATGTTACGTTCCGATAACTTATCCATTAATTGAGGATTTTGTGCTGGCCAGATAAAACTAAGCAGCGTAGTTCCTTCCTTCATTAATGCGATTTCGTTCTCTTCCGGTGCATTTATTTTTAAAATAATATCTGATTGCCAGACTTCATTACTTTCTGCAATCACAGCCCCTGCTTTTTGGTAAGCATTGTCATCAAAACTGGCAAGATATCCTGCACCTGACTCAACAACTACACTAAATCCCAATTTCCGTAATTGCTCTACAGTTGACGGAGTGGCAGCAACCCGAGCTTCATTGGGGTATCGCTCTTTTGGTACACCAATATGCATAATGTTTCCTTCTCTAAGAATGAAATATTGCTGATTATTACCTGCTGAAGCCAATTTAACGATTAGATTGTTTTTATTACTACTATTAGTAAAACCTATCAATGAGATTTATCAACAAAGCACTAAGTGATAACAAAATGAAATAGCCCATGCAAGACAATATAGGGTTTCGAACGAGTTGTATTTGTGGAAAACAAAATAATCTCAAATGTAAACGTAGATTGTTTTTATATAAATCACTATTTTTATTAAAATTATTAGAGGCATCTACCAAAAATAGGTAAGCAGTTATTTAGATAGAATAAATTTTTGCGACAATTAGCAGTATTAATGCAAAAATAACGAACAGTAAAAATTATAATATAAAAACAATTAATTAAGATAAAATTAACATAAAAAAATGAAGAAATGCACACATTTATGTACAAACGGAGGTTGTACACAATGTGGTACATAGAAATTTGATTTTACACTGGTCAGATAAGGGAAATTGGGATCTTAACTCCAAGGAAAAACGCCACTAAAAAGCAGACATCCATCCTCTTACATGCCGGATAGCCGTATTATTTTTGTGTACAATGCCACATCAAACCACCGCAGGGAGGGCTTAAAATCAAGCTCTTATCATACAGTAAAGGGTAAAGCCCGATTACGGATTGTAATTACCACTCTCAATATTGAAGCAGCCAAAGTGAGGACCTCGAAAGAATCAATGAGTTGCCTGCCCATCAGTGGTAGATAGATTGAATTGCGACCAGACTGCAAATATGTCGTCTGATTAAATATCAATGAGTTAAAAGAGGAAGATTCTCCTGTTTAACGTAACTGTTTGATTTTAGTTAATTTCTGCTCATAACCGGAGATTGATGAAATCAGGGGTTAAAAGGCGGGAAATCCCGCCTTTAGGTAATTTGATGATTTTACTCATATTCACTAATTGGCAGCCAAGTACAATGGATTAAATATTAACTACTGAAATGTTATGTCTATATTTTTATTTTTCATGTCATAATAGTCTACAAATTTATTATGACATGCTAGCTCACCACAAGTTGCTTCCTTTACCAGTTCATCGCATCCGCTTATTTTTACATTCCATGTGCGCGGTCCTCCACCCATCGTGATAACCTTCACATTAAAACTTAACTTGCAGTCAGCTATATTTTCACCGTATGGGTAACGCACAGACCAATTCACATACCTATCCGCTATCCTACAATTGAAAAATCCATCACTATCTTTTAAATTCATTGTCTTGCTTTCACTCTTGGGGATGTCTATATCTAAGTTACCCGCATCATTCATACAATAATCCCCATCTCTATGGATATATAAATGCTTGCTCGAAGAGTTTTTAAAAGTTACATGATATAAAGTTTCAGCGTGCACTGGATGAATAAATAAACAAGAAGTCATTAATATCAAGCTATATATAATTTTCATATAATTACCCTTATTAGTAGAGGCTTAAGATATTTTATATTCCATTATTAATAGAGAGATAAAATGATAACTGCTTTATCATATGGGTGATTTACCTATCCATTTTAGTGTAAATAAATTAGGTTAATATGGACAACTTAAAAGCCAGCAATCTATTGAGGTAATTTAATATAAAATACAGCTTCCATAGATTTATCGCCTCAGTTAACAATAACCCTCAAATACAGTTTTGATTCGGGAACTATTTTTTATTTTGTCGCGCGTAAATTTGTTATGCCGCGTCTTCACGGATTAAGAGAATTCCGATCACATATTAGGGGCAGTGATTTAGGATAGTGCGTCACACTTAACAAACAGACGCTACGAACCACGATAAATAATATCGCTATGTAATCAAACCACTAAGACAATATAGTGAATTTTAAAATCGGAGATACAATGGAAGAAAGTGAGAAAATAATTATTTCGTCTGAATATGATTTCATTTCTTTTGTCAAAAACATGTTATCTACTGAAAATATAGAATCAGATGAATTTGTGTTCCCGGATATTGAGTTTATAGGTTGGCCTACATTAGATATTGATGTTCAAGGTGAACCTCAACGATACAAATCATCATTAACGGCCTCTATGCTATTTGGAATGGCTGATTTAACCGAGGAAATTTATAGAGCTTTTGCAATATTTAGGTATAGTACATCCAATCTGACAAATTTAACTGAATCTGATAAAAAAGCTCTAGACATAGTTTACTATGTAACTGAGGGGTCAAGTCGAGCCAGAGGGCAAGCAGATCGAGCAATCAATGGAGCCCTGAAATTCTTAAACAATGCGGTGAAAAAAATGAATGGTATACAAGCTCTTGGCATGGTTGTAGCCTTGACCACTTGTGCCAGCACCGTAGGCTGGCATTGGTTAAGTGAGTACTACGAAACTCAACGGCATGACAATAAAACAAAAGTAGAATTGATTAATGCAGCTACTCAATCTGTTGTTGATGGGCAAAAAATTATCGTTGACGCCCTGATTCATGGACAAACAAAAGAAAGTAAAGAAATCTTGCTTCGCGGCGAAGAAGGCAAGACCAGATTAGTTAAAAAACTATCCGCAGATGATTCCGTTCAGCAAGTAGCGCTCGGTTCCCGTATAATCGACAGAGCAGAATTAAACGCGATGAACACTCGACAAAAGATAGACAGAGTGAGAGATGATAAGACTGCTATTTTCTTCATAAATGGGTTGAACTGGAGTGGCGTCGCTAATCAGGATTTGAGTATATCTGTAATAAATTCATCAACTGGCGAAACTCTAACCCTTAAGACAACGGAAGCTGCTATTCTACCTAATGAATTGTTAGCTCTATCTTCATCCTTAACAACAAGGGATGAAATGAAAATAAGATATCTTGAAGTAAAAGAAAACGGAAAGATAACAGTTATATGGTGTCGTCATGAAATACTCAACCAAAGAGCAAGACAGCGGATTTGGACTGCGGCAAGAAACGATGCACTATTTTTGGCATAACGGGTCGCTATACCACGCCAGCGTTTCAAATGGAGAAAAGCGTTTTCAACC
>NZ_NIBU01000107.1 GCF_002632485.1 Xenorhabdus innexi | reverse complement strand
TCCAGACCGCAATCACCAGTAACAGCGCCGTTCGCAGGGCAAACTGGCTGAGGGTCTGATTACGCACGTTGTCATTCGCCCAGCCGTTCCAGACATCCAGCGCCGCCCAGGCTGCCCAGAGGAACAGCGTCGCGAAGAAAAAGCCGACACACACCAGAGACAGAAAATGAATATCAAAGTGTCCTGAAGCCGCCTCAAAGGCATGGCGCTGGGTCGGAGTCATTGCGGGTGTTCCTGACGATACTGACCGGATAACGGCGCGGGTTCGTCCGGCTGCTCGCGGGAAGGCATCAGATAATGTTCGATGCCGGTTCTGATGGTGTGGAGATCCGCACGGATACGGGCGTAATCAAAGTGATAGCGGGGCGGTTTTTCGCTCTCCGCGGGCGTTCCGGCAATACTGGCGCGCTCCAGCGCTATCTGTACCTGCTCAATCAGCCGCGTTGCGCTCGCCAGCTCATCGTTTTCGGCCGCCTGCACAAGGGGGACACACAATACCGTCAGACCCAGCAGACAGGCAGACCGAGACAGGGAAAAGCAACCACGCATACACACTCACCTCGTGATGGAATTCAGGATGCCGAGGATGCGGGGTTTTTTACGGCGGATCAGCAATAAACTCTTTATGCTTTGATGCAAATTAGCGACATAGTCTGACTAACTTATTGAATTAACGGTTTAACAATGAGTGAAAGGAAGAAAGCAACATGCTGCGGATTGATTTAAACGTCCCTGACGCGGAACACGAACAGGCACGGAAGCCGAGTGCACACTGGGATGCTGTTGAACAAATCGGGTATATCGATAACAGCATTGATCCGACGCCGTTTATCAACTGGCTGCCGTTCTATAATGTTCATGCGGACGCCCAGACTCAGACAGCCTACCCGCACTGTCAGGGAAACACCACAGTAACGGCTTTTATGCTGCCTGCCGGTCATCAGCGGCTGGAAGCGGACAGCCGCGATAAGCCCGACACCGAAATTGATTACACCGTGCAGGACTGTCCGGCGTTTTTGTTTTATCTTGCCGATCTTCCCACCCTTGTGTGCACGTGCTGCCCGGCTTTCACCACCGCCTGCACAAAGTTGTCTGCCAGCCACTGCAACGGCAGCACTGGATAAACCACTGCGAACACTGTGATGCGCCGCTGAATGATACCGACCTGTTTACCGAACCCGGCGGCGCGTTTTTTCCGGCGTCCAAAGCGCAGGCTGCAACGATTCGGCTGCATCGTATCGAACAGCCGTTTGTCGGCTATTGTGAAGATAGTTCACATGAACATGACTGCTTCGACCCAAAAAAAGCAACCGGGCCTGTCAGGCCTGTGACGGATTTGAGTGGATGACGCGGGTGGTTAATACCTCATCCCCATATCAGCATTAATTCAGCAAGATATGAGCGGCTATTTTGTCTGTTAACAGGTTATGAAAAATTAAATTTGTCATAATCTGACACGCCGCTTAATCTGCTTTTCTGCTGACACTGAAAAGCAAAACAAAAATAATTTTTGTCTTTCAGCGTTATAAACTTACTTTGATAGTAAAACTTGTCTGCAATGATTACATTAGGTATATGGCAAATACCTACTTCCAAACAAATACTTTAGTTCGTGTATGACTTGATATCATTTTATATTGCGTTTTACCATGGCCTAGACTAATAAAATAATTTGTGAAATATGCTTCTTTCTTCTAAGCGTTTACAATAAGCATTAATGATAGGATTTATATAACCCTCCTTATCTGGCACATATACTCTGAAATGGTCTTCAGCATTAGCAAAAAAAGCCAACTTAGGAATAGAGCGCATACTAACATTTCCAGAAAGCTCAATTTTTTTGTCTTTCATATATCTTTCTATAAGAATTTTTTTGACCCATTCTGCCACAAACCTTGAATTATTCTCCGTTATACTTCCTCTTCTATTGATTATACTAGCCAATACGTTTTTTATAATAAGTCCAAA
Organism: Xenorhabdus innexi; assembly: GCF_002632485.1. Taxonomy (GTDB): domain Bacteria; phylum Pseudomonadota; class Gammaproteobacteria; order Enterobacterales; family Enterobacteriaceae; genus Xenorhabdus; species Xenorhabdus innexi. The sequence goes on along the minus strand of NZ_NIBU01000107.1, from coordinate 4,280 downwards.
TACGAAGGCAAAACAAGCATCAGAAATAGACACTGCTCTAGCAGCAAGGATAAAATTATTTTGTCTATCCTGTATTTCTACTTTATCTCGTCCATTTATACTGGTTTGGTTGCTATTATTTAATTTATTAAGATCAGTTTGCTCAATTTGACTTTGCTCCCAAAGCACTGTTCCAACCATTCCTAAAATATGGCCAATCGATCCACCAAGGCCCTCGTTAATATATTTCAAAATACCATTTACACTAAAAAAGCCAGCATTCTTATATCTATCAGTTATTTCGTTAGGTAAATTTTCTAAATCACAATCATTTAATTGAACATTAATTTCTATTAATAAACTAATAGCTCTTTTCCAATCATCCTCATTACGTATATTCATATGAAATGTATTCATCGTTGTCATCAGTTCGTCTGGTTTTACAAGCTTCATTTTAGAAGGATCCAGAACAGTCAGTGCACATCCGGCTGCAGCTACAGTTACAGTTAAAGGTTGAAATTTGTGAGGTTCAGCAACAACAGGTAAAGATGTTGAACGCCGAATGAGTTGCAATCCAGTATCAGGAATTTGAGATGTTGAAGGCTGTAGATGTGAAGGTTTACGGTGACGAAGACCGCTTTCTATATCGTTATATCTATTTGGATTATTAAAATTTGAAGGCATGATACACCTCTACTAAAAACAGATTAATTTTCATTTAAATTAAACATCAAACAAATCTTATATTAAAAAATAACATACTGAATCAAAAATTATTTTTCTTTAATTAAAGACTAAACCATTTCCATTGAGATGCACGAAACATTAACTATGTCATTTTCAACAATCAATACCTCATTATTCATAATTTATTTTTTCATTGAGAACTAATGTACACACAATATACATAAGAATCATTAAAACTTAAAACATGACAATTAAAGCAGAGGAAAGATGACTATTTTATTTCATAATAAATGTTTTCGAACGAAATTGTAAAGCGCAAATTTAATATTATCTCTCAAACTCAATATCGTCTCTAATTAGTATCCTGACGCGCCGCTGTGCGGCTTGTCTGCTGACGCTGGCAGACAAAACAAAAAAACGTTTTGTCTGCCAACGTGCAGCGTTATCAGCTATATATACTTTTTAAACATCGAGGTGGTGATCACCACCGCCATGCCTAACAGTACGGCCGCCGGCAACAATATCACGGTAGGATACACCACATCCGGCCACGATAAATACAGGATACAGGGCACCGTGCAGGTCGGTTTTATTCCCCGTTTGGCATGGTGATAAACAAAACTCGATTCATACCCCGCACCATAGCGCCGCAAGTCCCGCCGTCCCAGCCCGTCGACCAGCGCAACCACGACCACCATCACAAACAGAGGCGCGGATAATAGCAGAATGGTCAGCCGGATCAGTGTTACCATTGTGATAAACACGGTCGCCAGCCAATATTCCTGCAAATGTGCCAACAGCCCCTGTAATACCGCATTGAATTCACGCAGAAAGTCATTATTGCGCTGAAACGGATAGTGTGACTGCCCCTGAACCCAGCGCATAAACCCACTGTCCACAAACAGCCACTGATACGCCTGTGCCAGCCAGGCCGGCACCGTTTGGGCGGGGTCTGACAACAGCAGGCTGCGGGTAAATTCCGTCGATAAAAATTGCAGCTCGGTGTTCATCATCGTCTGGCTGTGAGTCGCCCCCTGCTCTGACCAGAAAAACGTCATGCCGAGATATTCCAGTAACAGACTGAACAGCCACGACATCACCCCAAAGCCGATAAGCTGCCACGGCCATTCCCATAACACACGGTACAGCAGACCGGGCTTGCGGGGTGGCTGAGAAGGCTGGCGGGCGGAATTTTCTGACTGTGCCATGAGCGGTCACCCCCCCTGCTCTGTCCACCAGTGTTCACTGGTGCGGTAGTGCCGGCGCATCTGGTCGGCAATGTGCTGCAAACTGGCCGGCATCAGGGCATCATCGTCATCGCCGGTGGGCAACGGCATGCGGATTTTCCACAACTGCCCGCCTTCCAGCAGTGCGAACGCCTGCCCTTTCGGCAGGTTAATCATTTCGGCGGGTGTAATCAGTGGGGTTTTGACGGTGCCGACCCTGTCCTGAGTGGACGAGGTAAAATCCTGCCCCTGCTCGACATCGGCAATATCAGAATGCCCGGAGACCAGTGTCTTGCTGTAGATTTCTACTTCCGGCAACTGACTGGTCAGTAGCTCCGCCGTCCGGCTATCCCGTACCCGCAGCATAATCAGGGTGTTAAAGTTCCCCACCACCTGCGCGGTTTTGGCCGGGCTGCCGATACGGGCTTCAATATCAGAGGAGGTCTGGGTGTATGCCGTGACCTGCATCCCCGCTCCGCCGCCTTTGTTAATGAGCGGAATAAATTCATCGCCCATCAGTTCGTTAAACTCATCACAATGCAGGTTAATCGCCAGCTTACCGTCATGACGAACCGGCAAGCCGGCGTTCATGCCGTATTTGTAAATCTGCCCGGCCACACTGACCAGATCTGCAAACATACTGTTGCCCACGGCTGAGGCCACATCGCTGTCAGACAGCGCATCCAGCCCGATATAGACAATGCCGTTTTTGCGGATCACCTGCTCCCAGTCAAAGATGGGCCGCAAATCTGTCATATTGAGGTAATCCGGCGATAACAGTTCCGCAATTTTGCCGGTGGTCAGTTTTTCCAGCAGCGGCAGCAGGGACGCCACAATTTTGTCAAAATAGGTCCGGTCATAACGTACGGCCGACCGTAGGCCATCCAGAATCGGGTCATAAAGTTGCTTACCGGCGTCAGAACTCAGGGTCATTTCCATCGCCCAGAGCCGGAGCGCATCGGGTTGCCCCTGCATATTGCGCGGAATGTCTTTTTCTTTCAGGGTGCTGAGGGAATGATGGATTTGCGCCAGCAGCGCCGGTTGCCGCTCTTCCATCACCCGGGTGGCATAGCGCTGATACAGTTCGCTGATATTATTGACGTAGCGGGTGATCAGCTGGTAATCCGGCCGGTGCCCCAGCGCCACCAGAGCACGGGCAACAATATTGACAAACCGCCAGGCAAATTCACGGAACGCGGCGCTGTTGCCTTCCCCGCTGAGCTGCCCGGCCAGACGGGAAGCCACTTCGGATACCCGGCCAAACCGTCCGACCGCGTTATACCGGGCTGAAATCTCCGGCCAGCCCAGATGAAAGAGGGACAGTTCATTGCCGCGACCGGCCCGGTGCGCTTCGGCCCAGATGCGCCTTAACAGGTCAGCATCCCCTTTGGGATCAAAAACAATCACCACCTCGCCGCGCCGGATATCCTGTGTTATCAGCAGCTCAGCCAGCCGGGTTTTGCCCACCCGGGTCGTGCCCATCACCAGCGTATGCCCGACCCGTTCGCGCAGGTCCATAAACACGTCCGCCTCCTGGGGCTCAATGCCGTGGAGGGCCGGATTGCCGCCCACCGGCGGCAGCGGGCGTACCGGATTGAAGGGGGAGTCTTGACGTAACAACCCAGAGAAGGCCGGCCAGCGGTATTCGGTTGTTCGCTCCAGAGTGCGGGCAAACTGATAAGCCCGAGACGGCTGTACGAATCGTTCCACTTCCGGTCGCCGTGTATCCTGCAAACGCTGGGTATGTTTCTGCTGCCAGCGAAAGCCCCGACCCAGAAACAACTGCCGGTGACTGACGGGAATATGCTTTGTGCTCATCTGATAACGCGGCAGGCGGCGCAGATTCCGGCGATAACGGATAACCTGCATGCCCTGCCATGTGCGCAGTATCGCCAGGACGGCAAATCCGCCGCCCATAACATAGCCGATCGAAGGTGCCAGGGCGATGGCCCAGGGTGCCCGGAGACAGACAAACGCCGCCACGGCGGAAACCAGCGCCGTATTCAGCTCAACGGCAGGACGCAGCAGGGCTTCCACAACATAACGGCGGCTCATGGTGATAACTGCTGAGCAAGTCGGGTTTCGGTGATCAACACCGGATAGTGTTGCAACTGCAACCGACGCGCCAGTTCAGTGCCGGCAGCCGGTGACAGCAGTAAATCCGGTACTAATGCGCGCAGTGCCTGTAAGCCCGCCCTGTCCCTGACATTCACCACCAGACCCACAGCATGTAGTTTTGTCAATGTGCCGGCATTCTGGCTTAACCACTGGTGTGAAGCGGGATCATCGCCAATCAGAAACAGGGCGCCAATCCCCGGTAGTTGCAGAGGTCTGCTGTCAACTTTGCCCGGTGTCAGTGCCGGTGTTTTAACGGGTAACATGGCGGCT
>NZ_NIBU01000106.1 GCF_002632485.1 Xenorhabdus innexi | reverse complement strand
TTTTGATCCAGCACTCATTGGGCTGACTCTAATTTAAACTCGGGGCTGAAACTTTTTTTCATCATGTCACCTGTTGAATTATCGAAGTGAGAATATCACTTCTATTACGGTGACCAAAATTAGTGTGCCACTTCACGAAAGAGCTGGCAGAACAGAAAGGGCTGCTGTACGACATCTCAAAGCAGGAACTGGCACAGGCGGACGAATATCAGGAATCCATGAAGAAAACGGGGCTGATGATTGAGTCCATCAAAACCAAGATAGCCCTGAACCTCGTCCCTTCCCTGACTGCCATTGTGAAAAAATTCAATGACTGGATAGCCTCCAATAAGGAACTCATCACCAAAGGGCTGACGGGGGTTATCAAGGCCGGGGGCAAGGTGATTCAGGTGATCACCAATTCCATCCGAGCGGTGGATAAGGTGATTTCCGGCACGATTGGCTGGAAAAATGCCCTGCTGGTACTGGCGGGGGTGCTGGCAATCGTCAAGCGCGGTATGCTCATGGCGTTTATCACTAACCCGGTGACATGGGTGATTGCGGCGATTGCCGGCGTCCTGCTGTTACTGGATGACCTGATGGTCTACCTTGACGGCGGTAATTCCCTGTTCGGTGATTTCTGGGGCGCGTGCATTAAGTGGATCAAGGATGTTAAATCATGGTGGGACAGCCTCTCCGGTGAAATGAAAACCTCCATCAAGTTACTCAGCGGGATGCTGGGCGTGATGTTCAGCACCAACCTGTTTCTGGCCGTGACAAAAGGCGCAGGCGGCTTTGCCAAGGCACTGAAATGGCTGTTCACTCCGCTGACGGCGGTTACTAAACTCGCCCTGACCGCAGGGAAAGCCTTTATCTGGCTGGGACGAGCACTACTGATGAATCCCATCGGGTTAGTTATCGCATTGATTGCCGGGCTTATTTATGTGCTGTATGACCTGTACCAGTGGATCACCACAGGCGAGTCCGCTTTCGGTAATTTCTGGAAAGCGATAGCCAGAACATGGCAGGAGATTAAGCGGCTGTTCCGGGACGGCTTTCGGTATATCCTCCGGCAGTTTGGCGTGAGTGAACGGGATGCCGATCGGTTCGTGGATAACCTGAGCAATATTTTCAGTGCTATCTGGAACTGGCTGACTTACCCGTTCAGAGCCGCATTCAAACTGGCTAAAGGGTTGTATGACATTTTCACCGATGACTCCACCACATGGACGCAGAAACTCGGTAAAGTGTTTAACCTGATTTGGGACTTACTGACCACCCCGTTTAAGGAAGCGTTCAAGTTCGTACTGAGTCTGTTCGGTATCAACGAAAAGGATGTCAGCCAGTTTGTGGAGGATATTGGTAAGCGGTTTGCGGCAGTCAAGGAAATGATTAAGAAACCCTTTAAAGAGGCACTGGATTGGGTGATGGATTATTACAATAAAGTAGCGGCTAAGATTAAGGCAATAAAGGACTTTTTCACCTTTAATTCTGATGATAATCAACTTATGGGTTATGACGATGTATCCTTGTCTGATATTCAATCCAGCATTAATGCAGGCAATGGTGCGATGATTGGGCAGTCTGTCGCTAATGCAACCACCAATAATAGTAGCCAGACCTCTATCCATCAGGGTGATGTGAGTGTTACGCAACACATTACTACGCCGTCACCGGAGAAAGCCGCTCAGTATGCCAATAATGGTTTTGATAAGGCATTGAAAAAAGCAGGCTATAATACAAAAGGGATGCTAGCGAATGGAGTGGGATAATGTTTGCTTCCGGTTATAGCCCCGAAATGGTTTAATAATGCATCAATTTCATATTAAAGGAACTGTCATGAAAAAACTGTTATTACCAATCATACTGACTGCTTTTTTGGTAGGTTGCGGTGAAAAGGAGCTAACCATTGATGCATCTACCCCTGAATCATTGAAGACTTCGACTCAGGCTATTTATAAATCCCTTCAAGGTGAAGAGGCCGCCAAGTTCAAAAAAGCAACTTTAAATGTAGCAATGGCAGCAAGGGTAATAACTGACAAGGAAGACGAGAAAGTCCAAATAATCAATAAGCTGATCGGTGGCAAAACAGCCAAAGAAATCATTGCGATGGATGAGAAGAAGTAAATTAGCCCCGTGAGGGGCTTTTGGAATTAATTTCAGCAATCAACGATTATAAATACCGCAAACAAGGATAGCGGAATGAAAAAGTTATTAATGGTATGTGTGATGTTTGCTTTAATGGGATGCGGTGATAACTACAGTGAATATAACGGAGTATACACTTGTAAAGTAGGCCGATTAATAAATTATATGGCTATAGAGAAAGGAAGTGAATATTCTTTTCCGCCGGGGACAGGGAAAGCCAGGATGACTTTTAACAATGGAGTTATGATTATTAATGGAGTGAATGCAGGTGATTATGTTGGGCATCAAATGGTTTTAGCTACACCATCAGGGCGGGTGTTTAAATATGATGATGGTGAGTTTAGTGAAGAGTTTTCCCCTCGTGACGGCAGAGTAAAAATTACGATTGGTAACCCATCTAATGAGACCGTAATGCACCTACTAACCCATTGCAAAAAAGAGCAAGAGTAATTTTATTGTAAACCATAGTTAGAGTAATAGCTCCATAGAGGGGCTTTTTTACCGTCTATTTTTCTGTAATACTGCTGTCCCTAAAATTTATTACATAAAAATTAACGGAGAAAAAATGAAAAATAAGAAGCTAATCATTATTGGGATGGTTGTTGTATTTGTGATTGTTTTCTTTAAACTGCTGTCAGATAATTTAGCTGCAATGTAGTCATAAAGCTCCATCATGGAGCTTTTTATAAATGATAGCGGGTGGAATGTTATTTTAGAGTGTGCTAGTTTATTGCCCTATCAGATGTATAAATATAGTATCGCTCTTTAAAATACAGTGATTGCCCTGAATACGTGTTAGGGCATCCTCTTATTATCCTTGGAACGCTCTAGGCATTCTTGGAGCAAGCAATCCTCTTTCGTTGGATTGAATAAACTGACTCAAGTTATTATATGGCAAGCCCCTTACAATGAATGCTCCGCCCGTGTGGAGAGTCCTTGCCCTTTAACATTGAAGTACTGAAAAAGCACAAATACTCCAGCGTAAATACGCTTATTATATTTTCATAATTAAATTATTTATTCGCATTATAATTTAATTATCTCAGCATCAACGCTAATTTTTACTCATCCCAAAATATAAATCTACGAAATTAACCTATGCAATTTTTTTGCATCGGGCGTTTTCGCATGGATTTTTTAAACCAAATAAAAAAGCCAGTATTTTCGCGCTACTGGCTTTTAGTGATCCCCTAACAGGAGAAAACAAATATGTTTGATAGGAATGTAGCAAATCAATCAACAATTGTCACTAAGATGTCAAGCCGTGAAATTGCGGAACTGACAGGGAAGAACCATCCACATGTATGCCGCGATATTCGCACTATGCTATCAGCCTTATATGGTGGTGATGAATCCGATTACATCCGTAAACCAGATTTGGTTTACCTTACAAATCAAGGTGTTGATTGCGTTCAATACGATCAGTCTAATGCTAACGCATGGGAGTACCGTCTCAACCGTCGACACACTGAAATTCTAATTTCCGGCTATGACGTTCAGCGCCGGGCAGCAATTATTGACCGCTGGTTTGCTTTGGAGTCCGGCACTGCGAAGCCTCAATTATCCGAAATGGAGATGATTGCTGCTATTGCCAGTAATGCAGCTCGTAATGAAAAACGAATTTCTGTTGTTGAGCAGAAAATGGAACACATGGAGCAAGGCACTATCCCTGTTGGCTACCAAGGCTACAGCTATCTGAGAGCTACTTACGGGCTGAGTGATGCCAAAAGCAGGCAGTTAGTTATGGCATGGTCAGTGCCTCACAAAAAAGTCCCTCATGTCGCACCGGGTGGACAAGTTACTCAAATGGCAGTGGTGCATGAAGAGCTATTCGAAAAGGCACTACGCCAGATGATGAAAGAAGCAGAGGCTCGTGGCTCATGGTGGCATCACCCCAAACTGGGTAGATTTTCAGCAGCAGATTTGAAAGTGGCAGAGTAAGAATTGAACGCCTCGAACAACAACCTGATCAAATACTGATCTTTTTAGCGGGATTCACCAAATTATCAGTGATGAACGGCATTAACAATATGAAATTACATCATATATGCGTGTAATTAGTTGAATGTTCGAGGTGCTTCTCAGTTTGCAACCGTTTGCCTTTACATAAAGTTACAATTAATAGATAAAATAATTACATTAAAAACGGTGAAGCCCCTGATTATTGCGAGTAATCAAGGGCTTCAAAATTGCCTAATACCGAGCAAAGGGATATAGACGTGTCAATTATACCAGCTAATCAATCAAACACTATTAACGTCCCGTTTCATGGCGCAGTTTTGTATGTCATTAACCACAACGGAGAACCGTATGTCCCTATGAAACCTATTGTTAACGGCATAGCAATGAATTGGGCGGGGCAGCATAAGAAACTGAAGCAGAGATTCAAATCAGGCATAGATCAAATTCCCATGATTAGCGCAGATGGCAAGGTTCGGAATATGACTTGTCTTGCTCTTTGCAAATTAGCTGATTGGTTAACAACAATCGCCCCTGACAAGGTGAAACCAGAAATCAAAGAGCAGGTAACGCTCTATCAGGCAGAGTGTCACGATGTACTGCATGAGCACTGGATAACCGGAGTTGTAAAAAAGAAAGGATACGTAAAACCTCCCGATTTTAGATACACGGTTAAATTGGAAATCTACGATAACCACTCCAAACGGGCTGATACGTTTACTCACAAAATGGCGACACCAGAAGGAATTATTCAAGGCGTTGCTAAATTATACGGCTATTACATTGATAAGATGATGTTAATGCCGGAAAGTGCGCTATAACCCCAAGCCACGGACGGCTTAATTATCCACAAACTCATTGCATCACAGGTGAAATAACATACAATGCAATACAAACGTCATTACATAAGGTGATGCTATGAGCACAATTCAGATTAGGGTAGACGAAGAACTTAAAAAAAGTGCGTATCAGGCATTTGAAAAAATGAACCTGTCTCCCTCCGAAGCCATGCGGCTCTTTCTGCGCTATGTCGCAGAAAACGAGAAGCTGCCGTTTACAGAAGTCTCCGTGATAGTCTCAGAGCAGGATGAGGATGGAGATATTCTTGATATCGTGCGGGATCGCTTACGAAATCCCGCGAAACGCATCCGGGTCAATCTCGATGAAATTTAACATTGAGTTTGATGAGCGCGCGTTAAAGGAATGGCAGAAGCTGGACAGCACTATCCGTGAACAGTTTAAAAAGAAACTGCGGAAGCTACAGGATAACCCTTATATCGAATCAGCCAGATTACACGGCGATTTAGAGGGCTGCTTCAAAATAAAACTGCGCTCTTCGGGGTATCGCCTTGTCTATCAGGTGATAGATGATGAAATTGTTATATGGGTCATCGCCGTCGGTAAAAGAGAAGACGCGAAAGCCTACCAGATAGCCAGTGAGCGCATTACGCGATAACCCATACATTCCAACCCGCTTCGTGCGGGTTTTTTATTTCTACTCGCACCAAACTTCAAATATACACCTCACTGAATTACGCACTCGACTAACAAGCAGACTTTATAATATGCCACCTTATTTTAGTGCGTATTTCTTCTGTCACAGGTTATTCAATAGAGATTAAAGCCTGACCCCAGTAATATTAACGGGCTAGTTAGCAGTAGGCTGAAATAACCTTTAACAAATAATAAAGTGAGGTGTTTATGTCTGACGTTAATAAGCTGGATAAAGTATCAGAAATAAATAATATGCTGACCATTGATATTACTTTAGGAATGGCTCGTTGGTGGTCAGATACTGTTCACTGGGTGCATTTCTGGGGATATCAAGGTCATGGAGAGAGCGATGGAGGAGCTACATCTTGCGGGTCTTTAGTTGTTATCGAAAATAATACACCTATTGATGTGGCAAGAACGAACCAGTTTAGATGGTGGGAATTTTCACCTCAAATGGATAATACCCATTCAATTTCGTGGGATACATATTCTTACGATGGTTTCTTCCAAAAGACATCTGATTTATTTTCTAATAAAGTTATGTATGTAACAGTCGATGGAATAACCTATAATCTAGGAAAAAATACAAGCATATCAGGTAGTTCAGCAAAAAATGGCGTTATTGCTGATTATATAAGCCCTGATGCACCTAAATTAGGAAATATATTGAAACAAATCGGTGTAACTAAGCGCTTCTACTTCAATTGGCGTGATGAATAATTTATCCCAATCTACACACCCTAAATTCAAGGCTGCGCATTGCGTGGCCTTTTTCACATCTATGATTTTTTTATATCCAACCTCCTCGCTTCGGCGGATTTTCTTTTCATAGGTACGCTATGGACTTTCTCAGCGGTTTTAATACCACAACAGCTTCAGTGATAAC
>NZ_NIBU01000105.1 GCF_002632485.1 Xenorhabdus innexi | reverse complement strand
TGTGTATAGGTCATAGTGCATTTTCCTTTGGCGAGAAAGATGCCTACTATAGCAACTGACCGCCTTTCTTAGAAATTGCACTTATTAGTCGAATCCAAGTTTCCTTAATAAAATCAGCATGCAGAGTAAATCGGCTGTACTTTTTTTTATCTGCAGTTAACCAAGCAAATTTTTCATCATGGGAATGACTGAACAAAAACATATCGGTTCCTTGATTATTCCACACTAGCCTATATTGTTTTAGCCCATTCTCTGTTTTAACATATTCTTTGTTAAATGATATTCGACTATCATCTATATTACTATTACGGGTATGCCAGAATATTTGAGTCGAATCCTTATCTATTGAGTTGTCATAGGCATACATGAGGTACTTATCATCATTATATTCACCTGTCACCTTTATTGAATTTTTCGGCAGTTTTTTATCCCGCAATTGTAGCACAATAAAGTGAGCAGAATACTCTTCCGACCCCATATACGCAAGATCATCATCCCCATCATCGAAACAAAGCGTACGTCCATGTGTATCTCTGAGTAAGTAGGAAGCATGAGGAGAAGTATCATCGTCAGAATCATCTTTTAGAAGTATTGATTCATCTGCATCAAGTTCGTTGTGTGTTTTGAAGACTTTATTTTTCTTTTCCATAATATAGCTACCTTATTGTTATATTAATTATTTGTGTATGCATGGTTTTTATTGAAAGTAAAAACATCATCACTCAATGACTGAGAGTATGATGCTTAATGTTATAATTATAGTTAAAAACTATAAATAAAATGGATTATTTTTCTAAAAAAGTAATATTGAATCAGGTTTTCATTAGAATCTGCCAAGCAATTTTCAGTAAAATTATTTATAATCAAATAGCTATTGATTATTACCTTTCAGATAAAGATTACTTACAAAATTTTACAATATGGATAATAAGCATTCACTTATGCAGTTATCTTAATTGCCTTTTTGTTGACACTTTGTTTATTTCATTGCATTTGTCATAAGCGTTAAAATAATATTCATCATTTAATTAAAAAGAAACTTAAATCTATAAAATAATATTTATTTATCCATTTTAAATGCGCTTGAATACTTATTTATCACACAACCATTCAGTATTATTAAATAACCATAAATATTGAGTTATTTTACCTTCTCCTATTCTATTGAATAAAAAAGATAATCTTTAGATGCTTCTTATCAATACGGGTAGTGGAAAATCATTTATTCTGCATACGATGAATTCTTAATTTAAGAAATATCTAAATTTTATTGAGCAACAGTTGATAGCAGAATCCCTCAGCCACCTGCATTAAATTAATAAATTTCAGGAGTACGAAAATGAAAGAAAAACCGAGGATCATCTGGTATCTGGTATTGGTTGCGCTACTTGATTTTGTCGGTTTGGGAATGGTGGTAGCAATATTCCCACACATGATGATTTCTGATGCCGCTTCACTATTCCCGGACGGCTGGGATCATCAGAAAAAAGTAATTATGTTGGGGGTTTTCCTTGCCATCTACCCTTTTGGCCAGTTTTTTGGTGCCTCAATACTGGGCAAAATGTCGGATATTTATGGGCGCAGAAAGATGATGCTGATGACTATAGCGGGCACTGCGATAGCCTTTGCCATTAGTGGCTATGCGGTGATTGTAGCATCAGCGGGGTTGCTACTGTTTAGCCGTTTACTGGCCGGGATGATGGCGGGTAATGTAGCGATTGCGCAGGCAAGTATGTCTGATATCAGTGCGCCGGGTAATAAAACTAAAAACCTCTCCATGATTCAGACTGCTCTGGGTCTGGCTTGGGTCATCGGGCCACCAATAGGAGGCTGGCTGACCAATTTCTCTTTAGCTCAATTCAGCGGATATATGACACCATTTGTCATTATGGCTGCCATCTTTACTCTGTTATTTATTTACACTTTGGTAGCCTACCCCGATACCTTAGAAAAACATACTCAAGAAAAAATCAGTGCCTTTTCCGGTCTGGTGCAAATAGCAAAAGCTTACAGTCACGCTAAACTGAGAACTGCATTTGCTATCTGGACGGTTTTTGTTGCTGGTTGGTGGTTGTTTGAATCTTTCCTGCCTGCTTATTTACTGGATATTTACCATTTCAGCTCGTTTCAGATTGGTTCTTTCCTCGCCACAATGGGAGCAACTTACGCACTATTCCAGTACTTAGTAGTGAGACACGTTGCCAAAGTCGCTAAACCTGAAAATATGGTGCGATATTCACTGGTGGTGTCATCACTTGCCGTAATAGCAGTCTCAATGGTCAATAATGTTATCTATCTGCATATATTCATTACCCTTTTCGTCACCTCCATGGGCTTTGCATTGACCGGGCTGATAAGCAGTATTTCAAATCTTGCACCGGAAAATGAGCAGGGAGAAATAATGGGTTCTATCAGTTCAATTCAGGCACTGGCTATACTGATCGTTATGTTATTGGGCGGTTTCCTTGATACTACTGATATCCGGGTAACAGTGGTCGGCGGTGGATTATTACTGTTAATTAGCTGGCTGCTTTTTGTAGTACGTCTGCGGGTGATTAGTCGCAAAGAGATTGGTTAGTTATGTATCATAGACAGGATCTTAAGCAATAACCGTTTATTTTTAGATAGAAAAAAGGCTTCATTTATGATCTGATAATCGTCGCCAAACTAATATCAAAACCACGGATGAAGCCTGTGATGATTATCGCTATAAAACACCAGTTAATGCAATTCTTCAATGAAGCTTCTCTGAAAAAGATTGCCTTTCGATGTGGATTTATTCAACGCGTGAGAAATATCGAACCTCATGTATTCATCCTCAGTCTTATCGCTGCACTGAGTTCGGGAAAAATTACGTCTATTGCTCAGTTACACCAAAAATTTAATGGGCTGTGTCCCGATAAAAAACAGCAGGTTAGCTACCGCCCTTTTTATAATCAGTTACGCAAAACGGCTTTTGTTGAATTCGTCAAAATATTGGTGAGGTTTGCCATGGCACAATGGGCCGATAAATCCGTTGCCATACCCAAGAAACTTACAAAATTTCAAAATGTTATTTTGCAGGATGGCAGTTCATTCAAAATCCATTCGGCGCTGTCTGATGTGTTTCCTTATCGGTTCAGGTCAACCGATGCGGCCGTTGAATGCCACATGACGCTGTCACTCTTCACCCAATCTCCGGTTAAAATGACGGTGACCGCGGATACGGCGTCAGAACGGGCTTACCTCCCCGCCCCTGAGACGCTGCATAAGCAATTATTGCTGGCAGATGCAGGCTATGTTGATTTTGAGTATTTTGAGCAAGTCTCCTCTTCCGGCGGCTCATTTATTGTCCGGGGAAGCAAATCGCTCAATCCCCAGATAATGACAGCCCGCAATGGGCAGGGAAAATTATTGCCCAAACTGTCTGATAAGCCGTTGAAATCCATCACACGCAGAACCAACCGCTCAGAAGTGCTTGATCTGATGTGTCGGCGTAAGGGTTATGAGTTTCGTCTTGTCCGCCGCTGGTTTGCCGAAGAAAAACGTTTCTGTCTCTGGCTGACTAATTTATCGGTGGACGAGTTTACCGCCAATGAGATCATGGATATTTATCGTTGCCGCTGGCAAATAGAACTGTTGTTCAAAGAGCTAAAATCGCATACAAATTGGCACGGATTTACCACAAGGAAAGAAACGATAGCCACGGGACTCATCTGGCTCAGTTTACTGGCACTGCTGCTCAGGCGTTCGTTAGCAAGCCGGTTATTTTCTGCCGTCTCCTTGTTCAAGGCAGCTCAAAATACAGACATCTGGCTCAAACCAATCATAGAAAACCTGCTCCAAAAGGCGTGGTCGGAAACGTATTTTTGGCTGGAAAAAGCACAAGCATATTTATGCCAGAACGCGTTCAAAACACCACAAAGAAAATCATGTAAAAACAAAACATTGGATGCGTGTTTTGAACGGCTTAATTCTTAAGAGCCTATCTATGAACCTTGTTTAAATCCCGATTTGCCATTTTTACTTCGCCACGCTTTAACCGTTTTTAAAATCCCTGCAGGTGAATCATCTTCTCCGTCTTTAGGAAAATAAATAAGATCACTGCCGCTGGGATGTTCCGTTACTTTTTCAAAGTGTCTTACAAGAATATGGTGTTCTTCCTCAGTTTCTGTATCTGAGTCACAAATGATTTGTAAAAACTTGAGAAATTCCGCTTCGGTATATTCACTAATACTATGTTTCAATTCCATGATTTTTTTCCTCTGTGAATTTCAATGTGTCGTTTAGGTGTTGTGATTCTTAAATTATCCATATCGTAGACTTCTCCATCTTTACTAATAGGCTTATTATGGTGAATTTCATTCACTTCACGCCCACCAACCCGCTCATCTTTTGGAACATATGGAGATCTTCCTTTTGCTATATGCTTCTTATTGCTATCATTAAATTGTTTGAGTAACTCAGGGTCTCTAGACACCTCTTCCCAAAACTGTTTCCGAAAATCATCAAAATCCCTAAATTTCTTTTCTCGTAATTTATCAGCAATTCGATCAGGGATAGGTGCTCCGTTTTCTTTCCCTGCATCATGAAGCCATTTATCGCCAACAGGCTCTCCCTTACCCGTTGCAATGCCGGGTTGATTACGTTTTTTCTCCTTATCAACCTAAAAATTCTGGTCGTGTATTCAACCCGTTGATTTAGGTGCATAATAGCCATTTTGTGGGGAAATGAAATGGCGACAGTTGAAGTGAAATGTCGGTTTTGTCAGCAAGTTGAATACGTCAAAAAACACGGCAAAGGTGAGGCAGGCCATCAACGCTATCTCTGTCTCTCCTGCAAACGCACCTTCCAACTCGATTACGCCTATCGTGCATGTAAAGCCGGTATAAAAGAGCAAATTGTTGACCTGGCTATATGAATAATGCCGGTATCCGTGATACTGCCCGTGCATTGCATATCAGTATTAATTCTGTTGTTCGCGTTTTAAAAAACTTAAACCGCGATGTGTAACGACACGTCCCCTGGATAAGGTCAACATTCAGCTCGTTTGTGAAGTGGATGAAGTCTGGTCATTCGTCGGCAATAAAAAATACCAGCGCTGGTTGTGGTATGCCTGGAAGCCTCGTCTGAAACGTATCATTGCTCATACGTTTGGGGCGAGAAACAAAAAAACACTCAGGAAACTGTTCAAAAAGCTCGCCTCATTTAATATTGTTTTCTGGTGTACTGATAATTTCAAGGCGTACAATCTCTTACCCAAAAACCAGCATCTTGTTGGAAAGACCTTCACTCAACGTATCGAGCGGGAGAATCTAACATTGCGCAACCGACTTAAACGGCTCAATAGAAAGACGTTGGGTTATTCCAAATCGCCGGAAATGCACGATAAAGTCATCGGTACTTTCATTGAACGTGAATATTATATTTAACAGGCATCAACAGGTTGAATACACGACCTCCTATTGAATAGTAAATATCATCACCTTACATTGTTAATTTTCCGTAAATTCACAATGCCAAACCACGAAATATCCACTTGGATTGTCAAATGTTAAATTTAATCCATTACGCTTAGGAGAATAATGGGCACCAAAACTATTTGAACCAATCAGAGGTACATCCCATTCGAATAACAGTTCGTATTTAGTATCGTTATCGTAAAATACATAGACACAACTTGCTTCTGTCCCTGTTAAAGACGCAGGATTATTTTCTGTTTTCCATTCAACTTCTGAATAAGGAAGTATATCCTTCGGAGGATAAATATTAAAATGCCCTTGAGACTCATGATAATTCTCGAGCCTCAATGAGTATTTAGTTTTATTATTAAAAATAGTTCTTACTTGAGCTATGTTACCACCTGACATACAACCTCCTACATTAAAATAACATGTTTACATTCAATAATTACATTTATATTATTACGCCAAATATAGCCATGCAGTCCCATAAATGTTTTTCAACAATAAAAACACCTATTTTTCATTCCTTTCATGAAAATAATTAATTACCAGAATAATAATTATTATTAAAATTTCATAATAAACAAGATGTTAATTATTATTAGACAATGCATTGTTTTAATGTGAACATTAATATACTAATGGAATGGACACTTCCCCAAATGGCTTCCGTGAGCCATACTGAATACATCAGCAAAAATATGAGAGGTGTTTAATGGAACAAATTATCGGAATTAATCTGACAAAGCAAGTTTTTCACTTACACATTGTGTCCCCGATTGGAACATCAAACCATCTTTAGCTAAAATTTACTTTTTAGAATTAGTCGTTCAGAATTAGGACAGCGTATCGGTATAAAAAAACAGAATGTAAAGCAACTGCTTGATGTTTATCATGCGACAAAAGTTGACACGATTGAAAAAGCCTTAGAGGCTATTCAGTATTTTTTCTGCGCAGCAGTAAGACAAGGAATGCCAGATTGACGAACTGGAGACTGGTATTCAAATCTCCCTCGCAGTTCTTCCAC
>NZ_NIBU01000104.1 GCF_002632485.1 Xenorhabdus innexi | reverse complement strand
TCATGGGGGCACTCAATTTACACCGGATTGAAGAGACGGTTATTCGTGAATATCCGACGATTAACGCGGAAAATGTCGTCCTTTTTTTCCATGCCATTAGGGAAACCTATCCCTTCCAACAAAAAGTGCATATTATTTTGGATGGTGCAGGTTATCACCGCGCTGAATTAGTAAAATCAGCGGCTCAAGAGCTGAATATTCAATTGCATTACTTGCCCCCCTACAGCCCTAATCTCAACCCCATTGAACGATTATGGAAGTACACGAATGAGCAAATACGCAACAATGTCTATTTCCCGGATGCAAAAACGTTTCGGGGAACACTTCGACATTTTTATCATGTCACTTTGCCAACAAAAGCACAGGAATTGGCTACCCGACTGACTGATCATTTCCAGCGATTAAAACCTGCATCTTCAAGTTAATTGCGTATATATATTCACCATCAAATTGACCCGCCAAGGGTAGCCAATGAAGCATAGACGCATAAAATACTACTGCGTTCCAAGCGCTGCTTTGACTGGCTTGCTCTTCTGGTAATGCTCCCACTGGCAATAGCTTCTTTTTTGATAATCGGATTGAATACACCATAGTAAGCAGTGTTAAATCAAGTAATCCGCCTTCCTGAGCAAAAGCCCCTTGTCTAAAAGCAGGTAAGTTTTGTACTCTCTCTGTATACTGTTGAAGAGGCGATAAAAAAAATTCTTGATATTGTGATTTTGATAGTGAAACATTTTCCCAAAGTTGCTGTAAGCAGTTTTGACGTAATTCAGTATTTAATAGGTCATATGATTTTTTAGGCAGGAAATAGCCATCATGTGTGACACTACTTTCATTCTTTGATTTGTTTCCCCCCGAAACATCGGAGTCATTATTACGATTTAGCCATTTCTTAAACATTTTCATTTTTGATTTGTTTCCCCCCGAAACACTGGAATCACCATTACAACTTAGCCAGCTCTTGAACATTTTCATTCTTTGATTTGTTTCCCCCCGAAACACCGGAATCATCATTACAACTTAGCCAGCTCTCGAACATTTTCATTCTTTGATTTGTTTCCCCCCGAAACACCGGAATCATCATTACAAATTAGCCAGCTCTCGAACATTTTCATTCTTTGATTTGTTTCCCCCCGAAACATCGGAGTCACTATTACTATTTACTAAGCACTCCCCTGATTGTTTTTCTTTATTCGAAATTACACTTATAATAATTTCATTAATCATAAGTTTCTTACGAGCGCGAGTTGCAGAAACATAGAGTAGGTTTATTTCATCTCTTCTGTTCAGTTCTGTTAATTTAGGATCAAATAAATCTGGAAAATCATTATTTAGCTCAACAAAATTCCACTCTAATCCCTTAGATCTATGAGCTGTTGAAACCGTTATATCTGCTTTATGTTCATTAGTTATCGCAAAATTACGCATTACTTCTAAATTTTGTGGAAGGGGAAAGTATCTATCTAATAAATTGATAGATTGCATCATTTCAATATCTTGCGTCGCTCTGGCTATTCGACAATACTCATCATAATCTTTGTAATCTTTTGTTAAACGAGGCTGCTGTACTTTCTGTGGCATATCGACAGAGAACCAATACAGATCTTCAAGTTCTTCAGTACGATAAGCTTCTATTCCTCCAACCCAATATACTGATTTCTTTTCTTTCGCAGCTCCTAATGCTGTATCAATTACACCTGCCACTGTTCGACTCAATACCGCTTTATGAGGTACATCAAATTGTTGTGGTAATAAAACTTCATCATCTTCCCCTAACCCAACAACCTGATGAGTTTCACCATCCAAGGCAAGTAACTTATTTGCTATCTCAGCAACATGTGGACCAAAACGAAAACTATTTGTTAGCCATAAACGATCAGCATCAGCTAGCTGTGGTGCATCCAGAGCATTATTCGCCCCACGAAAGCGATAAATTTGTTGATGTTTATCACCAACCAGAACAACATTTGTGTCTTGGTTCAAAACAATCGCATGAGTGACAGGGTTAGCATCCTGTGCTTCGTCAAATAAGATTGTTTGATAATGGCGAGATAAATCAGGCTGTGACAATTGATAAAGCTTTAAATAAGTATCATGAGTAACTGGAAAGCTATCATTTAAATTTTTCATTAAACTCCAAATATATTCTGCTCCCCCAATGACTTTAATCGGATCAACACCCTCTATAACTTCTTCATCTGGGCAGTGAATTAGCTTTATTTTGATATCATCACTGGATAAAAAGCGATTTAATGTGCTTTGGACTCGATGGACCAATGACCAATGGCGAGTATTTAATGCCCGTGCAATATCAGTGATACGTAATTGATTAACCAGCCTATGTTTGTAATGACGGCCTTGAGTGGGCCAGGCTAATTGATGTGAGGTTTTACATTTAACATTGAAAGGAAACTTACGTTCTGCTTCTTCCCTTACTGCTCTATTAAAGGCCAAATAGAGCATAGAGTCTTTAGGATTAGCTAATGCGTAATTCACTAATGTAGATGTTTTTCCTGTTCCCGCAAACGCATTAACTACTAATTTTGAACCTTTCCATTCTACTACCGTTTTTTGTTCATCCGTCAATGTGAACATGTTTAACCACCTATTTAAAATAGCCAAGTTAATTTACGGTAATAATTAAAAACACGGGGACTTAAGTACAGTAAAAACTCTTTTTTCATTTTGATAAAAAAACGCCTCCGAAGAGGCGTTTTTACTTTCTAATAAGAAATTAAAACCTTCGATGTATCTATCGGTATTCCTATCTTCTTAAAAGTTTCTACAGGTGATAAACCTTGTTCAATGAAACCTTTTACTGTTTCATCATCATATAAGATCGTATCACTTAGTGTCATATTAACATGCTGTATTAATAGCATGTGTGCCAGCAATTTAAAACGAATAATGTCATATCGCATATATTCCACCTATGCTACCTTCTCATTATGGAATGTACGCAAATTTAATAAATATTCGCTTGCTTCTCTGGCCTGTTTACAGGCTCTGAATAGAGCTTTTTTATCCTTTTTTAAAACAGATAACCAATGTTCAATATAACTAGCATGGTTAACTTCACCGAACACTTCCAATTGAGAACAGAGGAAAGCACTTCCCATTTCAGCAACTAATTCTTCAAAAGAATATATAGGATCGCCAAATTGGAAATTTTTCCTTGTTATTCCCTCACGATTCAATCGGCTTGCATG
Source organism: Xenorhabdus innexi (assembly GCF_002632485.1). Classification (GTDB taxonomy): domain Bacteria; phylum Pseudomonadota; class Gammaproteobacteria; order Enterobacterales; family Enterobacteriaceae; genus Xenorhabdus; species Xenorhabdus innexi. The sequence continues at coordinate 3,447 of NZ_NIBU01000104.1, read as the reverse complement.
TCCTGTGCTATGTACCATTTCATGAAGTAATGTAGACCAATAATCAGCCTCTGTATCAAATTGCTCTGAAAGAGGCATTACTATACGATCACTAGTTGGACCATAGAAAGCACGGTCTTGCGCTGCTGAAATCATCTTTACACCAGTAGCATCTAATATTTTAGATACTTCATGTCTGATCCTCGATGAGAAATTTTCCTGCTTGTCTTCAGGTATTCGCTCATATTGCTGTAATAGATGCTCTGGTAATCCGTCACATTGAGTAACATTAAATAGCATATTAGGCTTCAGCATAGTGCGCCGTTCCATCAATGGCTGTCCTTCATTGTCAAACAATAAACCATGAGACTCATCTTTAGCCTGAACCTCATACTGTTTATATATTACAGTAAGAGTAGCACGCTCTCCTTTACGAACTTTTCCTCCTAGCTGTTGTGCTTGAAGATACGTTAACCAACGGTTGTTATTAGTTACCATTTCTTCCGCAGACATCCATAACAATAATATATTCACACCATTGTAATGGTTTCCGGTCATTGCATTGGTAGGTAGTATCCCTCCAGATTGTTTATCTGTAGAGCGCCAGGGTTTTTTCCATGGAACCGTACCTTTTTCCAATGCACTAATAATTCTATCAGTTACCTGTTGATAGATATCCTTTTCTGCGTTAGTTTGTTTTTTCATAGAGAATACTCCTAATAAAAAGGTGTACTCTCTCCAGATGGTGAAAGTACACCATCTGGTGAAAAAATAAGTAAAATTAGGTCACTAAACCAACCCGTCTACGTAACCTTTCAAAGCTAAAACGAACCTGTTCCGATGTTACAGAGAAGCAAAGATCCCAATGCACATAATAATGAATACTCGTTCCTTCATTTCTTGATGCGTTAAGGATAAATTTTACCTTCTCCTGACTACCATTATTCACACCGTAACGCTCATCAGCAGATTTGATTAGCTCTGCTATTTTTTGTTTTTCTGAATCATTCATACTCAAACTACCACCAAGCCCAGAAAAACAATCCGTAATTATCAAGATCAAATGCTCTTAATACACGTTTAAGGTCTTCGACTTCTAACCAATAATCTTCATTATAATCAGCATGATAAGTTGCAAATACCTCATTACAATTATCTTCTGTTAGTCGGTCCAAATCTGCTAATAACTGTTCTAACGTATGTTTAGGCATCAAAATTTCTTTACCTTTTTGAATACTCTTAACGTTATTATTCATCCAGTAAAGAATAGGATAAAAATCTTTAAAATATCCTACTTGTATATTTTTATCCGCACATCCTTTCTGTTTGTCGCCTAAAAAAAAGTGAATATCAAGTCCCATTTTTCATTCCTTATATAATAAAAATAAAAGCAGGGACTTTCCCACAGGGAAAATACCCTGCGGGCTGTCTTATATAATTAACTAATAATAGTTAATTTATGTCTACCACCAAGCCCAGAAAAATAATCTGTGATTATTAAAATCAAACGATTTTAATATATTGCTAACTCAGTCTTTTATTTCTTCAACATCTAACCAGTAACACTCATCATATGCAGTTGATACAAAGATAGATTCTGCTGTTGTGGGAAATATCTCAGAACAGTTATCTTTTGTTAGCTTATTCAAGTCTGCTAACAACTGCTCTAATTTATGTTTGGGTATAAATATGTCTTCACAATTACCAACACTCTGGACATTTTTGTTTAACCAATAAAAAAGTGGATAAATTTTTTTAAAATGTCCCACTTGGACATCGTGATCACATTTTTTATTTTCGTCACTTGAATAAAAATGTATATCAAGTCCCATTTCTTACTCCTTATATAATAAAAATAAAAGCAGGGACTTTCCCACAGGGAAAATACCCTGCGGGTTGTTTTATACAATTAACTATTGTGAATTAGTTTCTGTCTTTACTAGTTCCATGAAACCGAAGCGTCTTGTAGAAAAATGTTATCCATTTCTTCACGTATCAAATAATTGGATTCGATAACATGTAATGACAACAAACTAGCTTTTTCCCACAGGTACTTCGCTGTACTATAGTTATCCCAACAACTTTCATAAGAACCTTTATCATTCAAACGCTCACGTTCTTTTTCCAACGCAATAAGCTCATCTTTTCGAGTGACTGGACGCGCCCAAGTAATTCCAGATGCAGATGCTATCCGTCCTCCTAAAAGTCTCCTATGGTATCGGTCATAGATCATTACTGCTCGCGGTATAAAACTCATAGGTCCCATATCACGCCCAAAGTCGGGATCATAATAATCTACGCCTTCATCCCTAAAGACCCAACTATTTTTATCTATAGTAGATTTAAGCTGTTGAACTGCGTCAGTGAGCATTGGTGCGCTACAAACGAATAATGTTTTTTCGCTGTAATATGTCCCATAATTAGGATCATCGTCAGGGTACTCAGCATCACCAGAAACCAAAACAGTAATCTGACGCTGAAACACATCCAGACGCAACGAAACACCAGGTTCATAAGGTGTATGCAAAAAAGGCAGTTCTCTAACATGACTATTAGCTAATGTATTATTCATAAGACTTCTCCAATAAAAGGGGAGAAATCTTCCCAGTGAGGAAAATTTCCCCATTGGGTGAAAAAACGTAGAATTATTGATGATGCTATTAATAAGCAATCGTTGTGAAAAGTTTCTTAATCGCTTTAGCGATCTCCGTTTTCAAAGAATAAACGGATTTACCCAGAGTATCTTACTGTCTGCCGTTTCAGGTCTGGCAGATAATGTAGTCACCCGAAGGCGCTCCTCTCAGACTACAGGAACATTGATTAATACAGCCACCCTAAAGCGCTTCTTTCAGACTGTTGAAGCATTGATAGGTTGCTTAAAGCAACGATAGTAACAGCTTCATTTTGTTATTCATTTTACTAACTGTCAACCTAAAAAAATAACTTTTATTTAATCATAAAGAGGTAATTAATTAGATTATTAGAAAATATTCTCAAGGCCAAAAAGGTTCTAAGATCCAATTTGCAATTAATTGCCTTTCTTCTTTTCCTAAAAAAAGCCCTGCTTCTGTAAAATCAAACTCCCACTTACTATTTTTTGTCCATACTGATATAAAAAATTGGGCTAGTGCTTTCTCCCCTATACTAAGAGTATCTTTATCCCTCTCCCATAAATAAAAATCAATTTCACATATTTGCCAGTCCCAAAAAATAGAAATACGTGGATAACTGCTTATCATAGTATAGAATTTATTTTGCTCTTGAGATAATTCAACATTCATAAGCAATCTCATTCATCACTCCCATTTTGATAGTAAACTTGCATTCACATAATAAGTGCAACACCGTTATGAACGAAGTAAACGAGTCGGTATGCCTTTAAATAACTCATTCGGTGTTTGATAACCTCGCGTTTTTCGAGGACGTTTATTTAATCGATTTGCCACGAGATTTATCTCCAACTCTGAG
>NZ_NIBU01000103.1 GCF_002632485.1 Xenorhabdus innexi | reverse complement strand
ATTGACTGCTGGCGCTTTCCACATAAAAAATTAGGGGTATCTGATGGTCATTGAAACGGTGTGCTAATTAACCATAAAACTTAATGGTTTTCAAGCTCGTTTGATGAGGTTATCAAATGCAGAATGTACCACTAGAGCCAAGGTTCGTTAAGCGATGTTTCTTGAAATCTCTTTTTTAGTCTTTTCAGGTAATTGTTCGAACACTATTTGATAAGACTCTCTAAGTAACGAAATTAACTCATCGCTTGAAAGGCTCGACTGCTCAAGTTTTATAGATATCCAGTGTACCTTGTTTGAATAGTAGCCAGGAACGACGAATGGATATAGCTCTCTCATAGCTGCATTATTGTTGGGTAAGCCTTTGATGGTCATGACCCTTTCATTTTCTTTGTTTTTCCCTAACAAGCAAAAGCCCTTTGTTCCAACCAAAAAATGATCGCAATCCCAGTCATCACGATAAGAAACCGTTACCCCTGCCCATGTGACCGCTTCTTTTTTCAGCATTTCTAATAAGTTAAGCATCGTTATTATCCTTGTTCGCATGATTAAGAGTTAGAAGGAAGGGTGCTTGCATCACCAAACATAACAAAAGAAAGAGTAGTTTGAACCATGGCATTTTTCAGGGGAAAAAGATTGTTGATAATCGGATCAGTGCCCATGCTGCCAGATTAATCGCTAACTGCATTATCGCCTACAATAGCCTTGTCCTGAATTCAGTTTATGAAAGGATGTTGGCCAACGGAGTGTCTCAGGAAATCATGGATGAATTTATCCGAATATCGCCAATAGCCTGGAGCCATACCCTATTGACTGGACGCTACAATCTAAAGAAAAGTAAGGGTGAAATAGATGTGAAGTGGATATTGATTTTAATCCTAAAATAGGCGCTGACTGGTACTTTAAAGGCCAACAAAAACGGATTGTGACACCGGGTCAAAATCAAAAATATTATTTTGCCGGTTTTCTTGATGCCCAAACAGGCAAAATCGTGTCTACAGGTTACACAAGAAAAAATTCAGATTTATTTATCAATATGTTAGAAGCATTAAAACGCGCATATCGTAATGCAGAAACGCTGAGCGTGATTTTAGATAACTACGGTATCCATAAAAGTAAGAAAGTCAGAGCATGGCTGTTGAATAATCCCACGGTGACGCTTTTATTTCTTCCGGTCTATTCGCCTTGGTTAAACAAAATAGAACGGTTATGGCAATCACTTCATGAAACGGTGACACGCAATCATTGTTGCCAATTTATGTGGCAACTTATTCGTAATGTGAAAATTTTTTTGAAAAGGGCTTCGTTAACAACTTGGAAAGAAATGAGAAAGATAAGAGTTTCAACATTATGACAAACTATTTAGGAAGTACGCCTGAGTTCTGATTGCATCTCCAGAGCACTTATGACTTGCGCCAGTTGGAAAATCAAATAGACACATCTGGGAGCATTTTATATAGCGATCAGGACAAAAAACCAGAGGCCATCGAAAATAATTAAGTAACGAGTGTAGGGATCTACAACTTAATAATTTGAAACATATAGCGTATTATTCTGTTGCGATCTAATTCGGTGATGAAATTGGTGCTTATGACATATTTTAGCTTGAGTTTCAAAATAAAACCTAGTAAAAGGTGTTATTATTCATACTTATAAATACCATTATGCTGAATGACTATAAAGGATTACTCATTTTATTACTTTGTTTTTAAATTTTTAAAAAATAATCATAATAAAGTCTTTGTTATAATTATTATATTAATAGCGTTTCAAAATTTAGTTGATGGCATTGATAAAACAGTACGTTATTCTTAATTTTTATCTGACAGTACTTTCAGGGAAAGGGAATGGCAAATATCATATATATGACCATCAATGGTAAAAATCAGGGGCTGATATTAGCTGGATGTTCAACACATGATTCAATAGGGAATAAATATCAGGAAGCGTATAAGGATAAGATATTGGTTTATGCTGTAGATCACGATATAAGTCGATAACAGAATGTTAATCACCAGCCTATAATAATCACAAAACCCATTGATAAATCCTCTCCGCTATTAGGTGTTGCAATATCAGGTAACGAGAGTTTTCAATGCGAAATAGAGATATACAGGAACAGCACATCAGGTGGACTGGAAAAGTTTTATGGAATAAAGCTAACCAACTCCACCTTAAAAAACATCTCCGTTCACTACCCCAGTTCACTTAATCACAACGATATACAACCATATGAAAGCCTAACGATTTCATATGATAGCATAACGTGGACACATCATATCGCTGGGACAACGGGTTACAGTATAAGAGAAGACAATGTGTTTTAACTCTGCTCAACTAAAAATAAAATGGTATGTTCATTATCATTTTGTTTTATATTGATAGTCACGTCGCCTTTTCGCCAACGTTCATCGCCCCAATATTCGTCATAATATTTTTGAAATCCCATATTTTCAACATAATTTATTAACTCTTCTTTTTTATCTTGATTAACATTTGAGAAAACAATGTCATTAGTCATTGTCGATGAACCATCAGGAGAATTATAGTAGATAATATAATTATCGGAGATTAGCGGGATGTTTTTAATTTCATCAAAGGTAAACAAGTTATAATAAATGAAATTTTTCTTCGTATATTCAAGATTAACATTGGCAAAAGATCCAATGAAAATTATCGTGCACCCAATGATGATGGATATCACAACAATGATACGCATAATTCTACTCAACCGAAATCCCAGTATATTCCACATCTAAGTTAATCCCAGTTTGATCGCTGATATGTATTATATCATGGCTTGTTTTGATGTCACTGATAGGGGATATTGTATTTAAAAATCCCGGTAGAGAAGTATGGTAGGGTCTGGCGTTATTTGGATATTTAGCAGGATCAGGAAATAATAATGGTTTAAAAATCTTATTTTTATATTTCCCGATAGAGCCATAGTAATCCCATCGTCTAAAGGCATCTTCTTTGCTGACGACACCTAATTGCGATAAATAATCAATGCCATTTACAGCCCGATAAAAACCAAGCAAATTTGACACTAAATCTTCACCACTATAACCACTGTCTGTGACCCAATTAAATGGAAAAGAGTCCTGATAAGATTCAAATAAGTGGGTGGTATACATCATGATAGTCAGAGCAACACGTTTCTTATCATGCAGGGATAAACCTCGCCTGACTCGCCATTTTGTTATCTTTGATGTGCCATACTTACGCCCTTTCCCCATATACTGAACATAGCGAATAGTAAAATAGGACTCCTTGATCGTCTCATCGCCTGTATTGATGGCCGCCATAAGTTTTCTGGCATCATCACCTTTCGCATGCCCCAAATCTACCCATCCCAATTTTTCTGTATAAACTAGTCTTCCGTGCTCTATATCAGACCTTGTCGTCATTATAACTCCTGTCATTGATTAAAAACGTTGGCTCAAGGATGGTTACGTACTACTGGTTAAACCATCATTTTCGCTAGAATAGGCTTATCCCTTGTTCACGTAAATCTCACCTATTCGGAACTGGTTGATAAACCACGATTTTTCGTCTGTCATAGTTTATTTCGGAACCAACAGTTTTTTCTTTAGTGTTTTCTGGTGGTTTGGGAGTGAGATCAAATATAAACAGCCTTTTTATTTCCAAAAATGACACTGTCACTATTTATGCTTTACTCACAATTAATTTTATCCAAAAGGAATAGATAGAATATGTCATTCAATCTCTATAGAGTAATCATCCTGGCACGGGAATGAGTGGTAGCACATAGCCGGAGATGCGTACAGTATCGATGAAATAGGATGATATATAATAAACTGAATATATAGATAATTTATTCAGTTTAGGTCGGAGTCCTAATTTTGCACCAGTGCCTAATTTTAATTTATAAAACCATGGCAATGGCACAAAATAATTTACAGCCTTTAGGCTAAGACATCGAGTTAAGCCACTCTTTAATAAGCTTAACAGTCGACGATTTCTCTCTCGTATAAATTTTAGCTTTAGATAAATTAAAAGTAATTTTGTATTCTTTATCAAGTAGCTGAAGCCATTTTGGTAAATCGATAAGGTTTCCTTTGCCAAGGCTGATAATCTTCAGATCATTTTGTGTAATCTTACCGCTCCATTCGCAAAATCGCCCTAATTGTGAATGTCTCAATTCAATATTCCATTCATTATCGGGATCAGGTCGCATACAAACATAAAGGCTGGGTTGAATAACGCCCTCTGACGTGTCATCGGGTTGTGGAATATAGATTTCAATTTCCCAATACTGATCACTTTCGAATGGCAAATGCAATGATGTCGCTAAAGCGAAACTTTCCGTGGCTTCACGCCGTGATTTTTCAATAAGAGTAAGACGTGAAGCAAAATTGATAAAATCCGTCTCATCAGGATCGCATTCAGGTAAAACACATAAAACTGTATCATTGAGAATACTTAAATGGTGCCCTCGGTCAGGAATAGAATAAGTTCCCTCGAGCATATCGCGTACCAGATGGGTTCGAGTGGTTTTATTTAACATAATAATGAGCACCATCCCCCAAAACCTCAGGTTTACCACATCATAATTTTCAGTATATCGCTTATCATGTTGATATTGAAGATGACGTAGGACTTCCAATAAATACTGGGATTGTTCTGTAAAAGGTTGAAAGCGAATTTTTTTCTCTCGCTGAGAAACAAGTCGGGTATATCGTTGAATTTGGTATAAGGTCTTTAAACGGATTTTTAAATCCGCCGCAGTTGCCAGTTCCCCAACCGATAAAACACCCGTATCATCAAATCCAAAAATAAACAGCATGACATGGCGTTCTGCCAGACCAGATCCATATTTATCAATCAAGGGTAACCATTTACGGTAGGCTTCAAGAAGTAAGGGAATTTCAGATGTAGCAACGGCAGGAACAGTGCCTTGCACTCGTATATAATGAAAATAAAATAATACTCGTTCCTCTGGGATAAGTATTTTAGACAATTTTGCTGCATAAGGTTTTATATGGTGATGATTACTTGGCCAAATGCCGCCCTGCTCATCATTTTCCAAAGATTTGTTTTCATCCAAGATAAAAGCGCGTATTAAATGAGCTAAATCATCATACATTAGTCATATCCAAATTTAAAAATTATCAATAATTAAGGACTCGTTTCTGTACAACAGAAAATAATAGATATTTCAATTTTGTTTTAGTCCAAAAGATCCACGCAAATTTTTTACATCAGGTAAACGATGGTAATGGATATTTTCACTGGGAACAACGAGCTCACCTTTTTCAATCGCTACCATCTGCTCCAATAACCAACGTTGCGAAAAAGGAGGATATACCTTATCTCAACGGGTTGAATACGTGACTAAAATTTAAGCCAGTACAATCAACTGCGTTTGGAATATCTTTATTGGAGAACTATTCTCAATGTGTTAAACAGCCTATACACGAAATACAGCGACCAGTTTATCAACTGCCCACTCTTTAACATCAGAAACCTGCCCATCTCCAATCTCAACCAGACGCAGCTCTCCCTCAGTATTCTCCGCAATATCAATTGTGTAAAACGGTGTATTTACACGCTGGACTATTTCACTGACTAATTTAGGAACCTGATCGTCAGCAGAAAATGCTTTCCTATTAAGTACAAAATACCGGCGTTCGCTGCCTTTAACGAAGCTTTCAAAACGTCTTAAGCTAACTCCACCTTCAAGATTTCCCCGGTAGTACTCAATCAATTTGATCACCTCGCGAATTTCCTTGGCATCCTTAGCTACAGATCCTCTGGAGGTCGTCAAAGATTTTACGTAATCCTTCACAAAATAAGCAGGCCACTGAAGTTGGCTAGTTAACACCTCAAAATCCTCATCAGACGTTGTAATCACGGTTTCTGGCGTGTACATTTTGCAGCTCTCATACCAACCTGTTATGTAGTGATTACTAATATAGTTCTCAACGGATTCGAGCATCCTCCCTCCATGATTAGTCACTGCGCGGTACAACAGGTGGTACTCATCCACATTCAACATCCATCCGCGCCAGATAACAGGGATATCGGGCTCAAAGACTACCGAAAATTTATAATTACCCATAGCGGCAGACTCTGAATCGAGTAACAGACAATGTATCCCGTTTTGTTGCGCACAAAGATACTCTTGCTCAAATGTTTTATCCGGTCTGGACTGATTTGAGTAATCATTGGGATAAATAATCTGCATTTATAACTCCTATTTGAAAAACCGAGGCGGGTTGCCGAACTTGTTCAATATGCTGGCAGATCCCAAAACTGAAGAATCTATCATAGGTGATGCACTCAATTGAAACTGACGATAAAGCTCTACAGACAGATAAGGCCATACCATGAAACATCCCGACCAGGACAGAAATGTTCCAGCCAGCATAATATGTATAACTGCAATCTGTTTTGGTTGTGTCAGCGATAGATTTATACGCAATTAACTTGAAGATGCAGGTTTTAATCGCTGGAAATGATCAGTCAGTCGGGTAGCCAATTCCTGTGCTTTTGTTGGCAAGGTGACATGATAAAAATGTCGAAGTGTTCCCCGAAACGTTTTTGCATCCGGGAAATAGACATTGTTGCGTATTTGCTCATTCGTGTACTTCCATAATCGTTCAATGGGGTTGAGATTAGGGCTGTAGGGGGGCAA
>NZ_NIBU01000102.1 GCF_002632485.1 Xenorhabdus innexi | reverse complement strand
CTCAGAGTTGGAGATAAATCTCGTGGCAAATCGATTAAATAAACGCCCTCGAAAAACGCGAGGTTATCAAACACCGAATGAGTTATTTAAAGGCATACCGACTCGTTTACTTCGTTCATAACGGTGTTGCACTTATTATGTGAATGCAAGGTATTTATTTTTTCTTTGCTAAAATTATCGGGTATTACTAATATTACCTTATATCCTAATGTAGTTGCCGCTAAAGTAATACCTATTCCTGTATTACCCCCAGTTGGTTCTAATATCATCTTGTTTTTTCTTAATATTCCTTGTTTTTGCGCATCCAAAACCATCTGAACTCCGGGTCTGGATTTTACGCTCCCTCCAGGATTAAACTCTTCAAGTTTAACAAAAACATCTGCCTTTTTATTGTTAAAAATATTTTCAACTTTAATAATAGGAGTATTTCCAATGTAATCTATAATCTTCATTATAATTTCCTTTGATATTATTAATGTAGTCAATGATATATCATGTGCTAAAATAGAATATGATATTTTTTCGTCAATAGAAAAATCTTACATACAGTAAACGAGCTAAAATCATCTTAATATTTTTTAATATTTATCACCCTGATTAGGTATTCTCCTTCATGAGATTCTTTATCTACACAAGATTTTCATGTTCTGTCACATTAGTGGCAGCATCAGTGAGTGTTATACCAATCTAACTTGAAGATGCAGGTTTTAAAATCTGAAAGTTGTCAGTAAGTCGAGTCGTGAGTTCTTTCGCGTTTTCTGGCAAAGTGGCATGAGAAAAGTGACGAAAAGTTTCACGGAATGTCTTCGCATCCGGAAAATAAACATTGTTACGTACTTGCTCATTCATATACTTCCACAATCGCTCTATCGGATTGAGGTTTGGGCTGTAAGGCGGCAGGTAATGCAATTCAATATTAAGGAAATACTCCATCTCTTTCACCAATTCTGCTCAGTGGTAACCCGCCCCATACAGAATAATATGGATTTTTTACGAAAGCGAGTAAGCCTCCCTGATCGTCCCGAAGAAATACGCGATATTTTCGGCATTGATACTGGGTATTCACGGATTACGGTGTCTTCAATTCGTTGTAAATTGAGGGCTCCCAGAATATTGAGACGAGTACGGCTGCCGATGGTTTCAACCACTTTTACCTGACTTTTTCCTGCTTTCATCTAACCATAGCTAAGCTTTGTGGACTGTGAAGGATTCACCGCATAGAATTTATAAGGAACTCCCTTTGGTTTTTTGTAGCTGAAACCTTGGCGGTGAAACTATTTAGTCATTACGCCCACACTAAAAGAAACCTGCCAACATGCTCGGACATAGTCCACAATTTGAGCGGTTGTATGCAGCAAATTTGCCGTTAAATAATCAATCATATCGGCAGTTTGTTTGGCAGAGAGGTGGCTTTCAGAACCGCCATTTTTTGGGGTGAGTTTTTCCTGAGCAATGAAATCTTTTAGGTGGCAGCTTACTGTACTTTCATTAATACGTAAGGCTTGGATAATCATCTGAGATATCCAGCTCTCTGATGCTAAAAGAACGGCCTTGATGCGACCACAGACTCGACTATCACGAGTCGTACCATGCATCAATTCGAGGGCACGTTTTTGTTCTGGTGTCAGATGAATTTTCATGGTTGCCAGCATGATCTGATTTGGATAAGAAATTAAGCATCTTCAATGGCGATTGGTATATCTCTTTATTACCCACCAGAACATGATTCTGTTCTATCTCAATCTCTATTTCTTGGGTTTATACAAATAATTATTATTACATTATTGTACTCAGCGCTGGCACTATAGCACTACCGCTTTCCAACCACCCCATATGGTTACTATTCCAATGCTATTTGATGGGCGCAGTATTATTTGGATTAGCAACAAAAATGATGATTGGCAATAATAAGTGACAAATTTTTATTATGTGCTGGCTCAGGTCAGGAAGCCCTCAGGTGTTGCATCAGTGACTATGCCTAACCTTTAAAGGAACTAAGTTCTATCGTCAATGTTGAAAACATGACGACGTAAAGCAGAAAAGTATTGTCGAATCAACTGTTCATTGTCGGCATCTAATTGTTGGTAACGTTGCATCCACTCAATGAACATGGCTTCTTCTGGATGGAAATAATCTTTACTTTGCTTCGTGTTGCGCAAAAGGCTATTTACCCATTTATCAAAAGAAGCCGCTTGTTCTCGATCTTTCGGAAACTCGTCTATCTCATAAACATGGTAGTCAAAGTGCCATGCCACATCATTAATATGACGCTGAACGCTGCGATCACCGCGCTGGCAGAAATAGGGCTTAGAGTGCATTTTAAGAAAACGTTTAAGCATATGCTCAAAGCTCGCTTTATCGCACATTTCAAACTTTTCCCCCAAAAACTGCATGTTATTGAACAAACGTTCGATAAACATGCTTAAGAAGGCTTGCCAGTTTCCTTTTTTTATTTCACAAAATACCATGGCATAACGGGTATGGATGTGCATAGCAATCAATACCGATTTTCTTTGGACTTTAATCGTATGCACCAGCCATTGAGAAACCATATGCTCATTGTGAGTGGTATCAGTGATCAAAGGAGTAGGCGCAGATTCAAGAGGAGAAATTTTCTCTCCTTTACGCGTCAAAGTAAAAAACTCTACTGCGGCTTTGGTGCAGTTAAATACTAACATTGGGATTTTCCTTGTTGTTTTAACAAATGCTGGCGCTCTTTTTCGAGCTGTAAACGAAGCTCTTCTTCACTTGGCAGTTCCAACATGTATTTTGAGGCAAACAATTGCTTACTATCGTTGAGTACTGAATATTTGGCAACGGTATGATTGTTTTCGGTACATAAAATTAAGCCGATGGTTGGGTTATCATCACTACAGCGTTTTTTCTCTTCGTACATGCGCACATACATGTCCATTTGCCCCACATCTTGATGAGTGAGCTTATGCATTTTCAAATCAATCAACAAAAAGCACTTGAGATGGAAATTGTAGAACACCAAATCAATATAATAATCGCCATCATCGGTACTGATTCGTTGCTGACGCTCGACAAACGCAAAGCCTTTACCGAGTTCCAGTAGGAACTTTTGCAGATTATCGATTAGCGCTTGTTCGAGTTCATTTTCTTGTAGAGAAGTATTCGGCAAGCCTAAAAAGTCGAAAATATATGGATCACGCAAGTAATCTTTTGCCGATAAAGCCAGTTCTGTGGTTTTTTGTTGCGCTTCATCCAGTACAGACTGAATATTTTGTTGCTTTGCTTGAGTAGAAAGCAAGCGCTCGTAATAGAAAGTACCAATTTGACGTTCTAACGCGCGAGCAGACCAAGCCCGCTCAATCGCTTCTTTCATATACCATTGTCTGGCTTGCTCTTTTTCAATGTGGATTAAGGTGCGGTAGTGTGTCCAGCTTAATTCAAATCCATATCTTTCATGACTTCAGCTGACACCCAGGCAACTTCCTGAAATTCCTCGTTGAACGTAATATCCCTGTTAGCACTGATACAATCAAAGATGAGGTAGATCATGTAAATTTCTTCGGTGGTACCATCGGGATACATTTTAACTCGAACATCATCACGAAAAGCCCAAGGTTTCACTTCCGTTATCTCCAGAGCTTCACCCAACTCTTCCCTAATCTCTCGCTTTAGTGCCTCTTCCATCGTTTCACCGGATTCCATTCCTCCGCCGGACAGAGCCCACTACCCCGGAAATACACCACGATCAGAAGCCATTTTACAAAGCAAATATTCCCCATTATTTTGAATGATGGGACAAACAATTATTCTTTGACGCACACATCACCTCGCAGCATATTTATTTTGTTGATCACAGTGGCAGAAAATGTGTCAATTTCATCTGGATTATGACAAATCATAACTCTATCTCGGAGACTTTCGGGAAGTTTATTCAGGAAACATTGGTATTCATCGTACCAACCTTTTATCCACTTAACTTTGCTTACTTCATCAGAAAATTATTGGAAATATAAATATCATATTTTGTATGGTTTTTTATTTAAAATACTCTGACAGAAGTAAAATTCAAGCCATTTAAAACTTTTTTAAAAGTAGTAATGAAACTTACTTAATGTTTTTAATTTTTAAATTTACTTCATTGGAAAAATTATTTTATAATTAAAGTGAGATAAAGTAATGATGCGTTATACATCAAGCTCTATATTATTTAAGTAAAATAAAGGTTATTCATGTCACTACCAGATAAAGCGAAAGAAATCACGTTAAATAATTTTAAAAGATTCAATCGATACGATTGTTTTTTAAACGAATGTACGCTTACCGAATTCGCACAATCACAAATACCATTTTATCATGCGGTCAATGCTTTCCCTCGGGCTCTTTGTTATTTAGGTTCAATGATCGAGCGTTCAGATATTCGCCTTAAAATAGCGGAAAATATATGGGAAGAGCACGGAAATGGCGAGCCTAGAAAATTTCACATTGAAACTTTTCATCAATATCTTACAGCCATAGCAGGCAATGATTATAAACTAACTAAAAATCCCTGGATTGAAGAATGGATTAAAGGCTGGTTTTGTGCGAAAACTCCATTTGAATTAGCAAGCAAACTAGCTGCGATAGAATACCTTTATGCTCCTATCAGTAATGTTCTCAGTAACCATCTTGAGAAATTCGATTTAAATAACGAGCAGTCACATTATCAAAAACATTCAGAATTAGATTGGGAGCATGGGCGAGAGTTACTCGAAATAGCGATTAATTATGATGATTCAATAGAAAATGAACGTTTTTTCGAGATATTTAATACGGCTCAATTGGAGTTTATTTTTGTGTTTAATAGCATGATAGTAATGACACAAAAGAAAGTTAACGATATTGCGCTGGACGATATTGCTTTTTACTATTTAAGAGAGGACCCATCAATCGCCAGTGCCTTGGTTGATGATATCAATAACAAGCCAGTAAAAAATATAATATCGATATGTTCTGGTGGGGAAGGTATAATGGAGTACTTATGTCATTCTGATGCATTGGAGATCATTGCGTTAGATATGAACAAGAATCAATATGATTTGCTGCAATATAAATTGAATGCCATTATGAATGATAGCTATAGTAATCACCAGCTAAATAAAGGTAAATTTGAACGAATTTTTGTATGCCTGCGCGATTTTTTCAATGAAAAAGAAAAAGATGATTTTTTGACAAAAAACCATCTTGACATCGAAAAACTAAAATACGCTATTGATAATATTTTCACTCGAGAAAATTTATCAACGATTTTTACTGAAAATGCAGTTAAGTATACAAAAAAAGATTTTGCCGAACATTTTTTAAAGGTATTTAGCAAAAAATTTGAATCCGGTTCTTTTGGTGAAAAAAATATAAAAAACATTCTAGCTGGAGAGTACATCCATCATAGAAATAAAGATGAATTCAAATTAGAAAATAAAAAAATATCCCCTTTAATTACAAACGTTAAAAATATTGACTTTTATAATGAAATTAATTTCAACAACGGATTAAAAACAGACCTTATTGATTTATCTAACATTGGTGATTGGTTAGATATATCCACTTTAATATCTATTATTGATGGTGCATTTGAGAATTTATCTGATGGTGGAATAATTATTATCAGGAAACTACTGGGTGATTATGATTTGTTTAAACTAATTGAGAACTCTGGTTTTAAAGCTACTAAAAAACATGATAGCTCAGGATTTTACGAGGAGGTAGTCGTTGGTTATAAATCATGATATAAAAATAAATAAAATCAATCTCAATAATAAGAAAGAAAGAGATTCTTTCTCTCTTCAACTTCAAAACATTGAGAAAGAGTTTTCATATCCTATTGGTGAAGATTTTTTCTATATTAAGCATGGTCTGAAAAATAATTCACTCGACTATTTTAGTTTTTTTGAACAATTAGGCGAACCATATGTTTATTCAATAGAGTTTGATGGAGTGCCTTTTGGTTGCATTTGCTTTGTATTAAGATACATTGATAATAAAAAAGTTTGGTATATCTGTGATTTTAAAACAACCAGGAAGCATAAGTCTAAAAAAATATCACCACTTATCTTCCTGAGTTTATATGAAGAGTTATCAAAAATAACGAAGGCATTTTATTTCATCAATATGTCTCCAATGAGAAAAAACCCACTGTTGCGACTTGTGAAATACATATTTAAAAGCACCACACTAGATGCACGTGATTTATTTATTTATAAATATAAGGTTAACGAATTACCTTCTACATTATATGATGAATCCATATGGGCACATAATCATGGTAAAAAAGATATTGTAATTAATGATAAAGCAGTACCATTATATCATGCCATCAACAATATTGATTCCCGATGTCAATCAATTCAATTTTCTGATAAATCCGATATTCCAAAGGAGTCAATTTTGATGTTTTGTAGCTTTGATGAAATCACAAATCTAAGTTACACATCAAAGGCTGTTTTTGTATATAGTAATATGTCAGTTATTAATAACTTTACAACATTTGAAATATAACATATTAATAATTCATGAAAAATTAAGGTGTTGTCGCGTTACCGCAGTTTAAGTTAACCAGATAGAAATTGGTGTCATTTCAAACAACCAATCTATAAAAATAATTACAGCGAAATCGTTTAAAAAAAAATAATAGATGGAAATAAAAATGATTAAATTGACAGGGCATTTGGTGTGCAGAAGTGCAGAAGAATCAGAAGTGATCCGTAAATACATTCCTGAGCACAAAAGATTGACGAAGGAAGAAACAGGGTGTCTTTCTTTCGAAGTAACAGAAACAGCAGACCCATTGATTTGGAAGGTAGAGGAAATTTTCAAAAATAAGGATGATTTGGATAGTCATCAGAAGAGAATGCAGGCTTCAGTATGGGGTAAAAAGACCCATTATATTGCCAGAGAATATGAAATTTTTGAGATTGAATGACCACCTTTTTCCCGACATTTCAAAACTAATGCGTATACATAGACAGGATCTTAAGAATTAAGCCTTTCAAAACACGCATCCAATGTTTTGTTTTTACATGATTTTCTTTGTGGTGTTTTGAACGCGTTCTGGCATAAATATTCTTGTGCTTTTTCCAGCCAAAAATACGTTTCCGACCACGCCTTTTGGAGCAGGT
>NZ_NIBU01000101.1 GCF_002632485.1 Xenorhabdus innexi | reverse complement strand
CCGTGGTTTTGATATTAGTTTAGCGACGATTATCAGATCATAAATGAAGCCTTTTTTCTATCTAAAAATAAACGGTTATTGCTTAAGATCCTATCTATGACTAATGCCTATCTTCGCCTGAGCAAGTGGCACCCGTCACGGGGTGATAAACTCTGGGAAGAGCGCCCGGCCAATGGTTTTGATATCAATGGGGAATTCTTTCTTCCAACCTACCCGCATATCGGCAGTAAGCTGAGTTACGAAAAATACTTTGGTGATAACGTTACCCTGTTTAACCGTGATACCAAACAGAAAGACCCCGACTTTGCCAAAGTAGGCATCAATTATACACCAATCCCGCTGATAACAATGGGCATAGATTACAGACATGGCAGAAGTGGACACAGTGATGCTCGTCTTCAGGCCAATTTAAACTATAAATTTGGGATGCCGTTGAGTGCTCAGTTGTCACCGGACAGCGTTGCATCAATGCGCACATTAGCGGGTAGCCGTTATGATTTGGTGGAAAGGAATAACAACATTGTTTTGGATCACAAGGAAAACCCGAGACTGGATATCAGCTTACCAAAGGCTCTTGATGGATATAGCGCTAATGAAATACAAGCAATTGCGGCTGTAGTTTCAAATAAACCGACTAAACCGGTGACATGGCGGGCAGAAGAAACATTCAGCAAAAATGGCGGAGTACTTCCGGTTAGCGGTAACCCCATCACAATGACACTGCCAAAATATAACCCCAATGGTGACAATAGTTACCCGATTTATGCCACCGTGGAATTAGAAGACGGAAAACTCTCCAGAACAGCAGAAATGACTGTTACAGTGAGTTCTTTTACCCCTGAAGTTGAGCCATTCAAAGGCGATATGGAGGTTTCTCCAAAAGAGGGGCGTTTTGGGAATGGAACAGAAGAGTATACATATAGGGTCTTAATTGTTGACCCTAAAAACGGGAAACCACTTCGTAACTACAAACCAGCGTCTGTAGAATGGGGCATTCTAGATAACAAACTACCGAATAATGTGAAATTTAAGGAAAAGAAAACAACGACAAATAATGATGGATATTTAACAGCTTCATTGGTTAGTAATGTCGGAGTTGATGGTGTCAAAATCAAGGTAGATATAACAGCGGATGATGGTAATAAATACTCCAGTAATAGCGATAAAATACCAGTGGATTTCAAGCCGGTAATACAGGAAGCTGGGTTACTCATCTTCAGCCGTCATGAGTATACCCGCACTCAAGAAAAAAATAAGCCGTATAATGTTCATGAGGGATTAACAATCACTTTGACAAAAAAAATACCCGGAAATCACGCCATTGCCCAATTTCAGGACCACATTGAATATAAACAGTCTTCTGACCTAGTGAAAATAGTCAATAGACAAATCACTTTTCCTTCGGAAACTTTTACCTCATCTAAATCCGCAACAGTTATTGCGACAGTGACTGAAGCCAAGACGGGAGCTAAATATGCATATACATATACATTTAATCCAAAAAGGTATGTTTTTAGCCCTGATGTTGGTGAAGTAAAACTCAAGGATAATGGTAGCAATAAAACGTGTGAAAAACTTGATCGTCAATATTCACTGGGACGTGGAGCCGAATCAATGACTGAGGATAATGTCAGAGAAAATTCATCTGATCCTAATTCTTTGGGGAATGAATATAGATATTCAGTAAATGATGGTTCTACCGGTTTTTCTGGATTTGGGTTTTTGCCTTATAGAAATCCAAAAGATATGAAAGTAAAAATAAAAAGCACGAATAAAGAGAGTAATTTTATTTTATATCACTATTATGAAATGGGTGGTTTAATTGGTATTGACCCTGAGGATTCTGGCCTGTTGTTGTGCCAGATAAAAGAGTAAAAATAATATTATTTGATAAAACACAGGCTTATTTCTGAGACTGTGTTTTATCTAAACTCGCTTTGCTTAACCTTAAGAGGCATGATCCTCCATCTTCTGTACCTAACTTTAACTGCTCAGCCAGTTCTGTCAGATTAGTACTTCCTGCCTTTTCCTCCATTCTGCTAGAATAGCCAATTCTTAATTGTTTCCAAAATCAATGTTGTTATGTCAAATCAAGATCCTCACAATCAACGGGACAGCCTGTTTTCTGCTCCAATCGCTAACTTAGGTGATTGGAGTTTTGATGAACGGGTTGCCGAAGTCTTTCCAGATATGGTGAAACGCTCCATTCCTGGTTATTCAAATATCATCTCCATGATCGGCATGCTGGCCAGCCGCTTTGTCGCGCCGGACAGCCAGATTTATGATCTCGGCTGTTCCCTCGGCGCAGCCACCTTATCCATTCGCCGCAATATTGATATTGACGGCTGCCGTATTATTGCTGTTGATAATTCACCCGCTATGGTCGAACGTTGTCGCCGTCATATAGATGCTTTCAAAGCAAAAACTCCCGTTGAAGTCATCGAGCAGGATATTCTTGATACCGACATTCAAAATGCTTCAATGGTAGTTCTGAATTTCACATTACAGTTCCTTCAGCCCGATGATCGCCAGAAAATATTAAACAAAATCTATGCCGGATTAAAACCCGGAGGCGTTCTGGTTCTGTCTGAGAAATTCAATTTTGAAGATAAAAATATTGGCGAGTTACTATTCAGTATGCATCATGACTTCAAACGGGCTAATGGCTACAGTGAGCTGGAAATCAGTCAAAAGCGCAGCATGCTGGAAAATGTCATGCGGACAGACTCTGTTGAAACCCATAAATTACGCCTGAAACAAGCCGGTTTTCAGCATGCCGAAGTCTGGTTCCAGTGTTTCAATTTCGGCTCATTATTAGCCATCAAAGGAGCTGAATAATGATCGATTTCGGGAATTTTTATCAATTAATTGCCAAAAACCATCTGAGTCATTGGCTGGAATGTTTACCGGCACAACTCAACCATTGGCAGAAAGCGGCATTGCATGGTCAATTCAGTTCGTGGTTAAAGAATCTGGATAATTTGCCAGAAATTCAACCATCTCACCTTGATCTGAAGAGTGGTGTCATCGCTACACACACACCCGAATTATGTGATGGTGAAAAAGCTCGTATCCGCAATATCCTGAAAATTTTCATGCCTTGGCGTAAAGGGCCTTTTTCATTATACGGGGTTGAAATTGATACTGAATGGCGTTCTGACTGGAAATGGGATCGTGTTCTGCCGCATATCTCCCCTCTGGAAGGAAAAACCGTACTTGATGTCGGCTGTGGCAGCGGTTATCACATGTGGCGTATGGTCGGTGAAGGTGCTGAGTTAGTTGTCGGTATCGACCCTACTCAGCTTTTCCTTTGCCAATTTGAAGCCGTCAGAAAGCTATTGGGTAATGACCAACGTGCTCACCTGCTTCCGCTGGGTATTGAACAGCTACCTGAATTAAACGCGTTTGATACTGTCTTTTCTATGGGCGTACTTTATCATCGTCGTTCACCGCTTGATCATTTATTGCAACTGAAAAATCAGTTGGTTTCTGGCGGAGAACTGATCCTGGAAAGTTTAGTCATTGAAGGAAATGCAGATCAATGCCTGCTCCCGGGTGAACGTTACGCGCAAATGCGCAATGTTTACTTTATCCCTTCTGCTGAAATGCTGAAAACGTGGCTGAAAAAATGTGGTTTTGTCGATGTCAGAATCGTTGATCAGGCAGTGACAACGACAGAAGAGCAACGTCAGACAGAATGGATGAAAACTGAATCCCTGGCTGATTTTCTTGACCCTTCAGATCAAAGCAAAACTATCGAAGGCTATCCGGCTCCACTGCGCGCCGTTCTTGTTGCCCGCAAGCCTTAAGGTACGCAACTTTAAAGATTGATGTGTGAATTGCTTGTTATGGCAGTTCACACCTTCAATATTCATGTGATTTTAGCCGGGAGCTAGTGATCAATCAGCATCATTACGCATTTCATCGACTCTACTAACTCATTATCGACACTATAATTAGTGTATTCTTCTATTTCACGGTCTTCGGAGCTCATTCTCACCCCCGCCTTACGGTAGACCATTTTAGAAGGTACAATTTTACCTGCCGAACTGTGTACTTCCTTCACACCAATTTCTAAAAACTTACTGATATTACTGGCTCTAACCCCCGCTGCGGGCATAATACTCGGCCCGCGACTGGCCTGAGCCAGTTCTTTTAACAGATGTAAACCTAACTCTGCGCTGCTTTGCTGACCAGAAGTTAAAATACGTTTTACCCCAAGTTCAGTAAGCTGCTCCAGCGTATGTAGCGGATCACAACACATATCAAAAGCACGATTAAACGTGACAGCCATATCTCCTGCCAATGACATCAGTTGCCGCATTCGCAGCATATCTATCTTCCCTTCTTCGTTCAAAAGACCAAACGAAATACCGGGAAAACCCATTTCACGAATACAGGATACATCATTTTTCATCGCTTCAAAATCGAGTTTACTGTAACAAAAGTCCCCACCTCTGGGCCGAACAATCGGATGTACGGGAATACATAAGCACTGTAACGATTGCTGCAATATTCCCATACTGGGTGTCAGACCACCTTCTAATGGCCCTGCACACAGTTCGATTCGATCAGCCCCAGCCTCTTGTGCAATAAGAGCACAACTTATGCTATAACAGCAAATTTCCAGTTTTAGCATTAAAAGCTCCTTGAATTCAAATCTGCCAATACGTCATAAATAGATTCGAAATATTTCATTAGTGGACTTATTAACTATGACAACTATTTTTCAAAATGACATATTGCAAATCACAAGATCAGAGTTTTTTACTAAAAAACCGTTATATAAAAGTCAATTTTGCTGATGTGTCCGCATTTTTACCAAGATTCATGGATAGGAAAAAAATAATGCTTGATCGCAGTGATATTATCAGTTATTGACGAAATCCAAATCTCCATCAGAGCAAATCAACTAGCCAAATATGATAAACATATCAGCATGTTGCTTACATGCACATTATTCGTTATCAGAGCTGTGAATATCCATAACAAGGTTCATAATTTACTCAATTACCGATGCTTAATTTAAGGAAGTATATTATGACAATGGATTATTAGTTATTTCGATTAAATAGTAATTATTAATATTTCTATTGCTTTGATGCAATAATACTCATTATTGCATCGGAAGATTTTTTCATCGGACAACATAAAGAGTCCCGAAATTTGCAAAATGTATAACTAGCACTGAGAGTAACTAAATGAAGATAAAAATGATTAAACTAAGCTCTGTGTGCTTTATCCATATTACAGATACCTTTCTTCGACGAAGAATCCACCAAAAGAAAGAGTAAAAACAAAAAGTATCCCTGCCAGCCGGAGCTGATAGTAGCATGCAGGGTATTGAATATGGTATAAACCCCGTTATTTTTCATAACCCACATGCCTGAAAATGCTGCATTATAAAAATGTATGATTTTGGCGCATAATTTAAGGTAACACTGTGAATATACAGGCTATTCTTTCAGAAAAAATCAGCAGTGCTCTGATTGCAGCTGGTGCTCCAGCCGATAGTGAGGCTCACGTTCGTCAATCTGCAAAAGCTCAATTTGGTGACTATCAGGCAAATGGTGTCATGGCGGCAGCGAAAAAGGTCGGTATGCCACCACGACAACTGGCAGAAAAAGTTGTCAATTTGCTGGATCTGCAAGGAATTGCCAGCAAAGTCGAAATCGCTGGCCCGGGATTTATCAATATTTTCCTCGATAAAACATGGGTTGCTGCAAATGTAGAAAACGCGCTGACAGCAGAAAAACTGGGAATATCTCCTGTAAAACCACAAACTATCGTTATCGATTATTCTGCACCCAATGTTGCTAAACAGATGCATATTGGTCATATCCGCTCAACCATCATCGGTGATGCGGCAGCACGTACACTGGAATTCCTTGGGCATAAAGTTATTCGTGCTAATCACCTTGGCGATTGGGGAACCCAGTTCGGCATGCTGATTGCCTATCTGGAAAAAGTACAGAATGAAGATGCCAGCGATATGGCATTATCCGATTTGGAAGAATTTTATCGCGCTGCAAAGAAAAATTACGACGAAGACGAAGAATTTGCCATTCGTGCCCGTAGTTATGTTGTGAAACTGCAAGGTGGTGATGAGTATTGCCGTAATATGTGGCGTAAATTGGTTGAAATCACCACCTCACAAAATCAGGCAACATATAACCGCCTGAATGTTACTTTGACAGAAAAAGATGTAATGGGCGAAAGCCTTTATAACGATATGCTGCCGGGGATCGTTACTGATCTGAAACAACGTGGCATTGCTGTTGAAAGTGATGGCGCAACCGTGGTTTACCTTGATGAATTCAAAAATAAAGAAGGTGAACCAATGGGTGTTATCATCCAGAAAAAAGATGGTGGCTACCTCTATACGACGACAGATATCGCCTGTGCAAAATACCGTCATGAAATTCTGAATGCAGACCGTGTGCTTTATTACATCGATTCACGTCAGCATCAGCATTTAATCCAAGCATGGTCGATTGTACGCAAAGCAGGCTACATTCCTGAATCCATGTCACTGGAACATCATATGTTCGGCATGATGCTGGGTAAAGATGGCAAACCGTTCAAAACCCGCGCAGGCGGGACAGTAAAGTTGTCTGACCTGCTGGATGAAGCCATTGAACGCGCAGATACTCTGATCCGTGAAAAGAATCCAGATATGCCGGAAGATGAACTTAAAAAAGTTGTCGAAGCAGTGGGTATCGGCGCAGTAAAATACGCCGACCTTTCCAAAAGCCGCACGACAGACTACGTGTTTGACTGGGATAACATGCTGGCCTTTGATGGCAACACTGCGCCTTATATGCAGTATGCTTACACCCGAGTATCTTCTATTTTCAAACGTGCTGACATCGATGAAAGCAGCCTGACATTACCTATTGTACTGAATGAAGAGCGTGAGCAAACGCTGGCTACCCGTCTGTTACAATTTGAAGAGACCATCACAACCGTTGCTCGTGAAGGTACACCACATGTGATGTGTGCTTACCTGTATGATCTGGCTGGCCTGTTCTCCGGTTTCTACGAGCACTGCCCAATCCTGAATGCGGAAAGTGAAGAGTTGCGTCAAAGCCGCCTGAAACTGGCGCTGCTGACAGCAAAAACACTGAAACAAGGTCTTGATACGCTGGGTATTCAGACTGTAGAACGAATGTAATTACTCCGTTCAAACTGGCGTAAAGTAATTTATTTTACGCCAGTCACCCCGATTATTTGATTCAGATTTTCCTACTAAACCATAATGATTAAAAATATCGATTTCTCCTACTTTTGCTGACGAGATGAAGCTGAAATACGATTTCCAGCAGGATCATAATCATATTTATTTTCACTTCATAGATAGGATCTTAAGCAATAACCGTTTATTTTTAGATAGAAAAAAGGCTTCATTTATGATCTGATAATCGTCGCTAAACTAATATCAAAACCACGG
>NZ_NIBU01000100.1 GCF_002632485.1 Xenorhabdus innexi | reverse complement strand
TGCCCGGTACGGGTGATAATGTCCGCCACCCGTTGGGCCACCACCGCCGCGGCTTTATCGTCATCCGTCTGCGTGACGAAACCGGCGCGCGGATAGAGATTGCCCCACAGATTGCCGTGTATCTGGCTGCCCAGCTCCCGCTGACCGGGAATAAGAGCTTCAGGATAAAACGATTCCGGCAGCCCGCTGCGCCACGCAACGGTATCCAGGGTGCTGAGAAAATAGGGCATCAGGGGGGTGGCGGCACTGCGACAGGCATAGCCGGGGATCTGCCCGCCAATCAGGGTGGTGGCGGGATGCCCGAGGGCATCCGCGTATTTAAAACGCAGGCGGGTACTGCGCTCCCCGGCCAGCTGAACCGTGTGATTCCCCCCACCGGTCGTCAGCCCGGTCACGGTATTCTCCAGCCCTCCGGATAAAGAGCTGAGTGTGGCCATTTCCGTCCACGGGTTGCCGCCGGGGGCATGGTAGGTGGAAATCACCGCCTGCGGCAGAAAATGCGTCACCTTGACCGAGGTTTTGACCGTGCAGCCCTGCCAGCCACAGAGCAGCCAGTAACACATCCCGCTGACCCGCCACTGAATGCAGCCGGGTGACAGGCTGGCAGCCACAATTTGCGCCGTGTTCAGGGACGCCTGTGCCGCCGGGGCAAACGCGGTGATCAGCGTGATAATCATTGGGAAAGTCAAATGGTGCCGCTTCATGGCCGGTTCTGCTCCCGGAGTGCCATCGCTCTGGCCACATCGGCGGTGCCGTACACCACGGCCCGGTCATCAAACACCACCGCCGGATACTGACGTACCCCCAGCTGCCAGGCACCGACAACATCACGCCAGGCCGTCATCAGTTGCTGCACCTGCTGATGCCACCGGGGTGATTGCAGGATGGCCTGTGCCTGCATGGCCGCCAGTTGCGGGTCGGGAGATAAGTCAGCAAACCGTGTCTGCTGTTGCTGCTCAGCCCCATCCAGCCAGACCACCCGGCTGTCCGGTGTCAGATTCAGCGGCGGGTGCTGACGGTCGGTATACACGACGGTGTCTGCCCCGACTCCCCCTGCCATGCTCCATCCCAGTAAAAGCGCTAACCCCTGTTTTTTCATTCTCTTCATCCCGGTTGTCAAGCCATCAGCCCAGCGTGAAGAAAGCCACGAGAAAAGTCAGCCGGTAACTGATTTTCCGGCCATGAAAATAAACGCCGGTCTTTCCGGACGTCACACCCCGGAGACCGGGAAAATAACAGCCGGGATTAACCGGCTGACAAAATTTGTTATGAACTTAATGAAAAATATGCCGATAAAACCTTCAGCCTGCCCAGCATAATGGGCAAACAGGAGACGGATAAAAAACGGGCAAACCCTCACAAAAACGCCATGCAAATAAGGAAAATGACACCATGTCAATGAAAAAACACCTGACGACGTTGCAGCAGGGACAAGCCCTGCTGGAAAAAGGCCGGCAGGCGACCGGTCTGGCGAAACAGGCGGCGGGACTGCTGGGCGGCACCGGCGCGGCCGGCCTGAAGGAGACAGGGACGCTGACCACCCCCGGCGGGTTTGCCGGCCCGACCGGAAGTGGTCAGGGGCTGGCACAGCAGGCCGCAGCCGGACACAGCGGAGCCGCCAAAGCCCTGCAGAAAGCCGCGCAGCAACTGTTGGGCGGGGATGACCCGAGTGGCCTGCGATTTACCCTGACCGCCGGTGGACTGGCACCGGAAACCTTTGTCGTCACGGATTTCAGCCTGACGGAAAGTTTTTCCCGGCCCTTCAGCCTGAGCGTCGGGCTGGCCAGCGCGGACCCGGCCATTGATTTTCCGGCGGTGCTCGATCGCCCGGCGACCCTCACCATCACGCAGAACGGGGTTGAGCAACGCAGTATCACCGGGATGGTGGCGCATTTTGAACAGGGGAATACCGGGCTGCACCAGACCACCTACCGGATGACCGTCCACCCGGACTTATGGCGTACCACCCTGCGCCGGAATTCGCGCATCTTCCAGCAACAGGACATTGCCACCATCCTCACCACCCTGCTGAAAGAGCACAACATTCGTGACGTGGTCTTCAGCCTGCGTCAGCCGCATCCGGCGCGGGAGTTCTGTGTCCAGTATCAGGAAAGCGATTTTGATTTCCTGCAACGCCTGACGGCGGAAGAGGGGATTTTCTACTTTTTTGAGTGCGGTAACGGGCGCAACACGCTGGTCTTCGCCGACGATGCCGGTTCGGTGCCGCCGGGGATCCGGCTGCCCTACCAGCCGGGCGACGCCAGTACCACCGGGGAACCCGCGATCACCCACCTCACCAACAGCGCCCAGGTGCGTCCGGCACAGGTGCAACTGAAAGATTACACCTTCAAGAACCCGGCATGGCCGGCCGAATTCAGTGAGCAGATGCGGGATGAAAACCTGCAACAGGACTACTACGAGCACTACGACTACCCCGGCCGGTTCAAGGATGAGGCGCACGGGAAAGATTTTACCCGCTACCGGCTGGAAGCCCTGCGCAATGATGCGATCACCGGAGAAGGACACGGTCATGCCATTGCCCTCCAGCCGGGGAAACTGTTCATCCTGAGCAACCACCCGCGCGCTGACCTGAACCAGCCCTGGCAGGTGGTCAGTGCAAATCACAGCGGCAGTCAGCCGGGGGCGCTGGAGACAACCCCCGGCGGCAGCGGTACGACCCTGCACAGCCAGTTCAGTTTTATCCGCCATAACCAGCACTGGCGGCCGGCGCCGCTGCCGAAACCGGTGATTGACGGCCCGCAGATAGCCAAAGTCGTGGGACCGGCCGGCGAAGAAATCTTCTGTGACCAGTACGGGCGGGTGCGTCTGCAATTTCCGTGGGATCGCTACGGCAAATCCGATGACCAGAGTTCCTGCTGGATAAGGGTCACCCAGCCGTGGGCCGGCCAGGGCTGGGGCATGCTCGCCATCCCGCGTATCGGGCAGGAAGTGGTGGTGGATTTTCTGCACGGTGATCCGGATCAGCCCATTATCACCGGCCGCACCTACCATGCCAGCAATATCCCGCCGGGCGGGCTGCCGGGCAGCAAAACCCAGATGGCGTTCCGCTCCAAAACCCACAAGGGTGAGGGCTATAACGAACTGCTGTTCGAGGATGCCAAAGGCAGTGAACGGCTGTCACTGCATGCACAGAAAGACATGGATACCACGGTGCTCAACGACCGCACGACCCGGGTGATGCACGACCATACCGAAAGTGTCGGACACAATCAGGCCATCAGCGTGCGGGCTGACCGGCATAAAGAGGTCATCGGGCTGGAAGTGAGCAGTATCGGCACCCGCCAGGTCACCGTGGAAAAAACCAGCGTTCTCAGTGCCAAAGGGCAGATCACCCTTCAGTCCACCGAAAGCGGGATCACGCTCGGCAACACCAAAGGCAGTATCTCGATTGATGCCGACGGCAATATCCATATTACCGGGAATACCGTCATTGTGAACGGCAAAGAGGTCATCACCCTGAACTGAGTCCGGGCAACCCCGCAACGGACTGAAACCCGCGCCGCCGTTTTTTTGCGGTGAGCTGACTATTGATGATGTAAACGCGTGAAAAGGAAACACCATGAGCACACACCCCTATCAGATGAATGAAGGCACCCTGAACCTCCCGGCCGGCTGGCGTGATGAATCCATGCACGTCTTTGTGCTGCCGGATGACAGCGGGGTCAATCTGGTGATTAACCGTACCCCGGTGCCGGCAGGCACGGACAGCGAGGCCTGGTATGAACAGACCCTGGCGCAGTTTACCACCCACCTGCCGGGGTATCAGGAGCAGCAGCGGCTGCCCATGACACTCAGCGGTGAACCCGCCCGGCGGCTGGATTACCAGTGGCAAAGCCCGGAAGGGGAAATGCACCAGACGGTGGTGCTGCAAATCCGGGGCAGCCGGTTACTGGCCTTTAACCTCACCTCACCACACCCCTTTCATCCCGGGCAACGGGAAGCCTTACTGGCGGTGGTGGACAGTTTTCAGGCGGCATAAGGAGAAGCCGATATGGGATTAGGTGATGAAATTATTACCCGGATTGCCCGGGTCGGGGCCACCCATGCCCGGCCGCCCCTGCCGCCTGCCGGCGGTGCACGGGGACCGGCAGCCGCCCGCCAGGGCGACCCCATCCAGCACAAAAGTTTTCTGGGTGCACTGGCCGGCGCAGTGGCCGGTGCCCTGATTGGTGCCGCGATTTTCGCCGCGGTGGGATTACTGGTGGCCGGTACCGGCGGCCTGGGGGCCACGCTGATTGTGGCGGCCGCCGGCAGCGGGTTAACCTATCTGGCCAGCGATGCCATTGCCGCCGCCAGTTCGGCGGTCTCGAACTTTGTCGACAGTTTCGGCCCGCCGGACGGGGTACTGAGCAGCGGCTCCGGTAACGTCATGATTGAAGGGAAACCGGCCGCCCGCGCCACAGTCGATATCGCCGCCTGCAGCAAACACCCGCCGACGCCCCCTCTGATAGCCCAGGGCAGTGAATCGGTGTTTATCAACGACCAGCCGGCGGCGCGGGTCGGCGATAAACTGGTGTGTGGTGCTGCCATCAAAAGCGGGGCGGGCACGGTCTTTATCGGCTCCGGGCAGGGAACCTATCTGGAGATTGAAGAAGAGTTCTCGGGCTGGCAGCGGGCGTTACTGGTGGCGGTGGAATTTCTGGTGCCCCCGACACGCGGACTCATCAAGGGCGTCGGCAAGCTGATGACCAAAACCGGCCGGCAGGCGGTGCTGGCCGGCGTGAAACTGGGGGCCAAAAAAGCCGGCCATGTTCTGAAAGGCAAAACACTGGTGTGTGCCAAAGCCGCGTTTCAGGCCAACAAAGGCGTCAGGCGTTACACCCAGGCCACCAAAAAATTCTTCTCCGGTGACCCGATAGACGTCACCACCGGCAGCCTGTCTGACCAGCGCACCGAATTTGAACTGGGCCAGACAATCCCCCTGACGTTCACCCGCAGCTGGTCCCCGGGATTACGGGGCCTGCTCGGTGAAAACTGGCTGGACAACTTCTCCGAGACCGTGATTGTCACCGGCGACCGGATAGAAGTCCTGACTCTGGAAGGGGCTTCCCTGTACTTTGCCCTGCCCCGGGATATTGACCACAGTATCAACCCGGAGCACCCGGAATTTACCCTGAGCCGGCAACCCCGGGGCTTCGTACTGACCGAGCGCAATCAGCCGGTCAGAAAATACTTTACCCGGGAGGACACCGCCGCACCTGCCGGTACCCCACGCTGGCAGCTGTCAGCCCTGCGTGACCGCAACGACAACACCATTGCATTTCATTACACCCAACAGAACCAGCTCTACCGGGTGACCCACAGCGACGGTCCTGAGCTGGTTCTGCGGTACCGCGAAGACGGCCTGCTGACCGATATCCGCCGCGGCGATAACGGGCTTCATGAGGTGCTGGTCCGTTATGACTATCACGACAATGGCCGGCTGGCGGAAGCGGACAGCACACAGCAGTTCCACCTGTTCTATGAATACAATGCACAGGGATTGATTAAACGCTGGTCAGACGGTGACCAGACGGCTGTGGACTATGTGTATGATGCGCAAGGACGCTGTATTGAAAGCGTCGGCAGCGGCGGCTATTACCCGGTCCGGCTGACCTATGGACCCGGTATCACCCGCTCTGCCACCCCGCAGGGCCATACCACCACCTGGCATTATAATGCCGAACAGCAGGTCACTCAGGTTGAAACACCGTGCGGCCATGTCACCCGGTATGAATACGATGACTGGGGCAACCTGCAACGGCAGATCCTGCCGGAAGGTCAGGTACTGCAACTGGACTATCTGGCGGATACGGGGCTGGTCACCGCCTTCACCGATGCCGGCGGGGCGGTGTGGCAGTATCACTACGATGAGGATGACCGCCTGACCAGCATGACCGACCCGCTGGGACAGGTCTGGTGGCAGCAATACGATGATAAAGGGCAGGCCGAGTGCTTTATTGCCCCGGACGGCAGCAAAACCACCCTGACCCGCAATGCGTTCGGGCTGGTGACGAAAGCCGAAGATGGGGAAGGCAACCAGCGCAGCTGGGAATACGATGACCATCAGCGGCTGACCCGGCTGTTTGATGAGGAGAACCGCAGCCTGCGGCTGGGTTACGACAGCCATGACCGCTTGCAGCGGTTGTCATCGGGCGGCGGTGCCTTGTGGCTGTGGGAATATGACCGCCATCACCGGATTGCTTTAAGCGACCGCCCCAACAACAGTCTGGAGCGCTTCCGCCATGACCGGCACGGTAACCTGACCCGGTGGACTGATGCCCGGGGGGTGGACTGGCAGATTGAATACGGGCCGTTTGACCTGCCGGTCGGCCGGATAGATGGTGAGGGCCACCGCTGGCAGTACCGTTATGACCCTGACAGCCTGCAACTGCTTGAAGTGATTAACCCGCAGGGGGAAAGCTACCGCTATCAGCTGGATGCGGACGGGCGGGTCATCACCGAGACCGATTACGCCAGCACGCAGTGGCATTATACCTATGACGGCAATGGCAACTGCACAGAAAAACGGGATGCACTGAATAACGTTACCCGCTATGACTACGATGCCGCCGGGCAGATGACCGCCATGCACACGCCGGAAGGTACCACTACTTACGCTTACGATATGCTGGGGCGTCTGCTGGCGGTGACGGCTCCGGAAGCTGAACCGCTGACCTTTGCATACGACGATAACGGTCGTCTGGTGAAAGAAGTGCAGCCGTATGGCGAAATCCAGCGTGAGTATCCCGATAACGCCACGGCAGAACGTACCCTTCACACGCCCGATGGTCGGTGCTGGCAAGCGGGCACACAGGCCAATAAGGTGGGTGAGCTGAGTCTGCTTAATATCAGTGGTGAGCATCAGCTTACGCTTGAGCGGGATGACGACGGGCACGAATGGCACCGCCAGTCAGACAAGGGGTTTATCCTGCGTCAGGCACATGCCCTGATGGGGCAACTGACGGCGCAGCGAGCCGGCCGCAACACCGAGTTTTTTGCTGCTCATGAAGTGGCGGATATTCCCCAGCCGACCCTGGCGGGGCTGGATCGGGAATACCGTTACGATGCAGCACTGAATCTGGTGGCGGCCAATGATGAACGGCAATGGTTGCGCTATGTCGTCAACGGCAACGGTCAGGTCACGTCGGTCAGTGACCGCGACCAGCTGCGGGAGCATTATCAGTACGATGCCTGCGGCTATCCCGCCCGCCGTTTCGACGGTCGCCACGAGATTGACAACGAACGACTCTACCAGAAAGGCCACCGGCTGCGGCAGGCGGGTCAACATCTGTTTGAATACGATGATGCAGGGAGAATGACCGCCATGCAGCTGTGGCAGGAAGGTCATCGTCCCCAGCTCACGAAGTTCCGCTGGAACAGCCAGAACCAGCTGACCGGTATTCTGACCCCGGGGGGCCAGCAGTGGGATTATCGCTACGATGCCTTCGGGCGGCGCACGGAGAAACGCTGTGACCAGACCGGCATGCGCACCACCTATCTGTGGGACGGGGATGTACCGGCGGAAATCCGCGAATACCGCCACCACCGGCTGTACAGTATCCGCCATCTGGTGTTTGACGGCTGGCAGTTACTGGCGCAGCAAATCCAGTTCTTCACCCCCGACCCGGCCAACCGCAGTGAACTGCTGGCGGGGGAA
>NZ_NIBU01000010.1 GCF_002632485.1 Xenorhabdus innexi | reverse complement strand
AATTCGGGGCTGAAACTTCTTTTCATCATGTCACCTGTTGAATTGTCGAAGTGAGAATATCACCTCTATAACGGTGACCAAAATCATTGGACCACATCAAGATAAACTTTATGCGGATACCGTAAGTTTTGAATTTAATGCATCACTCGCATATATAAGTTTATTGTTCTTTGATTCAAGTAGTAATCTTCTTGGGCATTTTCAAAGTGTAGGTCTTTCTTTTTTACTAGGTGTCGGTGGCGGGGCTGGTTCATGGAGGTGATTTTTAAATTAATATAAGATGTACTGTATTATACCAGTACATCTTATATTTTTAATTTGTAAAAGCTAGCATCCGACACAAAACGAGAATGGTTAATATGAGCAGTGAGTATTTGGACAAGGTATTAATTGCCGGCTATTCCGGAATAGGGCAAGAAATGAATATTCATGCTCTTGCCTTGCTATTGCACTGTGTGTTGTGTTTTGAAAATTAAAAAACATAAGAGATAGACCTGTTATAGGTCTAATAATTAGCTAAGAGTTACTTTCAATATTCATTCCGGCATCTTTCCAGCCGGAAAAGCCCTTTTTAAAATGGCGGGCATGAATGCCTTTGGCACGCAGTAATTCAAGCGCATTGGCAGAAAGAACACAATAGGGGCCTCGGCAGTAAGCGATAAGATTGGAGCTGGAAGTCAGTTCATCTAATCTGTTCTCCAGTTCATCAATAGGAATATTGATAGCATTCGGTAAATGCCCCTGCTCGAACTCTGCTTTTGGCCGGACATCCAATAATATCGTGCTCTTTTCCTTGATTCTGTCTAACAATTCATCCCATGAAATAGCTTCCTGATTATTCATATCATCAATCAACCTACGCAGTTCTGCCCGATTAAATTCAGCGTATTTCTGGATAGCGGTAATGATATTCATAACAGGGCCATCTCCCAGACGATAAAGAACATGTTTACCGACTTTACGGGATTGAAGGACCCCTGAACGCTTTAAATGTTGCAGATGTTGGGATGTATTGGCAATAGACAAGCCGGAAAGCTCTGACAGGCATTCGACGGATTGTTCAGAACCCATCAGGCACTCAAGCAATGTCAGGCGATGGACATTTCCCAATACTTTGGCTATTTCTGCGATCTCAACAAGAATCTGTTTATCAAACATTGACATCTGGTTCCCAATATCATGATATTCAATGAGTCTATTGAATGTCATGATATCAAAGTTTCTCCGGCGGTTCGAGTGTTAGCCAAGTAATAGCAAATACGCTTTGTAACAGAGAGGGCGATACCTCATCTCAGGATATTTAGTATAGTTTGAATGGCATATGTAATTTTGAGGAACATAGCGATCACAGTCACATTTCAATGATGAAAAGTTTGAGTGATTACCAAAAGAAACTAGGCTCAAAAAGTGAACTAATACTACTTTTAATAATAACTCAGATACATTTGTTGCTCTTCAGGTTGAAGTTTTTGTCAGTTGAATCGCCTGAAGATCTTTTGGGTATAATACCTGACAATGATTTTCTGTTCTGATATGCCGGAATATTGTCAGGTTTTTTTTTCGCCTGAATAAAGCACGCTGTTTTGTATTTCTATTCAATATACCCATCGCTTTTCAAGCCGTCTCTTTAGTTGACTGTATTTATTCACCCCGATCATTCCCTTGCCGTTGTGGTGCATCTTGAAATCCATTGGGATATAGAAAATGGCACTCTATGGAAGAATGGGGAGAATAGTATGAAGTACCAGCTATTGGCTCAGGAAATCATTGCAGATGTTGGTGGTCAGGGGAATATCATCAGTCTTGTCCATTGTGCAACCCGGCTACGATTTAAATTACGGGATAGTGCTCTGGCTGATATCAGTAAGTTAAAAGCGCAATCAGACATAATAACGGTTGTCGAAAGCGGAGGGCAATTTCAGGTAGTCATCGGGAATCAGGTCAGTGATGTTTATCAGGCGGTTAAGCAAGAACTGAATTCTATTGAGCAGACGACAACGACAACCGGGCTTTCGAATTTCGTTGATAAGGGTTCTGCTGATAATGCTGACAATAATAAAGATAGCTTGTTTAACCGCTTTATTGATGTTGTTTCCGGTATTTTTACGCCATTTTTAGGTGTCATGGCTGCGGCGGGTATTTTAAAGGGGCTGCTTGCAGTTGCGGTTACCCTGAAATGGATGTCTCTTGATAGCGGAACTTATCACGTTTGGTATGCCGCCAGCGATTCTCTATTCTACTTTTTTCCGTTATTGCTCGGCTATACAGCCGGTAAGAAATTCGGCGGGAATCCTTTTATTACGATGGCAATCGGGGGAGCACTGGTGCATCCCATGATCATCTCCGCCTTTCATGCATCAGCAGCTTTATCAACAGCGGCAGGCAGTACACCAACGAGTAGCCCAACAGAGTATTTTATGGGGCTCCCGCTCTCCTTTTTGAACTACAGCTCATCGGTCATCCCTATTATTTTTGCTTCCTGGGTTAGTTGTAAACTGGAAAGAAAGCTGAATGAGCATATTTCTGCCACTGTCAAAGGATTTGTCACTCCTCTTGTTTGTCTGATACTGATTGTTCCGCTTGTATTCCTTGTTATCGGGCCAATGGCGACATGGCTGAGTCATTTACTGGCTAATGGCTATCAGGCGGTTTATGGGTTTGCTCCCGCACTGGCCGGGGCGATTATGGGCGGTGTCTGGCAAGTTTTTGTCATTTTTGGACTCCATTGGGGATTTGTTCCTGTGGCTATCAATAACTTGACTGTCATCGGACACGATACATTAACACCTCTGTTACTTCCCGCAGTGATAGGTCAAACAGGAGCAGCCTTTGGTGTGTTCCTGCGTACCCGGGATACGAAATTAAAAATGTTGGCGGGGTCTGCGGCGACTTCCGGTATGTTCGGTATTACTGAGCCTGCGGTTTATGGTGTAACGCTGCCTTACCGTCGTCCGTTTATTTTTGGCTGCATTGCGGGGGCTATTGGTGGTTCGGTGGTGGGTTATTATCACAGTGCAATCTATTCAGCGGGGCTGATGAATATTTTTAGCTTTACTCAGATGATCCCGCCAACAGGCATCAATGACACAGTGTGGGGTGCGATGATTGGTACTGCGCTGGCTTTTATCATTTCTACTGTACTGACGTGGCTGTTCGGGCTTCCGGCTTCTTCCCATCCTTCGCATAGGCTTTCCACAAAAGTAAATGAACAGTGAAAAATATCATTAAATTCTGTTGATCAACGAATGAGTAACTCAAGAGGATATTTGTATGAAACAGTTTCCGAAACATTTTCTATGGGGAGGAGCAGTTGCTGCCAATCAGGTCGAAGGGGCTTATTTAGCCGATGGAAAAGGGCTTTCTACTTCGGATGTCCAGCCACAGGGAATTATGGGCCCAGTCGTTGAGCGAAAGTCTGACAATACACACTATCTTAAAGATATCGCTATCGATTTTTATCATCGTTATCCCGAAGATATCGCCCTGTTTGCGGAAATGGGATTTACCTGTCTACGTACTTCTATCGCATGGAGCCGGATCTTTCCGCAGGGCGACGAAACGCAGGCTAATGAAGCGGGTCTGGCATTTTATGACAGGTTATTCGATGAAATGGCGAAATACGGAATTCAGCCGTTAATTACATTATCCCACTATGAGATGCCGTGGACATTGGTTAAAAAGTACGGTGGATGGGGAAATCGTAAATTAATCGATCTATTTGAGCGCTATGCCCGCACGGTTTTTACCCGTTATCAGAAAAAAGTAAAACTGTGGCTGACATTTAATGAAATTAACATGTCACTTCATGAGCCACTAACCGGAGTCGGGTTGCCGAAAAACAGTACACAGTCAGAAGTCTATCAGGCCATTCATCATCAATTGGTTGCCAGTGCCCGTGCGGTGAAACTTTGCCATGAAATTATCCCTGATGCCCGGATCGGTAATATGTTACTGGGAGGGTTGAGGTATCCACTGACCTGTAAACCGGATGATGTGCTGGCAACGCTTCAGCAAAATCAAAGGTGGTTGTTTTTTGGTGATGTGCAGGCTCGCGGGGCATATCCGGGCTATATACTGCGTTATTTCCGGGAGAATGGAATCAAGGTCACGATCACAGAGCAGGATAAGCAGGATATGCAGAATACGGTTGATTTTATCTCATTCAGTTATTACATGAGTGGCTGTACTTCCGGCAATGAATCTGACTATCAGAAAAAGCAGGGCAATATTCTGAATATGATCCCGAATCCACATCTGGCCAGTTCAGAATGGGGGTGGCAGATAGATCCGGTGGGTTTGCGCACGTTACTCAATTTATTATGGGATCGTTATCAAAAGCCGCTGTTTATTGTTGAGAATGGT
This sequence comes from Xenorhabdus innexi, assembly GCF_002632485.1. Lineage (GTDB taxonomy): Bacteria > Pseudomonadota > Gammaproteobacteria > Enterobacterales > Enterobacteriaceae > Xenorhabdus > Xenorhabdus innexi. Next base: position 112,412 of record NZ_NIBU01000010.1, on the reverse strand, counting down.
CTGGGAGCTAAAGATACAGTGGAAGCCGATGGATCTATTCAGGATGATTATCGCATCGATTATCTTAATGACCATCTTGTTCAGGTCAGGGAGGCCATTGAAGATGGTGTGGAGATCATGGGATATACCAGTTGGGGACCGATTGATCTGGTCAGCGCCTCAAAAGGTGAGATAGCCAAGCGTTACGGCTATATCTATGTTGATCAGAATGAGCAGGGAACAGGGACACTGGAACGCCGTCGCAAGAAAAGTTTCTACTGGTATAAACAGGTTATTGAAACGCATGGTGGCAGTCTGAGCTGATTGAGTGACTTCTCAAAGGTTCTGACCTACGCAGAACCTTTTTAACACCATTATTTCTGATGGTTAAACAGAGCTGGCTGTCCTTCGCTGCAAAATTCTAACGGCGGGCACTTTTAGGTCTGAATGCTGCAACAATACTTTCATCCGTTTCGATATAAGGCCCGTCTAACAACTGGATGCAATAAGGCACGCTGGCAAAAATCCCCGCTACTAAGACCTTACCGCTATCACTTTTCAGCCCTTCCAGTGTTTCCGCAATGGCTTTGGGTTGCCCAGGTAAATTAAGGATAAGTGCCTGATTGCGGATCACGCCGACCTGACGGGATAAAATTGCAGTTGGCACAAATTGGAGGCTGATCTGGCGCATCTGTTCGCCAAAACCGGGCATTTCACGATCAGCCACTGCCAGTGTTGCATCTGGAGTGACATCGCGACGAGCAGGGCCTGTTCCTCCAGTGGTTAGTACCAGATGGCAGCCCAATTCATCAACTAATTCGCACAGGGTTTGCTCAATCAGAATTTGCTCATCAGGGATCAGGCGGGCTTCTATACTGAAAGGCGTCGTTAGTGCTTTTCCCAACCATTCTTCCAATGCGGGCAGACCTTTGTCCTGATAGATGCCATTAGAAGCACGATCAGAAACAGACACGAGGCCAATGCGTAATACATTCATGCGAACCTCAATTAACAGCAAAAGATAAAAATAGTGAAAGTGAAAAAGGCGACACGGTTATTATGTCGCCTTTAAAGAAGAAAAAATAGTCTGTTGCTCAGGACTATAGCAGGTCAGCGATCATGCTCTCAAGTTTACCCTGATCGATAGCAAACTTACGGATACCTTCCGCCAGTTTTTCGGTTGCCATTGCATCCTGATGGTGTTCCCAATAGAACTCGGCTTCAGTCATTGCCGTAGGACGTGGCTTGATTTCACCTTCGTAGCTTAGCTTATGCTCAACTTCGCCTGCTGTTTCAGACAGCTCTTTTAACAATGCAGGAGAAATTGTCAGACGGTCACAGCCAGCCAGTTCCAGAATTTCACCGGAGTTACGGAAACTTGCACCCATAACAACAGTGTTGTAGCCATGTTCTTTGTAGTACTGGTAAATTTCAGAAACTGAAACCACACCCGGATCTTCGTTTGGTGCGAACTCTTTCTTATCGCTGTTCGCTTTGTACCAGTCAAGAATACGGCCAACGAATGGGGAAATCAGGAAAACACCCGCTTCCGCGCAAGCGCGCGCCTGAGCAAAGGAGAACAGCAGAGTCAGGTTACAGTTGATGCCTTCTTTTTCCAGTTGTTCCGCAGCACGGATACCCTGCCATGTAGAAGCCAGCTTGATCAGAATACGGTCATTGCTGATACCCGCTTCGTTGTACAGTTTGATCAGACGTTTTGCTTTTGCAACACTGGCTTCAGTGTCATAAGAGAGGCGAGCATCAACTTCAGTAGAAATACGGCCGGGGATCAATTTCAGAATTTCCAGACCGATGTTAACCGCCAATTTATCGCTGGCATCGGTGATCTGTTGTTCACGGGAATCGCTTTGTGCACGAGCCCATTCAATGGCTTCATCGATCAGTTGGCGATATTCCGGGATCTGAGCAGCATTTAAAATCAGGGAAGGGTTGGTTGTTGCATCTTGCGGCTGATACAGTTTCATTGCCGCGATATCCCCGGTATCTGCCACAACTGTTGTCAGTTTACGCAGGGAGGTCAGTTTATCGGTCATGTTTAATATCTCATCGTTATACGTAAAATCTTTGGCATGGTTGCCTCGCCATCCGGTGATAATAACATGGTCAGGCTCGGCTCGTAAGGTATACACTTCGTCTTTCAAGCTGCCTCTTTGTTGGCTGCGCTCGTTCACCCCGGTCACATAGTTATCTATGCTCCCGGGAATTGACTCCCTTGTCGCTGCGATACAACTCGGTATCCATCGGGTAGAGGGGAATCCATTCCCCTTTTTCTGGTTATTTTTGCTAAATTGGAGAGGAAAAGCCTCGATTATCGAGAGACGTCATTTAAAAACACGCATTCAGAAATTCGGAATAAAATCATGCTTATTACTATTTCACCGGCCAAAACACTCGATTATGAAAGCCCGCTTGCAACAAAAAAGTATAGTCAACCTGTGTTGCTGGAGGAGTCAAAACAGTTAATTGATATCTGCCGCACGTTAACACCGGCACAAATCAGCAGCCTGATGGGGATCAGTGACAAACTGGCAGGACTGAATGCTGCACGTTTTGGTGAATGGCAGCCGAATTTTACACCGGAAAATGCCCGTCAGGCGCTCCTTGCTTTTAAAGGTGATGTTTATACCGGCATGCAGGCAGAAACGTTCTCAGAGGCTGATTTTGATTTTGCCCAGACGCACTTGAGAATGTTATCCGGCTTGTATGGGGTATTACGCCCTTTGGATCTGGTGCAGCCTTACCGTCTGGAAATGGGAATTAAGCTGGAAAATCCTCGTGGCAAGGATTTATATAAATTCTGGGGGGATCGTATTACGGAGAACCTGAATGCGGCACTGGAACAGCAGGGTGATGATGTTCTGGTAAATCTGGCATCCGATGAGTATTTCAAATCCGTAAATACAAAAAAGCTGGCAGCGCAGATTATTAAACCGGTCTTTCTGGATGAAAAAAAGGGCAAATACAAAGTTATCAGCTTCTATGCTAAAAAAGCCCGTGGTCTGATGAGTCGGTTTATTATTCAGAATCAATTAACTGATCCTGCCCGGCTGGTGGAATTCAGTCTGGAAGGATACGCGTTTGATGAATCCCTATCTAAAGGAAATGAGCTGGTATTTAAACGCCCGGAACAGCATTAATACCACTCGTAAAAACCAGTAAATGTCACTCCACAAATAAATGTGGAGTGACAAATATCAGATTATTTCGATGCTTTTGCCATCAGGAATTCGCGTAATGTTGCGAAATCAGCAGGCAGGAGATGGGATAACAGTTCCATATCTGCCCGCTCTGCTAATTCTTGTGGTAATGGCAATGTCTGATCGAGCGTCTCTTCGACGCTTTCCTTGAATTTTGCTGGATGTGCGGTTCCCAAAAATAATCCATATTCTCCTTCCTGCAACTGATCACGAAGGACACGGTAAGCGACCGCAGCATGTGGCTCAGAAATATAGCCTTTTGCTGCCAGTTCTCGCATGGTGTTTTGAGTGGTTTTATCATCGACAACGCCGTTCCCCAGTTCACTGAGTGCCCAGCCTTTACGACGGAATAGCTCTTCAATGCGAGGCCAGTTATTAGGCTGACTGACATCCATTGCGTTGGAAAGGGTAGAAATGGTCTGATTAGGCTGCCATTTTCCTTCTGCCAGATAACGGGGAACGGTGTCGTTAACGTTAGTTGCCGCGATAAAACGTTTTACCGGTAATCCAAGTGATTTTGCCAGCAGGCCTGCGGTCAGATTACCGAAATTGCCGCTCGGCACTGAAATGACTAATTGATCGCGTTTTTCTGCGGGAATTTGGGCAACGGCTTCAAAGTAATAGCAAATCTGCGCCAGAAGACGACTGATATTAATCGAGTTGGCAGAGTTGAGATGCAGTGCCTGTTTCAGTTCTTCATCATCAAATGACTGTTTAACCAACGCCTGACAGGCGTCAAAGTCACTTTGAATAGCAACGGTATGGATATTGCCACCCAATGTACAGAACAGTTTTTCCTGTAGCGGACTGATTTTTCCTTCTGGATAGAGGATCACAACCTGTACGTTATTCAGACCATAAAAGGCGTGAGCAACCGCTGCACCGGTATCACCGGAAGTGGCAGTCAGAATAGTGACTGGTTGCTCTCCTGCGATCTGGGTAAGGATCTGGGCCATAAAACGACCGCCAAAATCTTTAAAAGCCAGTGTCGGGCCGTGATAAAGCTCAAGTGAAGCGATATCATCTTCGACTGTCGATACGGGAGCCGGGAAAGCAAATGCATTTTTAACACGTTCAGCCAGTTGGTCAGCCGGGATTTCATCACCAATAAAAGCAGAAAGTATACGCTGGCTGCGGCTGACGAAATCCAGTTTTAATAATTCATCAATTTCGGCACGGCTGAATTCAGGTAGATCCTGCGGGAAAAACAACCCCTGCTGTTTTCCTAACCCCTGCTTAACGGCCTGTGAAAAGCTGACCTGCTCGTGACTGTCTTTTAAATTATATAATTTCATTATTATTCTACCTTTAACCCTATCTGTCGTGCGCCTGCGAGATCCAGACGACAAATGTGAACAAAACCTTCATCATTTTGTACGTAATGTTGTTGCAGCCATTGAGCGACTTCTTCAGCTATTGCTATTTCATTGCAAATTGCAAACAGTGTCGGGCCAGAGCCTGAAATACTGCATGTCAGCGCACCCAGTTTTTTTACGCCTTCACGAGCGTTGGCAAAACCCGGTAAAAGCTGCGTGCGATAAGGTTCGCCAACGATATCTTTCATTAATTTGGCGGCTAAATCGGATTGTCGGGAGTGGCAGGCGTGAATAAATCCGGCAAAATAACGACCATGATTAATGATATCACTGCGTGAATAGTGATCTGGCAAAATTGCGCGGGCTTCTGATGTGGAAACTTTGATACCGGGGTAGGCCATCACCCACAACCAATCATCAAAAGCAGGAATGGACTGGCAAACGGCATTTTCCTGCGCCGTGATGAGTTGCAGACCACCAAAGTAACAGGGAGCGACATTGTCATAGTGTACGCCCCCGGAAATCCGGCCTTCGAGTTCTGCCATCATTTCCAGTAACTGATTGCGCTCAAAAGGATGACCGGCATACTCATTTAAGGCAACCAGCGCAGCAACGACCGAACAGGCACTGGAACCCAGCCCGGAGCCTATCGGCATATTCTTTTCCAGCGTCATAGCTACGGGCAGCTCTTTCCCCAAATGCTGGCAAAAGAGTTGCCAGCATTGGTAAACAATATTATGTCTGGGATTGACGGGCAGTTTGCTGACAAATTTCCCTTCATTACTTAATGTAAACTTTTCGGCTGCCTTAACTGAAACACAATCGCCAAGCAGTGAGCCATCAACCGGAGAAACCGCTGCACCGAGCACATCAAACCCAACGCCAACGTTTCCGATAGAGGCAGGTGCATAAACCCTGACCATCATTAAACTCCCAATTTCCATGACAAAGTGCGTAATATATCAGCAAAAACACCCGCTGCCGTTACATCATTTCCTGCCCCGTAGCCGCGCAGTACCAGCGGGATTGGTTGATAATAACGGGTATAGAAAGCCAGTGCGTTTTCACCATTTTTAACTTTATACAGTGGGTCATTACCATCAACAGCAGCAATTTTCACCATACAGCGGCCTTGCTCAATGATACCGACATAGCGCAGTACTTTTCCCTGCTCTGCGGCATCTGCAACCCGACGATTAAATTCCTGATCCAATTGTGGCAGGCGTTGCAGAAAGTCAGTGACATCGCCATTGGAATCAAATGAAGCAGGCAATACAGGTTCGACGTGAATATCTTCCAGTTCCAGTTCATAACCGGATTCACGCGCCAGAATTAACAGCTTACGCGCAACATCCATACCGGAGAGATCATCACGCGGATCGGGTTCGGTGAAGCCTTTTTCTTTTGCCAGCAAGGTGGCTTGTGAAAGTGTCATACCTTCATCCAGCATACCGAAGATATAAGACAGTGAGCCTGACAGTATCCCGTTAAACTGAACCAGCTCATCCCCGGCGTTCAGCAAATTCTGTAGATTTTCGATAACAGGTAATCCTGCGCCTACGTTAGTGTCATACAGGAATTTACGTTTTGATTTTTCGGCGGCGCGGCGGATCTCACGATAGTAGGCCATGGAAAGGGTATTGGCCTTTTTATTCGGTGTGACAATGTTGAAGCCATCGCTCAGGAAGCTGGCATACTGTTCGGCAATAGATTGATTAGATGTACAATCGACGATAACCGGATTCAGCAGATGGTACTCTTTTTCGAGGCGGATCAAACGGCTCAGGCTGAACGGTTCACTGGCTTCTGATAAAGCCTGTTGCCAGTTATCCAGACTGATGCCCTGCATATCGGTTAACATTGCCCGCGAGTTGGCAATTCCGCATACACGCAGGTCAATATGTTTTTGTTTCAGCCATGATTGCTGGCGGCGGATTTGTTCGATTAATGCACTTCCGACACCACCAACACCGACAACAAAGACTTCAACCACCTGAGCGGTATTGAACAGCATTTGGTGACAGAGACGTACGGCGGTTGTGGCATTGTCATTGTCAATCACGGCGGAGATAGAGCGTTCCGATGAGCCTTGTGCAAGGGCGATAATATTGATATTGGCGCGGGTCAGTGCTGAGAAGAACCGTGCAGAGATGCCACGCTGTGTACGCATTCCGTCACCCACCACAGAAATGATGGCGAGATTATCGATAACATCAATAGGATCAAGCGCCCCCTCTTTTAACTCCAGATAGAACTCTTCGGTCAGCGCTCGTTGCGCTCTGTTCAGCTCTTTTTGCGGGACACAAAAACTGATGCTGTATTCTGATGAAGACTGAGTGATCAGTACAACGGAAATACCTGAACGGGACATAACGGCAAATACTCTGGCAGCCATACCAACCATGCCTTTCATTCCGGGGCCTGAAACGTTGATCATCGCCATATGATTCAGGTTGGTGATCCCTTTGATCATCATGCTTTCGTCTTTTTGCCCGTTACCGATAAAAGTACCGGGAGCATCAGGATTAGCTGTGTTTTTAATCAGGCAGGGGATCTGGAACTGAGCGATAGGAGCAATAGTACGGGGATGAAGAACTTTTGCACCAAAATAGGAAAGTTCCATGGCCTCCTGATATGACAGGCTTTTCAGCAGGCGGGCATCGGAAACTGAGCGTGGATCACAGGTATAAACGCCATCAACATCAGTCCAGATTTCGCAGCAATCGGCACGTAAACAGGTCGCCAGTACTGCGGCTGAATAATCAGAACCATTACGGCCGAGAACGACCAGCTCACCACTATCGTTACCAGCGGTAAAACCAGCCATCAGAATAATATGGTCAGAAGGAATATTCAGCGCGGCAATACGTTTGGAGGATTCATGGATATCAACAGTAGATTCGAGATAATGCCCATGAGCAAGCAGGTTTTTAATCGGGTCGATTACAGAAACTTTATGACCCCGAGCCTGTAGCACGGCGGCCATAATAGCAATGGATAACTTTTCGCCACAGCAAATCAGGGAGGCATTAATGCTGTCCGGGCACTGTTTCAGCAGAGAGATACCATGCAGTGTTTGTTTCAGGTGAGCAAACTCGTGCTCCATGAGCGTTTTCAGATTTTCATAATCGAAATTCGGCTGATGCTCTTTTAACCCTGACAGCAAATCAGTAAATATTTGGATGGTATCGCTGATGTTGGAAACAATATCCTGCCCTGCAACCGTCTTGGCTACCATTGCCACCAAATGGTTTGTGATTTTTGCCGGGGCTGAAAGAACTAAAGCAACCTGCCCAAGGGGGAGCTCGCTTTCAGCGATATCTGCCACACTCAGTACGCGTTGATAGTTTGCGACTGAAGTGCCTCCAAATTTAAGTACACGCATTGGTATATCTCTCCTGACTTTTGTTAAAAAAGCGTCAAAAAAAAAGCCCGTATCTTGTTGGATACGGGCTTTTTACTATTTTGTTTTACGCGTCAGCCCGCACCGTAACCTGTAGTTTCGGTGGTAATCGTGGTGATTGTGTTTGCAGTGATTACTTTAGGGATAATTGTATTTTCCGGGCTGAGATATCGCATAATTTCCTGTCTGTCTTTTTATTCTGTCCGACCCCCTATTGGTTAAAGGAAACTGTGGTCGAAGTCAAATAATTTTTAAAATGACAGAGAAAAAAAACACCATTTTCTGTGTTGTAATCGTTCAACGTATGTTTGAATGATTTGGTCATTATCCGGCTTCAAATATTTTTACTAGCATTTAATTTTATAAAAAACATATTTTGTAATTATTTCGTCTTTATGATAAAACACGCTGATTTTAACATTTGAGCGTTGTATTGATCGCTTTAGTGATTGGAGACAATACCGCTTTTCGTTAACATAAAATCACCATAATCATAACAAAATTGTTAATATAAAATTAACAATTACAAATAATGTTAACGTGCTACAATTGATTTTGATATGTATCAACAAAAGTTGGTTTTTTTAGAGGGCAAATGCATTACTAGCTGTTATATTGCTGTTAATAGACTAATATAACTTCTGTTCTGATTGGGTTTTTTGAGTATGTACCCTCAGAGAAAAGTAACAGATGCTTTTAGCGTAAAACATATCAACAACATTTATTTTTTAGACATGAACCGCGCTTTCTGTGATTCAGAACGAGAACAGAATATTTTCTATTAATAATAACGGTTTATGTCATACAGGTTCTATTTTTTAGCGATTTTAGGTAGCAACTATGCAAACCCCGCACATTTTGATTGTTGAAGACGAAATTGTCACACGCAATACCCTGAAAAGTATTTTTGAAGCTGAAGGGTATGTTGTTTATGAAGCCACTGATGGCTCAGAAATGCACAATATTTTGTCAGATAACGATATCAACTTAGTGATTATGGATATCAATCTGCCAGGCAAAAACGGGCTGCTTCTTGCCCGTGAATTACGTGAACAGGCGAATGTTGCCCTGATGTTTTTAACCGGGCGTGATAATGAGGTGGATAAGATACTTGGGCTTGAAATTGGTGCAGATGATTATATCACTAAGCCTTTCAACCCACGGGAGTTGACTATTCGGGCGCGCAACCTGCTTTCCCGTACGATGAATCTGAGCCATGTAGGTGAAGAGCGTCGTCAGGTTGAAAGTTACAGGTTTAATGGCTGGGAGCTGGATATTAACAGTCGCTCGCTGGTCAGCCCGATGGGAGATCAATATAAACTGCCACGCAGTGAATTTCGTGCGATGCTCCATTTCTGTGAGAATCCGGGAAAAATTCAGACCCGTGCAGAGTTATTGAAAAAAATGACCGGGCGTGAACTGAAGCCACATGATCGTACTGTCGATGTGACTATCCGCCGGATTCGTAAGCACTTTGAATCTACACCGGATACGCCAGAAATCATTGCTACCATTCATGGTGAAGGTTACCGTTTTTGTGGCGATTTAGAAGACTAATCGATACCACACCTACCACTGGTTTATTAGAAAAAATAGCGTATTTGTAAAAATACATTGCTTTTAAAAAGCCCTGAATGCCTAATGGCATCAGGGCTTTTCATCATGCAGACAGTCATGTTATTGGCTGTATCACCTTACTCTTTCCAAGGCATAATCGGGACGGCACTGATGGCATTTTTGGGTGAGCCATCAATGACTTTATCGGAGTAAGTCAGGTAGATCAGCGAATTACGTTTGGGATCGAAAAAACGAACAACCTGTAGCTTTTTAAATACCAGCGATGTTCTTTTCTGGAAAACGACCTGCCCTTTTTTCGGTGAGTTGAGGATCTTTTCTGCCACTTCGATTGGCCCGACCTGTTGACAAGAGATCGCCGCATCAGAAGTGTCTTCCGCCAGCCCAAGACCTCCTTTGATACCCCCAGTTTTTGCTCTGCTTAAATAGCAGGTCACATTTTTAACATCAGGATCATCAAAGGCTTCGATCACTATTTTGTTATCCGGGCCAAAAAATTTGAACACAGTATCAACAGAGCCTATCTCTTCAGCGTGCAGGATCGTTGGGGAACATAACAGGACAACAGCAATCACTATTTTCTTAATTGTTACCATATTTAGCCCACTTTAATTAAATAAATGCAGTGAAAATATCCAGTATTAGCATATAATGCGAATGAATGATTTTGGTAAAGTCATTTGATTACTTAATGTTTATATAAAGAAAAACATGACATTATAGCTGAATATACATGCGAAACGAGTAAACAGAGGGATTTAAACCAACCGCCAAAATTCCCATAGATTTCTTAATAATGCATGAAAATTTTTCTTTATTGAAAACCGCCAGAATCGAACATCAGTGGTTTTCATCTACTAATATAAACAGATGAAAGGCAATTATCTAACTATTGCTTTTTTATAATTGTAAAGAGCTCTAAAGCCAAGCTTGCAAATGATCAGATTTATCATTAAGTTATTCCAAGATTTTTCTTGTTTAATTTGTGTCTGGTCTTTATCCGTTATAATTAATGCCACGATGTTTGATCAGATTATGCAATAGAAAATGCTGCTGATCTTAGGAGTAACCTTAGGAATAGCAAGAAAATAACGTTTGTTTGGATAGCCGTAATAGGTATTGCTGTCATGACAGGGAAAAGGACTGTGTTGTGAAAACTACGGTATGCCTGATGAAGTGAAAAGTCGGGTAGTTAAAATCCTCTTAGTGTTTGGAAATGATAGGTGACCATTATTAATCAATCTATATAACATTTTCATCCTTAAATCTTTTTATAACAGTCAGTTATCGTACAGTTGTATGGTTTTCTTTTTGTCTTGATGAATTAGGGAGATGTATGGATCAAACCAACATCATTCGAGATCTGCTGCATTGGTTGGATAATAATTTGGATCGTCCATTATCCCTCGATCATGTTGCAGCAAAAGCAGGTTATTCCAAGTGGCACTTACAGCGCATGTTTAAGGATGTTACGGGGCAGGCAATTGGTGCTTACATTCGTTCCAGACGGCTGTCTAAATCGGCTATTGCGCTGCGTTTAACCGGTCGCCCCATTCTGGACATTGCTCTGCAATATCGCTTTGATTCTCAACAAACTTTTACCAGAGCTTTTAAAAAACAGTTTAACCGGACTCCCGCATCTTATCGTCGAAGTGAAGAGTGGTGTGCTACCGGGCTTTGTGCTCCTATCATGTTGGATAATAAGCCGTTACCTGAACATAAGTTTGTGACTCTGGAAGATCAACTGTTGATTGGTACTGAGCACATCGGCTCTTACTCGCTGGAGCAGTGGTCGGAAGCCTGTACGGAAATGCGCCATAGCTACTGGACTTTCTATTTGCAACATGCTGAAGTTTTACCGCCTACATTGTATGGCCTGCATCATTCCACCATCAGTGCGGATCATGAAGATGAGCAGACGGTTTTCTATACCACAGCAATAGAGCCGGAGTATGCGACCTTTAACACCAAGGATAGCCAGCCGGTTGTTTTGCCGGGTGGAGAGTACATTTCGTTCAGTTATTTTGGTAAAGAAGAGCACCTTGATGAGTTTCTTTCTAATATCTATACGGTCTGTTTACCTCAACTAAATATTACCCGCAGAAAAGGGTATGATGTTGAACGATACTATCTGACAAACCTTGAACGGAAAGAACTGCAGGATGAGTCTCAAAGTCACGTTGTGGAGTTTGAATACCTCATCCCGATTCAGCATTAACCCTGAAGTTCATCTAATGCGGGCATATCCAGATGTGTGATATCGCCCGTTGTTTCCACAATCCAGCCGGAAGCCAGCCATGGACTATCCTGATAATCCACTCTTGATATTGAACAGTTTCTTAGTCGTAAGCGACGTTCAGAATTGGGTGGCAGTCCTAAAATCGAACAGACCAGGCTAACTAATGCCATCCCGTGGCTGACCAGTAAAGGACGGCTTCCGACCGGTAGATCACGGCAGCTCTCCAGTGCGGCGCGCATACGTTCGGCTAACTCGCTCATGGATTCACCCTCTGGTATCCGCCCGTTTGGCGTGCCATCAACGAGACTTTTACGCCATGTTTCTTCTTCTTGTGTCAGGGAGCTCAGCTCACGGTTTTCCAGAACACCCATGTTTATTTCCCGCAGACGAGGCTCTAATATCACTTCACAACCACAGGCTTGTGCGATAATTTCTGCGGTTTGGCGTGTTCGACCGAGGTCACTAGTGATAACATGTGTAATGCTCTCTGATTTTACTTTGTGTGCTACCAAGAGTGCCTGACGTCGTCCGGTTTCAGTTAATGGGCTGTCAGATTGTCCCTGAATACGACGAGCCAAGTTCCATTCTGTTTCGCCATGACGAACAAGATATACCTGTAACATATTTATTTTCCGTTATACTGCATCATGAAATAGTTCAAAGGATTACTTATTTATTATGTACCATGTTATTGCTGCAACCACTAACCCTGCGAAAATAAAAGCGATTAGCCTTGCATTTGATGATGTTTTTGGAGCAGGAACATATCGTATCGAAGATGTCGACGTAGACAGCAGTGTTCCTCAACAGCCGATTGGTAATACTGAAACTCGTACTGGCGCCCGTCATCGGGTTATGGCTGCTCGTCAGGTCCGGCCGGAAGCCGATTTTTGGGTCGGTGTCGAAGCCGGAATCGAAGATGACATGACATTTGCCTGGATGGTTATTGAATATCAGCAGATTCGGGGTGAATCGCGCTCTGCCAGCCTGATGCTGCCGGAAAAGGTACTGGAAGGCATTCGTGAAGGGCGTGAGCTTGGTCACGAAATGGCCTATCTGACAGGTGTTGATAATATCAAACAGAAAGGTGGAGCAATCGGCTTTTTTACCAATGGTATCCTGACCCGCACCAGCGTTTATCATCAGGCATTGATATTGGCTCTCGTTCCTATTCATCATGAAATCTACAAAGATCTTGAATAACCAATCTTAATGATCCAGCCACAGAAGGCCATGATGTTATGGCCTCTGTCCGATATTGAAATGTGCTTTTTTAAGTAGCCACTACTATAAAATATTTACTTCAGTAATTGTGTTTCCAGCCATTCTTTGACGTGGGCTGGCGCTGATTTCAGGCTATTTGAACCACGCGTGATTGTTGCGATCCCAACACTAAGTTCGTTTTTCAGTTCGCGCTGGCTCATTTGCCCCCGCATCAGTTCCTGAATAATCCGAACCCTGGTTGAGAGCGCCGTGCGCTCATCGGGTGTTAATAATAACTGCAAAATCTGATGTTGCAAATTTTGTTCAAATGCAGTTTGTAATAATTCGACAAAAGCCAGCCAGTCGTCACCATCTTCCGGCGAAAGTGCCGGATCAATCAAATGATTTTGTGTCATAATTTTTAGCCATACTATTTAACTAGTACAAAATAATACCATAATTGTTCCTGAAATTAGTACCGTCTTTGCCATTCTGAATCAGTTAATATATTAACTAATTTCCCTGTGAAGTTATGGTAAAACATGTCATAAGCCAGAACATTCTTGACATAAGCACGTGTTTCAGAAAATGGAATACTCTCGATGAATGCAATGGCATTGATGTCTCCGGCACTACTGGCCAACCAGCGTTCAACATTTCTGGGGCCTGCATTATAAGCTGCACTGGCGAGAATACGGTTATTACCGAAACTCTGGTATACCGATTCCAGATAGGCAGTGCCAATTTTGATATTCATGGTTGGGTTCATTAACTGATTACTGCTGGCATAGCCATCAATCTTTTTACTCTTTACGGTATGTTCTGCTGTCGCAGGCATGAGCTGCATTAACCCGCTTGCCCCTTTTGATGAGCGGGCTTGTGGGTCCCACGCACTTTCTTGCCGTGCAATCGCCATGGCATAACTTTGTGAAATACTTTTATCTGAAGTGAAATGAGCAAATTCATTTTGCCATGCTAATGGGAAGCGTTCTTCAAGATGATCCCACATTTTACCGACAATCGTAGCCTGAACACTGAGAGTAGGCCAGTTCTGCTCAAAAGCATAGCGGGCCAACTGCTCTTGTTTCGTGCTTTTTTGTGCCGAAACCAAATTAATCCATTCAGAGCGTGCCAGGTCATCCATACGCCAATACATTAACTCACGTATCCGCTTAATCTGTGGTAACTTCGCAATCGTAGCGTCAGGTCTTTCTGATTTATTGATAACCAGAGGGTAGGGCAGGTGTAGCTTCTGTGCTGCTACCATGGGGTAAAAACCACGGTATTCCATTAGCTTACGCAATATTGCGTCCCCTTCTTTTTTCTTTCCTGTATGCAACAGGATAATTGCGCTCCAGTATTGCCATTCATCTTTTTGCAGAACTTGCTTGGGTAACAGGCTTAACCATTGCGCCAGCCCTTTCTCATCCGCATTCCTTAGTGCCAGACGGGCACGGCGTTCGATCAGCGTGCTGGAATGGGATTCTCGTATTGCATTATCCCGCCATTTTGCCTGTTCGGGTGTAATTTCCCCCATTAACTGCCAAGCCACGATATCTTTCAACTTTTGCCGTTCTGACTCATTCATTTTTTGTGCCCGGGCAATAGAAGGAATAATAAGCCGTGCTTCTTCTGTATTTTTACGGGCAAACTGGGAAAATGCATGGGTGACAAAGAAACGGGTAAAATCCGTTGGTGTTACCGTTCTGGCGAAGTGTTCAACAGAGGTGGGATCATTTTGCAGTTTTTGTAAATGAGCTTTTAAGCTACGGTAGTCCAGGGGCAGGCGCTTAATAAGGTAGTTGGCGAGTGTCGTGTTATTCTCTTTTACCGCCAGTTCAATGCGTTGCAATATTAAATTTGTGGATAAATGCCCGGAGCGCTCCCAGATGTTTAACAAACCATCACAATCTTCGGGTAATGAACTACCGCGTAACCAAATTTCTCTGGCGCCTCCCCAGGCTGTTTTGTGTTTTCCGACTACCCAATTGGCAAAATAGTAATTACAGCTTGCTGCTACGGTATTCGGTTTATGTGGGCTGAATGCCAGAAGAGTGTGCCAGTTCCCGTCACTTGCCAGTAAATTGATATAACGGGATGACAGAGAATGAGCGGGTGGTAGCGTCGGATGAGTATCAATAAAATGGCGAACCTGTTGAGGAGATGTCATTTTTAGGTTGTGAACTAGCTGCCGATACTCAAGGTAAGGATACAGGGGATAATCTTTCAGCGTGGGCATCAATCGTTCAACTTCTTTCATGTTTTTCGCCTCCCATGCGATTTTTATTGCCTGATACCGCTCACGCTGAGCTTCCAGAGAATCAGCCTGTGCTATACCAACAACAGAAGCCAGACTGACAGCCATAATAAAATGCTGCCACTTATTTATAGTCACATACTCCTCCAGAAGATTGATGGTAATGAACAATACATTAATTGTTTTGATTATAATAATATTGAAGTTATTTATCATACATAATGAATGTAAAAATTAGTGATTTGATTGCAAGTTTAGGTAAGAAAAAAGACATAAATTAAGCTATATTCCCGTAATAGCTTGTTAAGCTATTTGACTGATAAAATAAATTAATAATTTCAATAAGATGATAAAATAGAAAGATTGCATATTCAGAATTGACTATATTTAAGTCTTTTGTAGCTTTTGTCATTTAAATTGCTTTTCTGCATCCTCGAAATCCACTGGGTATAAACAGGCAGCAACACGATGGCATTAATTTAGGGTAGAATAGCCCCATCCATGCCCCATAACGTCAATGAATATTAAATATTCCCTTAATTATCAAAAGGTACATTACTTTGGCTCAATATGTTTATAGTATGCACCGGGTTGGAAAAATCGTTCCCCCGAAAAGGCATATTCTGAAAAATATTTCTCTTAGTTTTTTCCCCGGAGCAAAAATCGGTGTTCTTGGTCTGAATGGTGCCGGTAAGTCAACCTTACTGCGTATCATGGCGGGCATTGATAAAGATATTGAGGGGGAAGCACGTCCACAGCCCGGTATCAAAATCGGCTATTTGCCACAGGAACCTAAACTTAATCCTGAGCACACTGTCCGTGAAGCGGTAGAAGAAGCCGTCAGCGAAGTTAAGCACGCATTGACACGCCTTGATGAGGTGTATGCAGCATATGCTGATCCTGATGCAGATTTTGACAAGCTGGCAAAAGAGCAGGGTGAACTGGAGGCGATCATCCAGTCTCACGATGGTCATAATCTGGATAATCAGCTTGAGAGAGCGGCTGATGCTCTGCGTTTACCTGCATGGGATGCTAAAATTGAGCACCTGTCAGGGGGTGAACGTCGTCGTGTTGCAATTTGTCGTCTGTTGCTGGAAAAACCAGACATGTTGCTGCTTGACGAACCAACCAACCACCTTGACGCAGAATCTGTTGCGTGGCTGGAACGTTTCCTGCATGACTATGAAGGCACTGTCGTTGCTATAACCCATGACCGTTACTTCCTTGATAATGTTGCTGGCTGGATTTTGGAGCTTGACCGTGGTGAAGGGATTCCGTGGGAAGGTAATTACTCTTCATGGCTGGAGCAAAAAGATGCTCGTCTGGCGCAGGAAGCTGCATCAGAAGCTGCTCGCCGTAAATCCATCGAGAAAGAACTGGAATGGGTTCGTCAGAATCCGAAAGGGCGTCAGGCTAAAGGCAAGGCGCGTCTGGCTCGTTTTGAAGAACTTAACAATGTTGAGTATCAAAAGCGTAATGAAACCAGCGAACTGTTTATTCCACCCGGCCCGCGTCTGGGAGACAAAGTACTGGAAGTCAGCAATCTGAGCAAATCTTATGGTGATCGGGTGCTGATCGACGACCTGAGTTTTTCTCTGCCAAAAGGCGCGATTGTCGGGATTATCGGCCCGAATGGTGCAGGTAAATCAACTCTGTTCCGTATGCTGTCCGGCCAGGAGCAACCCGATTCCGGTTCAATCGCACTGGGTGAAACAGTAACACTGGCTTCTGTTGAGCAGTTCCGCGACGATATGGACGATAAGAAAACGGTATGGGAAGAGGTTTCCGGCGGGCAGGATATCATGCGCATCGGCAACTTTGAGATCCCAAGTCGTGCTTATGTTGGTCGCTTTAACTTTAAGGGCGTGGATCAGGGCAAGCGTGTGGGTGAATTATCCGGTGGTGAGCGTGGTCGTCTGCATCTGGCAAAACTTCTGCAAGTTGGTGGCAACATGTTGCTGCTGGATGAACCAACCAATGATCTGGATATCGAAACACTGCGCGCACTGGAAAATGCCCTGCTGGAATTCCCGGGCTGTGCGATGGTTATTTCCCATGACCGCTGGTTCCTTGACCGTATTGCGACGCACATTATCGATTATCAGGATGAAGGTAAAGTGACTTTCTTTGAAGGAAACTTCAGCGAATACGAAGATTACAAGAAGCGGACGCTGGGAGCTGAAGCTCTGGAACCGCATCGTATTAAGTATAAGAAAATCAGTAAATAAAAACTGACTTATTGAATAGAAAACGGCCTGATACTGATATCAGGCCGTTCTTTTAAGGGAATAACAATCAGGATACCATCACTCTTTGTTCCTGAAAGGACTCATATGTCTTAACAATTTTACCTCTTTCCAGAGTAATCATGCTGTCAGCATACTGAGTCAGGCGCTTATCCGTTGATGCAATAACTACAGTGCCTTTCTGTTCATGAGCGATAAATCTAAAGATATCAACAAACATCTTTAATTCCTGATGATTCAGGTGACGAGTCGGTTCATCAGCAAACAAGTATTCAGGTCTCTTTATGATAGCTTTTGCCATCGCAGCTCGCTGTCTTTCGTTTTCAGAAAGCTCACCTGGATAGTAACGACTCTTATCACCTAACTTGACAATATTTAACGACTTTTGTGCAACTTTTACTGCCAGTTCCCGTGAAAGAGATAATCCGTAAGAATTGGATAATAACAAGTTATCTAACAGCGTAAGTTCACTGGATAAATTAAACCCCTGAAAAATGAACCCACTACTTTGCGAATGAAACTGACCTAACTCGGAATCACTCATTAGTTTTAGCTTGTTATTATTAATGAATACATCTCCTTGATCTGGTTGTAACATACCCGAAGCGATCGATAGCAATATGCTGTTTGTGGATGCTTTCGGCCCTGTTATCAAAGTAATTTCACCTGGTATAATAGAAAATGTGATGTCTGAAATCATTTCATAATTAACTGTATTATCAGTTAAACCATATGAAATATTGATAACTTCAATCGATTTAAATTGATTTAAGTTCATATTCTCAACACAATTAGGTTAAAAAGTTAAAGCTTTTTCCTTAAATATGTTATCTAAATCTATTTTTAGTATTATTAATATCAATAAGACATAGTATGAATTCAAATAGTTCATGTATGAAATATCTCGGCAATAATATACTAAATTTATGTCAATTATTATTTACAATTATTATATGATAAATGAGATATTTCTTAGTCTTAGAGTAAAATGTTAATGATGTTCGTCATTACTAAGAAAAAGACAACATACATAAAAAGGTATAAATTATTCTGTTTTTATTCCAATTTTATAATAAGGAAAAAAGTCATTTTACTCATATAAAAAATATAATGTCTTCTCTATATCACCTCCATCTCTATGTCGTAATAAAATCACATGTAAAATGTGTGGTTATTATTGATAATAAAAGAGTTTTATATAGATAAATCAACAGGTCCGTCCATTAAATGACTTATTTCTTGACAATTCAAGCCCAAACGGAGAAACCTAAGCATCAAAAAATATTATTAACACAATCTATTTTGTTACTACTGTAAAAATAACTAACTGAAACATTTAATTAGAGTGCAATCAAAAATGAAACATAAAATAACAAAAATTGCTATGGAAAATAAATCATTTTAATTAATCATTATCCTAATAACAGGTTAGACTAATAATCTATATAGTTTAATTTTTCAAGTTGCTATTCGGCATTATTGTTTATTTTCCGTTGCTGCAACTTGAAATTTATCGGGTTCAATATAAATAAATGTTAAGATATTAACATATCCTGAACCAGCTCCACGCAATGAAGAAAACGTTGATCATAATCCGGTGAATTAACACATACATAATCAATATTATTTTTCTTTAACATACTTTCAAGCAGTTGCTGAAATTGTTTGCGATCCTGCTCACTTCCCAGGCTCCTTAACCCGTCAGCGACCCAAGGAGTGTTGTTTTCTAACAGAATGACCAAATCAAACCGGTATTCATCAATCAGAGCCTGCACAAAGGGATGTTCTTTTCCTTCATAGCGCTTACAAAATGCCTGTGTTGTAACAAAGTCAGTATCAATAAAAGCAACTTTGTTTGCGTATTTTACGCAAAAATCGATATATTGAGCGTGACCTAAGGCTATCTTATCGTAATCCGAGTATTGTAGTGCCATCTCATCTCCCCCTAAATGGGAAAACACATACTCACGCCCATATTCCCATGCACTGGTTGTGTTAAACATATTTGCCAGTTTATTGACCAGTGTGGATTTCCCGCTGGACTCGCCTCCGAGAATGGCAACAGTACGTACAAAGAAGGGTTTTACTTCTGTTGGGATATATTCCCAATAGCGGAAAGGTGCCTGTCGGATCTGGCTTCCACTGATATTCATGAATGAACGCTGTGGATCGACAAGAATGGTCTCAATGCCAAAATGCTCTTTATAGCGGGGAACATCCTGAGCTTCACTGGAGTAGATATACTGAGGGTTAATGCCTTTTGCCGACATAAACTGTTTTGCACTCTGACTCCATGTTTCCCAGCCATGCGGGTAGGGCTCCATTCCTTGTTCGTCAAAAGCGTGGATATGAATATTTTTCTGATATTTAAATGTTTGTAACAGCCATCTGAGACGGTCACTGACGGTAGGTTGCTGGGACATAGAACTGTTGATAAACAACTCCCGATCCCGTAATTCATCGTAGCAGAGAACAACGTGCAATTCATCGACCTGGCTGGATGCTCGTTGGATCAAATAGATATGCCCAGTATGTAACGGGTAAAATTTACCAAACACAACACCGATACTTTTCTTTTCCATAGGGTACGCCAATCCTAAATATTGATGAAGAGATGCTAATTTCTGTGCACTCGGGCTTTTTATCTTGCCGTTAATGAGCTGGCTTAAATAGCCTTTCGTCATACCACTTGCATCAGCAACTTGCTGTAATGTGTAATTTGCCTGTTTAATTGATTCTTTTAAATAGTCAAACTGCCCCATATAACCTCCTACGATGTTTAGTATACTAAACAAAATAGCATGTCTATGGGGAAAGGTAAAAACAAAACTAATCGGTTATCGGTCTATTAATCATCCAGTTCATCAAGAACAGACAAGGCATCCGACAATTTTTTAACACCGAATACTTTCATGCCCGGTAATGATTTTTTGGACATATTGGCATAAGGCACGATTGCCCGTTTAAAGCCATGTTTTGCCGCTTCTGAAATACGTTCCTGACCACTGGGAACAGGACGGATTTCTCCCGCCAGCCCGACTTCGCCAAATACAACCAAATCACGGGGCAGAGGACGGTCACGAAAGCTGGAAACCAAAGCGAGCAGTAATGCAAGATCGGCACTGGTTTCTGTGACTTTCACACCACCCACGACATTTACAAAGACATCCTGATCAGCCATTTGCAAACCGCCATGCTTGTGCAATATTGCCAGCAGAATGGCCAGCCGGTTTTGCTCCAGTCCTACGGCTACCCGGCGAGGATTGGGCATCATGGAATGATCGACCAGCGCCTGAATTTCCACCAGCAGAGGACGAGTACCTTCCCAGACGATCATGACAGAACTACCGGAAGTGATTTCATCCCCACGGCTCAGAAAGATCGCGGAAGGGTTATTCACTTCCCGCAGTCCCTGTTCGGTCATTGCGAACACCCCAAGCTCATTAACTGCGCCGAAACGGTTTTTATGGCTGCGAAGGGTGCGGAAACGGGAATCGGCTTCACCATCCAGCATCACAGAACAGTCAATACAGTGTTCCAGTACCTTCGGGCCAGCCAGAGAGCCATCTTTGGTGACATGGCCGACCATAATGATCGCCACTCCCCGGGTTTTGGCAAATCGGGTCAGATAAGCCGCTGTTTCCCTGACTTGTGCCACACTACCGGGTGAAGACTGAATATCTGCCATATGCATCACCTGAATGGAGTCAATGACCATCAGTTTAGGCTGCTCCTGCTCGGCAATCAGGCAAATCTGTTCAATGCTTGTTTCGGACAGCATGTTCAGTTTATCTGTCGGTAACCCCAGCCGGTGTGCTCTCATTGCTACCTGTTGTAATGATTCCTCACCGGTGACATATAAGGTTTTCATCTGTTCGGATAACTGACACATTGTTTGCAGTAACAGGGTACTTTTCCCCGCACCGGGATTACCACCGATCAAAATAGCGCTACCGGGAACGACGCCACCACCCAATACTCGGTCAAACTCTTTAAACCCGGTGGAAAACCGGGGTAACTCTTCCAGACTGATTTCAGAAAGTTTCTGGACTTTGCTGACTCCGGTATCCCCTGCATAACCACTGAAACGTTCGTTGCGGGAAGATGATGAAGCCGCAGCTAAACGAATTTCGGTGATAGTATTCCATGCCTGACATGCTGTGCACTGCCCCTGCCAACGGGGATAATCGGCCCCGCATTCGTTACAGACAAATGCCCGTTTTGCTGCTTTTGCCACTATATTCTCCCTATACTTCCAGATATTGACAGCTTAACGTTCTTCGTGTTTCAGTCCACCGCTCAGAACACACAAAACCCCCATTAAATCTGCATGACGAATGCCGACCTTCGCGTGTGTATAAACTTTGGGTTTTGCATGATAAGCAATGCCTAATCCTGCTTTGCGGATCATCTTCAAATCGTTGGCACCATCCCCGATGGCGACAGTCTGACTGAGAGGAATATTCAGTTCTTTTGCCAGCCGTATTAATGTGGTGGCTTTGTATTTTGCGTCAACGATTGGCCCTTTGATTTTACCGGTTAATTTACCGTTCTTTATTTCAAGTTGGTTGGCAACGGCAGCAAACAGGCGTAATTGCTGGCGTAGATTATCAGCAAAGAAGGTAAAGCCGCCGGAGGCAATAGCGATATGCCAGTCAAGGGATTGTAGTTTGCGGACAAGGCTGGTTAAACCCGGAGTAAGTGGCAGGGTATCCATGACTTGTTGCAATATTTCAGCATCAGCACCTGCCAGTTGGGCAACCCGTTGATGTAAACTTTCTGAGAAATCTAATTCTCCCTGCATAGCCCGCTCTGTAATTTCAGCAACTTTATCACCAACACCGGCTAGCCGTGCAATTTCATCAATACACTCAATCTGAATGGCCGTTGAATCCATATCCATGACTAACAGGCCGGGTGAACGCAGACGTGGGATCTGCCCCAGTGGCACAACATCCAGACTGCACTCATCTGCCAGCCGTTTTATACGGGGTGACAGGCTTCCTGCGATACGAACAACCTGATAGTCATCAATGCGCCACGAGGAAACAACAACAATAGCGACGCCCAAACGATGCTGAAAATCACTGATCCGCTGTTTATCCAGATTGCGGCCATACATCAGCCAGCCTCTGTCTCCTGCTCGGTAATCCAGTGGCATGACTTCATCTCCGCTGAGAGATAGTGGTAATCCCGGCCATTTATGGATTTCATCGGGTAAGTAACGATAGGCCAGATTATTAGACATGAATATCGACTCCTGTAATTCCATGTAATTGGGGCAGGCAAAAAATGCTTTTCAAACTATCCTATCACTACTGCATCTGGCAACATGGAATGTAACGAGCATTAGGTGGGATAACTATGAGTAAAGCAAAACTGAAATTTCGGCTGCACAAGACTGCGATTATCTTAATATGTATAGCATTATTGGTCTTGTTGATGCAGGGTGTATCCTATTTTAGCCGTTCACAACAACAGGCTCATATGGATCAGTTTGAAGATCTGGCAAGGACACTGGCAAAACAGGTTGCATTCAGCCTGTCTGCTGATATGGAGAATGGCAGCAAGGAAGTCAATAATCAAAAAATTATGGATAATCTTAACTATTTGACCAATAAAAGTCGTATTCTCGATGCCAGCGTTTATCTGGAAAACGGCACACAGATCGCTCGGAGTGGTGAATTGGTTGCTGTCCGGGAGCGGTTATCTTTGGATGGAAAAAAAGCAGGCAGTTATTTCAATCAGCAAATTGTGGTTCCTATACCGGGCAAAAATAAACCTAAAGGTTTTCTGCGCCTGACTCTGGATACACATCGGCTGGCAACAGAAGCCAAGCAAGTGGATAACACGACCAACCTGCTGAGGATCATGTTGCTGCTAGCGCTGGCGATTGGTTTTATTCTGGCTCATAATTTATTACAGCTGGCTCCCAGCCGTTGGAAACAATCACCTTATTTGCTGACTGCCAATACCAAATCATCGGATGAAGATAATAAAGAAAATGAGTCTACCCGTTAACTTTCATTGATACCTGAACCCACGTTTTATAAATAAAGGTTCTTTGCAGAAAAAGTATCCGGGCAGAAAAAGAAACGGTGCTGTATTGATCAAAACTGTCAACTGACCAAAGTATCAAAAACAGCGCTGTTTTTTGTGGCTATTTATCGTAATACAACTTGAAGCAAATGGAATAAATTAAACAATGTAACAACGCTGCTGCTATTGACCCATAAAAAATGATGGCATGATGTGGAAAAACTTTACTGATAAACGGAGTATGTTCAAAACGGAAAACATACATATGAAAAGAGATAGCCAGAATTGTCAGTATAATCCCTAAAACGTTGTGATAAACACGATGTGATAATAACAATCTTTTTATTAAAAAGAAAAAAGGGATGAGCATCAATAGAGAAATTATTATGTAAGTCATTATCATTTACTCCGATATTATAAAATTTCACCATGAAAATGTTTTCTGATTATCACTATAAATAAGGCCTCTCGTTTTATTAAATGGTTCTCTTTCCTCCTCTGCATAGTCTATTTTTTCATGCTTTAGCTAAAATGGTGGAGTAAAGATAGCCCTCATTCTCTATATAGATAGTAAATATAGTTATTATTTATATTTCTTATAATGTTAATGAGTTTTTTCATTATTAGTCTGACAACCGGAATATTTTCCGGTAACCTCATATCGGTTTTCACTGATTAAATTTTAAAGGTAACGCAACACCAATTGTCAGGAATAATAATATAACTAATGTCGTGTTACACAATGCAGACGAATTGCTCTGTTGTTGCATTGAAACAGAACTTTTGACCTCGGGATTCTTTTCATTTAATAAATATTGGTTATCATAAATACCAGAAAGTATTTCTTCAGCACGTTTATGCTCAGAATCATGAACCAGCAGTTTCACGCCACCAAAGGCATGAGAACACATATAATTATTCCATACCACTCCATCATCTATTATTTGGGCATAGATACCTTCTGATAACATCCTGCCAAGAATAATGTGAGCCTCTATCGGCGACATAAAATTTGCCAGACACTTCATATATCCTCGTTGCGGCGATATGCTCCACATAAGCACTCCTCAATCAGATAAACCGTATGTGATACTCGCTCCGTTAATCAAAGTATAATTTAAGGTCAGGTATGAGCATACTTAAACCACCTGAATTCTGTATAAAACAGAATTCAGGCATGATGAAGGAACGGTTTTGCATTTTATTAAGCTAGATAACCCCGAGGTTTTAAATGAGCATCATCCTAAATTAAGGACTGTCAGATTATAGGTATCAGGATTGGGACCAAGGCGTTTACCAATATCCAATCTGGCTATGGTAGTCAGATCCTCTTTCTCCAGCCGGAAATCAAAAACATCAAAATTTTCTTTAATACGGGAAGGCGTTATCGATTTGGGTATAGCAATCATGCCGCTGTCGAGATGCCAGCGGATAACAATCTGAGCAGGCGTTTTATCATATTTAATCGCCAGACTTTCAACTAATGGATGATCAAAAACACCTTTACCGCCCCGTGATAACGGACTCCAGGATTCAGTAATAATGTGGTGCGTGGCATTCCATGAATGGAGTTGTCGCTGTTGCATCAGGGGATGCAGTTCAATTTGATTGATGGCAGGCACAATACCTGTTTCTGAAAATAGTCTCTGCAAATGTTCAATATGAAAGTTACATACCCCGATACTGCGGGTGAGCCCCGCTTCTTTTAATTCAATAAACTGTTTCCATGTTTCCACATACTTATCCTGCTGGGGAACCGGCCAGTGAATGAGAAAGAGATCAATATAATCCAACTGCAACCTATCCAGACTCTCTTGCAGCGCAATTTTTGCATCATGATGGCGATCATTCCACAGCTTAGTTGTGATAAAAATTTCCTCACGTGGAATATCACTTTCCCGCAATGCTTTTCCGACGCCCGTTTCATTGTGATAAATCGCCGCTGTATCAATGGAACGATAACCAACACTCAGCGCGGTGTGGATAGCTTTAACAACCTGTTCATTACTCGCCTGCCAGACACCAAGACCTAATTGTGGCATGAGATTTCCGTCAACGAGTTTAATAATTGTTTGCTGACCCATTCTTACCTCCTTCAGATTTTGGAATATCAGATGGACGCCTCATAAATTCGCTTGCTAATTTCAAGCGTAATATCCTGGTGTTCACCTAAAGCAACCAAACCCTGCTGTTCTAGTTTTTGGAGCATTCCCGGTATAGAGCTGCCATCAAGCTGATAATCAGAAAAATGGGTTTTCACACCGAGACTTTCAAAAAATTCACGGGTGGCATGGATTGCCTGATTAATGCGTTGTTCTTCCGTTCCTTCTGTAAAGTTCCAGATACGCTCAGCATATTGCAGGAGTTTTGCGTGTTTAGTATCGCGTTTTTCCTGTAAAAGATGCGGCAAAATAATCGCCAGTGTCTGAGCGTGATCCAAATTGTGAAAAGCTGTCAGCTGATGTGCCAGCATATGAGTGGCCCAATCCTGCGGAACTCCGGCACCTATAAGCCCATTGAGAGCTTGAGTTGCCGCCCACATAACATTAGCCCGTGCATCATAATTCTCTGGGGCTTTCAGTACCTTTGGCCCTTCCTCCAGTAATGTGAGAAGCAAACTTTCAGCATAGCGATCCTGAACTTTCGCATCAGCAGGGTAAGTCAGGTATTGCTCCAGTGTATGTACAAATGCGTCTACAACACCATTTGCGGTCTGGCGGGGAGGCAGCGAGTAAGTGACTTCAGGATCGAGAATGGCGACTTTGGGATAAATAAAGGGCGATGCGAAATGCTGCTTATCGTGTGTTTTCAGGCGGCTGACCACCGAAATATTATTTGTTTCAGAGCCAGTGGCAGGTAATGTCAGAACACATGAGAACGGAAGTGCAGAGGTGATATTTGCACCACCGGTTGCCAAAATCTCCCATAAATCTTCACCGGGATAATTAACAGCAGCAGCAACGAATTTTGTACCATCAATGACCGAACCGCCTCCTACAGCCAGTAAGTAATTGATATCGTGCTCGCGTATATATTCTACAGCTTTGATGAGAGTTTCATAGGCAGGGTTCGGTTCAATTCCGCTGAACTCCTCAACGGAGTAGCCTTTCAGTGCAGCATGAACCTGTGAAAGAACACCATTATTTTTAATACTGCCACCACCATAAAGTAATAATATTCTGGCATCCGGATGTATTTCATTACGTAACTGGGCTATCTGCCCTTTACCGAAAATGACTTTGGTGGGAGTGTATAGAGTGAAGTTTTGCATAATAACAATCCTTACTGGCTGAATAACATAAACTTTTCCCATGTCTTAACATTCGGTTATTGAGTTATGTCGGTTTATTGCAGTGACAGAGTCCACTCTATGCAAAATCATGTATCTTAATGTCAGATGATTGACGGTTATGATGCTATTTGAGTGGACCCGGATTGTTTAATTTTTTTTGCTGATAAGTTAATAACTGGAAAAAATCGCGTGGTTTTGGCGGTCGCGGTGAATTACCGATATGCTCACTTACTTTTTTTTGATGATGCTTTTTTATGGCGCCAGTACATCAATAAAGAAGCGCTGAGCCCGCTGATTAACAGAATGATCGGCAAAACCATCAAAATATTCATAACCAAATCCTGATGCTCTATGACAAAAGGGATCTGATTCAGGGCATAACCAAAACTCACGATTATGATGACCCATAAAAAGCCGCTTAACCAATTAAAAAATTGAAAGCGTTTGCTGTTCAGGCCGGAAATACCTGCGAAGGTTGGTAAGAGAGTACGGATAAAAGCGAGGAAGCGCCCGATGAGTAACGCCGCTAAACCGTGTTTGGCAAATAAAACATTCGCCCGCTGGCGCTGCTCTGCCGGAAGCTGAAATAGCCAGTTTTTGATAATCCGGGTGTGTCCCAGCCAGCGCCCCTGTAAATACCCCAACCAGCATCCGAGACTGGCAGCAATCGTCAATAATATAACAGTCGGGACAAAACTCATGACGCCTTTAGCAATTAAAGCACCGGTGAGGATCAGAAGAGAATCACCGGGCAGAAATGCGGCAGGCAGTAAACCGTTTTCCAATAGCAGTGTGGCGAAAATAACACTATAAATAACCCAGATGACATCCGGATTGGCGAGTAGGGTAAAGTCATGCTGCCAAAGAGCCTGCACGATCCCGCTTAACGTTTCCATAATTATCCTGTAATTTCGGTACAATATCTTCGTGACAAATTTTGTACAACCAGTGTCATACAAACAAATGAATCACACAAGTCCATGTGTTCCAGTGTACCGCAAAACGGCAGCAGGATAGTTGATTTGATTCAGCATATACCCGATGGGTTACAAGATACATCGTAGTGGCAGGGGAGAGCTGCCAACAAAACGGTCACCTGTAAGACGAAGAGTATAAACATAAATACAGTTAACTCAGAGCAATGCGAGTAAAGCCAGCCTCCAGATCATTAATTAAATCCTGAGGGTTTTCCAGCCCGATATGTACGCGAATTAACGTTCCTGTTTTTTTTGTAAAATGATAATTACGCAGAGTTGCGAGAGATTCAGGTGAAATGCCAAGAATTAATGATTCAAACCCTCCCCAGGAAAATGCCATTTTAAAATATTGCATATTATCCAGATATTCAGAGAGTTGTTCGGAAGTCAGGTTGACATTCAGCAGGAAAGAGAACAGCCCGCTGGAACCGATAAAATCGCGCCGGAAATAATCATGGCCGGGACAGGAAGACAGCGCAGGGTGATAAACTTCTGCGACTTCAGGGCGCTGGGAGAGCCATTTAGCAATGATCAGGCTGCTTTCTTCATGTTGCTTTAAGCGGACAGCCAGAGTATGTAACCCGCGGTTTGCAGAGTAAACCGTATCAGGATCAGCCACCTGCCCCATCAAATAAGAATTTTCCCGTAATTGATCCCAACAACGTTTATTGGCGACAGCCGTACCAAGCATGCCATCTGAATGACCGATAATATATTTTGTCGCGGACTGAATGGAAATATCGACACCAAAATCCAGCGCTCTGAAAAGAACACCTGCGGCCCAAGTATTATCGATCATAATAACAATATCGGGATTCACCTTCCGGGCTGCCTGTACAATGGAAGGAACATCCTGAACTTCCATTGTGAGAGAGCCGGGGGATTCTAAAAAGATAACTTTTGTATTTGGCCGGATGAGCGTGACAATGTCTTCGCCGATGAGTGGATCAAAATAATCCGTAGAGATATCCATCTTTTTCAGAACACGATTGCAAAATTCCTGAGTTGGCTCATAAGCTGTACCAGTTATCAGAACGTGATCACCTGTCTCTACAAATGCCAGAATGCTGTTGGTAATAGCAGCAGTACCGGAAGGATAAAGAGCACAACCTGCGCCATTTTCCAGTTCAGCCATGGCTTCCTGAAAAGCAAAATGTGTCAGAGTACCACGACGCCCATAGAACAGCTCACCGTTAGACCGATTCTTTATAGCATGTTTCAGATCTTCAACTGTTTCGAAAATAACGGATGACGTGCGCTGGATAATAGGATTAACAGCCCCCAGCGTGAATTTACGTTTTCTCCCGAGTTCGACCAGTCTGGTTTCCAATTTCTTTTCTGACATATAATCCCCCCAACTCTACCGTGATTGTTTAAATAATCATTAGCAAGTTAAAAGATTTGTCATGTTTTTTACAAAGGGATTCTGACAACTTGACAAAAATTCAAGGTGAGAATGAGCAGTAAAAAAATAAGAAACTGATGGAATAGCCTCTTTTCATTACCACTTTTTTATTAAATAGTAATGATAATTACTATCAAATCGCTCAATGTCTGATATTATTTGGAACGGTTTTTTCCACTGACATGCTCGAAACATGAAGCCGGGTTAAACGAAACCCTATCAGATGGAAAAGTGAGCGATAGCTCAGGAATATTAGGATTAGCAGGATGAATATGAGAATTTTACTGCTAAATAACAGAATTGATAAGAAAGAGAGTAAGGCTAACTGATGCGTAATTTGACAGCTTCTATTCTATTGGCACTCGGGTTAACAAGCTCAGCATGGGCTGATTCCGTACCGGCTGATACCGCACCAACAACAACGGCTGCTGCGCCAGAAAGTCAGGTTGCTGCTCCGGCAACACCGGAGTCTTCTCCGGTTCTGCAAGCGGGAGAGGCAAAAGCAGATACGCCGCAAACCG
This sequence comes from Xenorhabdus innexi, assembly GCF_002632485.1. GTDB lineage: Bacteria > Pseudomonadota > Gammaproteobacteria > Enterobacterales > Enterobacteriaceae > Xenorhabdus > Xenorhabdus innexi. Next base: position 82,742 of record NZ_NIBU01000010.1, on the reverse strand, counting down.
AAGCTCAGAAAACAGATACTCCTGCAATGGCTGAACAGCAAGCTGTCACTACCGAAGTGACTGAGGTAACAGAGGGCGGTGCAGTAGAAACAGCGGCTGCGGTAGAAGTTGAAAAGCTGTCCGGTGGTTTTGCCACAGACCTTTCCGTTTTTGGCATGTATCAGAATGCGGATGCTGTGGTAAAAAGCGTCATGATTGGTCTGGTGATTGCTTCCGTCATTACATGGGCACTCTTTTTCTCCAAAGGAAGCGAACTGTTAATAGCTCGTCGCCGTTTGCGCAAAGAACAACAGGCACTGGTTGATGTTGCTAATCTGGACACCGCCACAAAAATTGCCGCAGATTTCGGTAAAAACAGCATCAGCCGTTTGTTATTGAATGAAGCACAGTCTGAGCGCAACTTATCTGCTGAAAGCACTGACAAAGACGGAACCAAAGATCGCACCGCATTCCGTATGGAGCGCGCAGTTGCGGCAATCAGCCGTCATATGGGGCGTGGTAACGGCTATCTGGCAACTATTGGCGCAATTTCCCCGTTTGTCGGCCTGTTCGGTACAGTCTGGGGGATCATGAACAGCTTCATTGGTATCGCTCACTCGCAAACCACCAACCTTGCCGTTGTTGCTCCGGGTATTGCCGAAGCACTGCTGGCAACTGCGTTGGGTCTGGTCGCGGCAATTCCGGCGGTTGTTATCTATAACGTTTTTGCCCGTGTGATTTCATCGTATCGCGGACAGGTCGGAGACACGGCTGCACAGGCAATCCTGTTGCTGGGTCGTGATCTGGACTTGGCTGACAAAAAAGCTGACAAAGCAGAGTAAGGTAATTAATTATGGCAATACGTCTTAATGAAGATTTGGACGATAGCGGTGAATTACACGAAATCAACGTTACGCCATTTATTGACGTCATGTTAGTGCTGCTGATCATCTTCATGGTGGCAGCACCGCTGGCAACAGTTGATATTAAAGTTGATTTACCGGCATCAACCGCCAAACCACAACCACGCCCGGAGAAGCCGGTCTTTCTGACAGTGAAAGCGGATCAGCAGTTATACGTCGGTGATCAACAAGTTGAGCGTGATAAATTATCCTCGGTACTGGATCAGACAACGCAATCCAATAAAGAAACCACGATCTTCTTCCAGGCGGATAAGACTGTCGATTATGAAACGCTGATGAGCGTGATGGATGCTCTGCGTAAGGCCGGATACCTGAAAGTCGGTCTGGTTGGGATGGAAGCAGTAGAGGCTAAATAGCCTAGTCAGTGGTTAACCCAATCTGAATAATAAAACTGCCCGAGTGATTAACTTAAATAGTTACATCGGGCAGTTTTGATCAAAATCGACTTTATTAAGTAAATACTATTTACATTATTTATAAATAGTGGATAAATACTCTGTATTGTTATTAACAGATGAAATATATCTTTCCATTTCAACATCTAATTTAATTAAATTTTTAATATCAAGAAACCAACTGTTGTCATCAATGCCTAAAGCATTAATATTATTTTCTATTACACGATTAATTTGGAATAGAAATTTATACATGAAAATTGAAAATGATGATGAAACAAGATGAACTTTTTCTGGTTCATTTGAACTATAATAGCCTATATAGTGGCCTCCAGTGTCATTTTTTTTATCTAAATAGCCAAAATATTCACTAGTACTTGTTCCTGCAATTCCCCAAAATCTTAATGTAAGTAAGTTATCTTTTTGCCATAGTTCCATCATTAGCTCATATACATTAACACCTAGTTGATTATTTTTTAAACCAGGAAAGCAATAATCTAAAATAGATACACCATTAGTAAGCATCAAAAATTCCAAATGTTCTTTATCCACTTCTCCGGGTATTTTACCCATATTTTTCAATATGATGCTTTTATCAAAATTGGGATATGTTTTTATGTGCTTTGATTTTCCTTTTAGTATCTCAATTTTTTCTATTGATTCATGCATTTTTAATTTACCTTGTTGATATGCTGAGCTATTAGTTTGTCGATTTCCATGGCCTTTTTCACTATTTGCGCTCTTGTTGGTTTTGGATATTGTTTTCTAAATGCTGCCCATGAAGGGCTTACAATCTGTCTATGAACGTTTCTTGGTAAACCTTGTCCAGCGAAATTTGGTTAGCTGTGGACGGTGGCCTTCCTGCCATAACTGCATGGCGGTCATCCGATCCGCATCGTCATACTCAAACAGATGCTGGCCCACGCGTCTTAGCCGATGCCCTTTCTGATAAAGTTGTTCCCCGTCAATTTCATTGATTCCGTCAAAACGGCGAAATGGATAACCGCAGGCATCATATTGATAATGTTCCCGTAACTGATCGCCGTTGCTGACTGAGGTCACTTGACCATTACTATTAACCACATAACGCAGCCACTGCCGTTCATCATTCGCCGCCACCAGATTAAGTGCATCGTCATAACGATATTCGCGGTCTAATCCTGCTAGTGTTGGCTGTGGAATATCGGTCACTATTAGTGATACTGCTGACAGCAATATCACCTGTCGGACTTTGTTCACTGGGCTGATAGGGAAGTTTGATGCCCGGTGGCACTGAGCCTGCATCGTCGGCAAAAACCAGAGTATTACGCCCATTGCTGCACTCGAAAAAGTAAAAAATGCCTTCTTCTGAGGTTAAACGCTGGAGGAAAGCAAAATCACTTTCCTGATATTGCACACAAAATTCACGTTCTGGGTGTGGTTGGCGCAAACTGAATACCACATCACGTATACCGTGTTCTTTTAAAATAGCGGTGATAATGGTCTCGATATCCCGCTGTTGAAAGATGCGTGAATTTTGGCGCAGTGTGGTACGCCATAAGTCAGGGCGGACAGTCATCTGGTAGGTAGTCTGATGCAGACCGGTATTTCCCTGTTCAAAGCTGGATACCATACCGCTGATGCTGCGCTGTTCGGTTTCTCCCTGCAAAATTGTCAGCGTAGCGGTGTGATCAAGGACAGCAGAAAAATCAATGGCAGGATCTGCACTTGCCAGACTGATATCAAGATGAAAAGGCTGTGAAAAACTTTCTGCTAATACGAAATCTGTGACAACAAATGTTTGAGGAGGCAGGCTACCTGCTACCAACGTGAATAAAAGACCGCCAGATAATTTACCGCTATTTTGTCGGCTTTTCTGAGAAATAATGTTCTTTTTTAGTGACATAATTATTTGTCCTTTATTTTATATCGCCATTGATGCGATATTTTGGTAGCCGTTACCTTTTGTTTTTATTATCGATTAATTTTTAATATGCAATATAGGAATGTTAGTAATAATAAACATTTGATGATATTGCTCGATGGGATATAACAGGGGCTTGCTTTGTATAAAAGCTGAACATTACATTGTGATTGCAATCACTCAATAATTTATATGAACTGGGTAATTTAAAAACAAATTACGGATTTAAAATAAATCTACTTTTTGTTGATTTTCCATAAGTATTTTTTCTCAAGATTAATTTATTATAATATTTATTGATATTGGCATCATGTTCTTATTCTTACACCTGTTAGGATTAATTGTGATTATTTTGTTCAATTTCACTACAAAGTGATTTCTTATTTAGGTTGTATTTTTTACTATGGTAGTATTAATGTTGATTGTTAAATAATAAAGAGTTCATAGCATCATTGTAGTTGCTACATTTTTATTTCCTGTGTTGATATTTTAATACAAAATCTATTTAGGTCAGTATTTTTATTTATCTAAGGAGAAAATATGAGTAACCAGAATGATTTTAAAGCATTTGCTACGGGCGGGAATGCGAACGTTGTTTCTCAGGAAAATTATCAGACCAGCCCCAATTTAGAAACTGGGATACCAGCTAATGAATTGGAAATTGATTTGCTAAACAAAGTATTACGCCAAACGTCAACAATGTCTTCTGTTATGGCAAATTTTATGTCTACTCAATGTGGGCAGGATGTCTTAGACGACGGAGATGTTTCAGGTTTAACGCAAAAATTTTCTGACTCTTTGAAATGCCATGAGGAAAAGCAATTTCCTAACCAGTTAATGCAAAACGGTTATCAGGAGTTTCCTAATGGATTAATGATTCAATGGGGTTGGCATGCATTTACACCACTTGTTGAGAATAAAGTGGTTTTACCCAAACCTTTTAAGCACGCTATTTTAAATATTCAGATTATAGATACGGGAGGATGGGCGGTTCCTATGGCTGGGCAGGCATATTCTAATGGTGCTTTAGATTGTTTTAGGGCTTGGTTCTCAGGGAAATTCTTTGATTTTAAAGGTAAGGAATGGAACGCAACTCCAGAAATGCTTGGTATTAATGGGCAATATCTTGTAATTGGTTATTAGTTAAAAATAATATAATAATATTTATAATAACATCTATGTAATTATTAGTTGAAAAACTGCCCAACTCATTAAATCGGGCAGTTTTTTTAGATATCTGATAAAAATAAAACACCTACGCATTTTTCCAATCAAATGGCAGCAATTCACTGAGCCGTAAAACCTGCTCTTTGTTAACTTTTATTTCGCTCTGCACATTCTCCCGATTTATCTGGCTGATAAATTCCCGACAGCGGCCGCATGGAGGAATAATTTTTCCGTGATGATTAACGGCGATAACTTTAACTATCCGGTTTTCGCCATGTTTAATCATATCGGCAATCGCACTATGCTCAGCACAAAATCCCATTGAGCAGTCGGTATCAATATTAATACCAGTATAAACATTTCCTGATTCACACTGAATTACCGCCGCAACCTGACCATAGGTAACATGTTTATTTAATTGCGTAGGGGAAATAAGTTGTCGCGCGATACTTTCCATTTCATCAAAAGAGAGCATGAAAGACTCCTGATAAGTAGCAATACCATATAAGATCTATTCTTTAATACTGCGAATAAGATCGACAACTGATTGTGCCATTTTCTCTTCGTTTTCACCTTCAACCCGAATGGTAACTTCCATACCATTTTTTATTCCCATCGACATAATTTTAAACATACTTTTTAAATTAGCGCTTTTATCTCCCCGGACAATTTCTATTGTGCCACTGTAAGTTTTGGCTAAATTGCAAAGCTGGGCCGAAGGCCGGGTATGCAGCCCCGAAGGGGCGGTGACAATTACTGGATACTCAATCACTTATTTACCTCACAGTTTATTTAATGAATCACCACGTGTCTGGATAACATCCTGATACCAGAAAAATGAATCTTTCTTATAACGAGCGAGGTCTTTGAGATCGTCATCAGTGCGGTTGACATAAACAAAGCCATAACGTTTTTTGTAACCATTGCTGGTGGACAGGAGATCAATAAAACTCCATGGATTATAGGAGAGAACCTTCACTCCTGAATCCATTGCCCGCTTAATGGCCTGAAGGTGTTTCTTTATATAATCTATGCGATAACTGTCATGAATAGAGCCATCGGCTTCCAGTACATCATCAGCGCCGAAACCATTTTCAGTGATCATTAGTGGCTTCTGATAGCGGGTATATAAATCGCGTAACAGGTATTCAAGCCCCTGTGGATCAACTGCCCAATCCCAATCTGTGGTATCAAGCTGTGGGTTTTTATGGATCTGATAGTAATCTGGCTGGATCTCATAACCGTCGATTTGCCCTTTAATACCGGTCGGATTAAAGCCGTCCATTCGTCTTTGCGCATTTGCAGGTGCGGCAGCGGCGGTATGGCTACAATAATAATTGAGTGCCAGAAAATCAGAATAGCCTTCTTTGATTAATTCCATATCACCGTCTTCGATATTAGGAGCTAACCCGTGATTTTGCAGGTAAATCAAAGCGGATTGGTTATATTGTCCTTTCAGATAGATATCGGTGAAATAGTAATTGCGTAAGTCATTGGCATTCTGGGCAGCCAGATTATCTTCCGGTTTGCTGGTCAGCGGATAAATGGCGGAATACCCTAATGCGGCTCCGACCTGACCATCAGGCACCCATTGATGAACTAATTTACAGGCGATGGCATGAGCCAGATTCATATGATGATTGATCTGATATTTAATCTGCTCATTGTGGAGGTATTGCTCAGGAATAAAGCATTTTTTCGTCCAGAATTGCACGATAATACTTTGCTCATTAATCGTCAGCCAATATCTGGCTTTCTGACCATATTCCCTGATAACAAATTCAGCATAATAGGCAAAATCATCTACACTCTGCCTGTCAATCCAGCCATGATATTTTTCCACTAACGCCATTGGCATATCATAATGGTAAAGGGTCGGGATGGGTGTAATATCATTTTCCAGTAATTCATCGATAACATTATGATAAAACTGAACGCCTTCATTATTTGGCTCCCCGATCCCATCAGGGAAAATACGCGCCCATGCGATAGAAAAACGGTAGGCTTTCAATCCTAACTCTTTCATTAATGCCACATCTTCTTTATAACGATGATAATGATCACTGGTAACATGTGTATCAGCAAATTCCGGTTTATTATTGAGAATATCTTGTTGTGATAATTTTTTACCGTATTCTGCCGCTGCACCTTCAACCTGATAGGCACTGGTTGCTGCTCCCCAAAGAAAATCTTCAGGAAATAAAGTATTATGTTCAGTCATTATTGTTTCCTTTATTTTTTGTTATTACGTATATCGTGAATGAGTTTATATAAGGCAATCATCTCCTCTTTCATCACTAATTCGCTGCGTATCGTCATTAATGTATCCTGAGCATGAATAAATAAAAGGCTCAAATTTAAATGGTCTCCCTGCGTTTCTTTTTGAATAACATCCGTTTGTGTACAGTGAGCCGATAACATCATTCTTCGTGCTTTATCCATATACAAATGGGCATTTTCAAAATCGCCATCGCGGGCATATTTCATCGCTTTTTCACTTTTTTCTCTGGCATTACCTGCATCGAGAATAATTTCCATAGCGATGGGGATTAATATATTTTCCTCACTAATCATGATTATTTTTCCTTATAGTAGAATGTGGCATGAATTATTTATGCTGCATTGAGACTTTCTTCTTCAATACGTTTTTTCTCATACACCTTAAAGAAGGGATACCAGGTAATAAGGAACACCAACATTAGCACCAAATAACAGATAATTGCCCGCCAGTCCTCAGTAATCATGACGCTGGAAAACGGAGCGGGTATTTGACCTACCTGAATCATTTTGGCAGGGATATTCAACCAGTCGGAACGCATGAATACCCAGACAATAATGGGGCTGGTAATAGCATTAATCCACATAGGCAGCATTAACAGCGGATTGAGAACAATCGGCGTACCAAATACCAGCGGTTCATTGATATTGAAGAACGAAGGCCCGATACAGATATACCCTGTGGCTTTAAGCTCTCTGGATTTTGAAAACAGCATTAAGAGGTTAAGGGCGAGAGTGGCACCAGTTCCCCCCATTGTAATCAGAGCTGCTGTATACAGCGTTTCATAAGTGACAATATTGGTCGGGGGCTGTCCTGCCGCGACCAGAGTGATATTGGTGCTGATACCCAGCATAAAAATAGGCATTTGCAAGCCGGTAAATGTCCAGACTGAAATCCCCATCGACATCGCGATGGCAGGGATCAGCGCCATCAGAATGAACCCCGGCAGTGTCTGCCCGAAAGCGGCAATAGGCGAGAAAAGGGAAAGTAGCCGGGAGAAGACATCAACTTCAAGGGTGAATACGATTAGCGTCCCTGCTCCGATAGAAACCAGTATCGGGATAATGCCGTGTATCCAGCCTACGACAAAATCAGGCAGGGTGCTCTCTTTCAGAAATCCTATTTTGTTATAGAAGTGAAATAGATAAGAGATAAACAAGCCGGTGACAATGCCCAGTAGAATTCCCGCAGGGCCGAATCGTTCAAAACTGACAATCATATTGCCATCAGAAAACTCCGGCCTGATGAACATCATATAGACACAGATGGATGTTAGACCGGCAATCAGGGTATACCTAAAATGATGAAGTTTTTCCATCATCTGATTGGCTACCATAAAAGCAGTAAGTAAGCCGAGCATACCAAAGGAATATTCGGCAATCCGCCCAAGATTGGGTAAAAAGGGAAGATAAGAGCGGAATACATTATAAAAAAATATTAATGATCCAGCTAAAATAAAAGGAATATTTTTCAGCATGGAGCCAGAAATAGCTGCTACCCACGGTCGTTTAGTGAAATTTTGCATTGCTGGTGCAAAAGAATCAGATAACCAAGACATAAATGCTTTCATGTTTCATATCTCTTTACTTTTGTCTCTTCCATCAATCGGATATAAATAAAAAAACCCCGGTGTTATAAAGAATAAGATTAGTGGTTCAATTTATTTTTTAGAGTGGTTAGGGCTAATTCCAGTAATGCTTCCCCATCCAGTTTCCCATAAATATTTTGTGGTACGACAATGACAGGGATATTATAAATATCAGCATGTTTCTGGAATGCTTCTTTTTGTGAGGCATAATGTGGGCCAAGAAACAGGATGTCAATAACAGAGAAATATTCAGCGACTTCGCTTTCACTTCTGGCTTCAACAGTAACCGATAATTCTTTTTTTCTGGCGGCATTTCTGGTTTTTGTCGCCAGCATTCCACTGGAAATACCAGCGCCACAACACAACATAATGAAAGTATTTTTCATGCTAATTCCTCATTATTTTTTAGCTGATTGATTTTTGTTTTTGGGTATATAAACTACTATCGTAAATTCTGATTTAATCTTCAATTATATTTTTTCACTTCAGGAGGGTAGTTTTCTGTTTTTTTAATTGATCTAATCTGTAAGCATTATGTTTTATTTGTTCATTTAACAGGGGGTTATAATGCTAAGGCCTAAGCAGAAAGAATTATTGAATTACTTAATGGAACAAAATAACCCGACTCTGGCAGTAAAATTATCTCAGGTCTTAAATGTTTCAATCAGAACCATCAAAAATTATGTTGTGGTAATTAATGAGGCCTACGGGCGCAAAATTATTATTTCCGGGCGTTCAGGGTATACTTTATCATCTGATGCTAATCTTTCTCTGAATGAGAAACTCAGTGAATTTCCGAGAAATTATCAGGAAAGAGCATGTTATTTGATTAAATCTATCCTGTTATCCAGAGAAAGTAATAATATTTATGATCTAAGTGCTGATTTATATATCAGTGATTCCACTTTAAAATCAGTGATATATAAGATGAATGACTCATTTGAAAAGTTCAATGTCAGGTTCTTATGCAAAAATAATCGTCTTCAAATTATAGGCACTGAGCAGGATTTAAGAGAGTTAATCTATCATGTCATCATTGAACAAACAGAGCACAGGACGCTGGATTTAAAAAGGCTGGAAGTATTATTCGGGGTACAACAGGTTGAAGTAATATCGGATATTATTACGCAGGTATTTAACAGATTGGGTTATTCTGTTTGTAAACTTTCATATACAAGTCTTGTATTAAATTTCCTGATACTCATTCAACGTTTAAATTACGGGAATTATTTAAATAATCAGTTTATCTTGATGGAAGAAAATGATTGGTTAAAATTAGTAACCGAAAATTTATGTGATAGCTTACAAAGTGCTTTTAATATCTCTATAACAGAGGCTGAAAGGAAATATTGTTATATTTTACTGAAAACAAATGCCAATATTTATCAGGCTGAAGGCAAGGAATTAATTGAGCCAGGTAGAATGAGTTTATATCAATTTTCCAGACAGGTTGCTGAATCGGTTGGGGAACATTATCTGATCAATTTAGCAACGGATGACTTTATTTCTTTGTTCTGTTTACATATTTCTGGATTGGAAATGCGGTTGAAGCATAATGTTTATACCCGAAATCCTATGTTAGATATAATAAAAAAAGAGTGTCGTACTATTTTTGATATCGCTGTTTTTATCTCCTTACAATTAAATGATTTTTTTGGTAAGAAACTGAATGAAGATGAAATTTCTTTTCTTGCCTTACACGTTGGTGCTGAGTTTGAGCGACAAAAAAATAAAGTGAAAAAAGTACAGGCAGTGCTTTTATGCCCCGAATATAAAGGAATTGAAAACAGAATATATCATCAGTTATTATATGATTTCTCTGATGAAATAAATATTGTTAAGATAATATCGCAGCCTTCTGAACTGGAATATGTTGAATTTGAATTATTAATTACAACTATAAATATGCCTTCCAGCCAAAAATACGAAACAGTGTGCATCTCACCTTTTCAGGTGCGGGAGAAACGGGCACAGTTATTTGGTAAAATTGAGGTCGCTAATGCGAACAGGAAAAGAAGGGCGCTGCAACGCAATTTTGACCTGTTTTTTGAACCGGGGTTGTTTTGGTTTGAGCCTGGTTGTCAGCATAGGGATGAGCTTATCGATATGCTTTGTCAGGCTATGTTTGCAAGAGGTTATACTGAGGCTGATTTTGTCAGATATGTTTATCAGCGTGAAAACGCCTCTTCAACCGCATTTGGTATTCTGGCATTGCCGCATTCAGCAAAGATGAATGCGATAAAAACCGGTATTGCTGTTGCTATTAGCCCAAAAGGTATTCTCTGGGGGGAAAGTGAGCGTGTGCATGTTGTTTTTCTGATAGCGATAAACAGAATAGACAAGGTGTGTTTTGCGGAGTGTTATGATGCGTTATTGGATATTTTTAGTCAGGATAAAATGATTAACCAGCTAAATAAAATAACCTGTTTTGAACAGTTCCGGGAAATATTCATCAGGCCGGGTGATCATATTGATTTTGAAAGGCGATTTTTTTGTTAGTTATTAAATAGAAGGCGTTGAGTTTTATAGTTACCTCAACGCCAATTATTTTTGCTGTGAAATAAAATTAGAGCAGAAAGATTTATTTTTTATCTGACTCAACAGAAATTAATTTTACTATTTCAGTAATTCGGGGAGAGACATCTGTTTCCGGTAAAGGAGGTATCAACCCTAACACCATTTTACGTAACGGTTCTGAAATGACCATTGAGATAGCCAATTCACTGAATGTATTATAATTAGATTCTTTCAGTAACCCCTGTTTTTGTTGATTATCCAGCCAGTTTGCTAAAGTAACTTTACTGCTTTCAATACCATTTTTTTGATACTTTTCCAGTAACTTATTACGATGAGGAAAATCAGACTGTAATAATTTAAATAACCGCACTTCATTTTCAGATAAATAGTTATCTGAAATTTTTTTTAAATATTTTTCTAATAATATTATCACCTGATGGGATGTATCAGCCTTTTCTGTTAGGGACGGTGGAGTATTATTTTTCCAGTTTAATATGACTTTCTCAATTAACTCTTCCCGGTTTTTATAAAAACGGTAGAGTGTCTTTTTGGCTATTTTAGCTTTTTGGGCAATAACATCCATGGTCGTTTTGCTGTAGCCCTGATTTAACAGAAGAGAAAGAGTAATATCATTAACTTTCTGACGTATTTCTGATTCAGGTATCGCAGGTCGTCCCCGCGCACGTGGGTAATTTTCTGCCATTTTAGCACCTTGTAGGTCGTTAATATTTATTGTACTGCATTGGCGTCATTCATTAGAAAATCTGAAATCATTGCTTGGAATAAAAGGAAATATACCAATTTCCACGAAATACAGAACTATCTGGTAATTGTCAATATTTACAACGAATGATTATCACTCAATCTATAATAATTGGCAGTGAAAAATGCTGTTTAGGGTTATATCCCCTCTTTTTTATTTACTATTCTTATATTTTTTAACTTACTGTTTTTATTAACCAATTGTCATAATTGGTGTCATCGGAATATTGAATCGCTGTTCGTTTTGTGAGCTTCTTCACAGGATAGCACTTTTGGTTAAATTTTGTTAGCAAAACGTTAAATTGGATCTTAGTATCGCTATTGCTAATTACAAAATTAACCATAAAGTAACAAAGATTGCTAAATGTTAATCCGCCTAATTAATTTTTTGGGAAATCTCTTTATTGAATGAATGTTTCTTAGAAAGTGTATTTCATGGCGGTGGCAAAAGGTAAATAACAATCCAAGTGAGGACCACAATAATGACAAAACACAACGCAATAGCAATGGCAATAGCAATGGCAATTCCGGCTTTTTTTATAACTGGGACTGCAAATGCGGCTGAAATTTATAATAAGGATGGTAATAAAATAGATTTATACGGGAAAGCTGAAGTTCAACGTTATTTTGCAAAAATAAAGAGCAAAGAAGCAGGGGATAATTCTTTTGGTCGTATCGGTATAAAGGGTACAACCCAGTTGACGGATTCTATTTCTGGGTACGGTCGTTGGGAATTCAATATGGGTGCCAGCAGAACAGAAGTTGAAAGCAGCCAATTTGCGAGAACGCGTCTGGCTTTCGCCGGTTTTGGACTGGGTAAGTATGGCACATTGGATTACGGACGTAACTTTGGTGTTGTCTATGATGCTAACTTCACAGATATGATGAGTATGTTCAGTGGGGATAGTATGGCTGGCACTGAAAACTTCATGATGGGGCGTGCAACCGGGCTGTTAACTTATCGTAATACTGACTTCTTCGGGTTAGTCGACGGGTTAAAGTTTGCCCTGCAATACCAGGCTAAAAACGATGGCGGAACTAAAAATACCCGCAATGACGTTATACGGCAGAATGGTGATGGTATCGGTATATCCAGTTCCTACGATTTTGGGCATGGTGTTACTGTCGCCGCTTCTTATGGCAATTCTAACCGGACTACAGATCAAAAATACGGTACTGCATCCGCTAAGGTGCTGGCAAAAGGGAACAAAGCGGAAGCATGGATGGTGTCAGCAAAATACGATAGAAATAATGTTTATCTGGCCGCTATGTATGGCGAAGCCCGCAATCTGACCAGATTCGGTAGCTCGGTCGATAAGCTTGCGATGTTCGCAAATAAAACAGAAAACCTTGAGTTAACGGCTCAGTATCTATTTGATTTTGGCCTGCGTCCGGGGATTGCTTATGTTTATTCCAAGGGTAAAGATTTAGGCAAGGATCTGGGGCAGAATAATCCGTTAACAAACAAAGGTTCTGAAGATTTGTTTAAGTATATTTCTATCGGTGCATCTTACAATTTCAACAAAAATCTGGGCACATATGCTGAGTATCAGATTAATCTTCTGAAAGATAATGATTTTACAAAAGCAACTAAGATTAATACTGAGAACGTAATGGGTGTTGGCTTGGTATATCGCTTCTAATAGTTGAAGTAATGAGCCTCAATAGTGCTGTCATTGAGGCTCTACCCGCAGTCAGACTGCTTTCCGAAGCAGGTATATCAGTCAATTACCTTTCTGCTTCACCACCCAGTGCATCAATAGTATTTTTTATCAGTGCACTTAATTCACCCGTCATCAACGTAAAATCAGCATCGAACCGCTGGGCGACATCTTCGCGATCAATATCGTCATTCTGTTCACGTAATGTTTCGCTGAATTTTATGCGTTTGTAAGAGCCATCATCAGACAACATGAACTGAATCCGCTCTTCCCAGTCCAGCGCCAGTTTGGTGACATATTTCCCGGATTCAATATGTGCCGCTATTTCGTCAGATACCAGTTCCTGTTTTTTACAGCGGATAACCCCGCCTTCTTCCAGAATAGCTTTCAATTCTGCTTCATCCATCAGGGCATAACCCGCAGGCAGGTCACCTGAACGTACCCATTCAGTTAATGTCAATTCAATCGGGTCAGTAAACGTCAGAGGAACAACAGGTAACGAACCCAGTGTTTTTCTTAGTAGTGCCAGATTATCTTCAGCGCGTTTTGCACTGGAAGAATCGATAATAATCAGGTGGTTAACTGTATCTATCCAGATATAAGTCTGGCTGAAACGGCTGAATGCCCTTGGTAATAAAGTGTGGATCACTTCATCTTTCAGCGAGTCTTTCTCGGTTTTCTTTAATTTCCGATGTTGTTCTCCTTCCAGACGGGCAATTTTGGCCTGAAGTTCCTGTTTAATGACAGGAGAAGGCAACATTTTTTCTTCTTTGCGTGCACAGATCAGGATCTGATTACCTGCTGCATGTGTTAATGCTTCACCATGCGCACCCATTGGCGGAACCCAGCCTGTTTTCATCATATCCTGACTGCCACATGGGGTGAATGCCAATGGGCTTAACTGTTTTTCCAGTTCATCCGCAGAAAGCGATATTTCCCGGTTTAAACGGTAAATCATTAAATTTTTGAACCATAACATGCGGTTACCCCATTTTTATACATTGTGACAAACGTCATATAAACGTTATTTGGAAAGCGTAGCTGTGCATAATAACGAATCATGAGATGAAGCCATAGGAATTCATTTTCATCATCTTTCAGGTTTTCTTTTTTGTCGATTGTGTTCAATTATGAAAACAAACGTCCAATTCCTAAAACAAAGTGACGTTATAGTTCTTGATTGTTAATGCTGCTCAGGCAATGATCCTGTAACAACACGATCCAGTTAAGCTGAAAAATTCAGCTAACGGTTAACCACAGAGAAAAAGGTAAGCTATGCGTATAGGTATTGATCTTGGTGGAACCAAGATTGAAGTGATCGCATTGGGCGATCAGGGAGAAGAGCTGTTTCGTAAGCGGGTAGATACTCCCCGCAATGATTATCCACAGACTTTGGCCGCTATCGCCGGTTTGATAGCAGACGCTGAAAAGGCGACCGGCCAGAGAGGAACCATCGGGATTGGTATTCCGGGAGCCATTTCACCTTTTACCGGAAAAGTTAAAAATGCCAATTCTGTCTGGCTTAACGATCAGGTTTTGGACAGAGATATCTCTGCCTTGCTGGGGCGTGAAGTCCGGGTTGCGAATGATGCTAACTGTCTGGCCGTATCAGAAGCAACTGATGGCGCGGCAGCAGGTAAGAAGATGGTATTTGCTGTTATCGTCGGAACGGGATGTGGCTCCGGTCTGGTATTTGATGGCAGAGTGCATGCGGGTGGTAATGGCCTGGCGGGTGAATGGGGTCATAACCCATTGCCGTGGATGGATGATGAAGACCGCGCCTATCAGGAAGAGGTACGTTGTTTCTGCGGTAAACCGGGTTGTACCGAAATGTTTGTATCGGGAACCGGCTTTATGAGGGATTATTTCCGCTCTAGTGGTGTGCACAAAAAAGGCCATGAAATCATGGAAGCTGTGGCACAGGGAGATAAAATCGCAGAACTGGCTATCCAGCGTTATGAAAGACGTCTGGCGAGAGCACTGGCACAGGTCGTTAACTTACTTGATCCCGATGTGATTGTACTGGGTGGTGGTATGAGTAATGTTGATCGCCTTTATCAGACGCTTCCTGATTTAGTCAGCGAGTGGGTTTTTGGTGGTGAGTGTGCAACGCCGATCAAAAAAGCACTGCATGGCGATTCCAGTGGCGTGCGTGGTGCTGCATGGTTGTGGCCTCATAAATAATGATCTATACCCTTCACTTTTTATTCTAAAAATGAAGGGTATATTCATCTGACTGATGAGCAAACATAATATATAAGATCCTCATCGTTTATTTTTTTTACTCTTCTCTGAAGAGCTGGGATTTTATCTTAATCTGACTTAAGTTAAATTTTTAATGAGGTGAGTAAATTTACTTTCTGTGTTACGGGTAATATCAGAAATAAAAGAATAATCAATTCGGATTATTAATAATATATTTCTTTCTATTATTTAACTATATTTCATTCTGAGCTGATTAAATATATTAATTTATATTTATAAATATAGATGAGCTAATTGCGTGTGATAAAAATCCATATGAATGGAATATTTTTTATTCTGTATGGGGAATGGTCTTTTTTGATGTTGTTTAAGCAGTTGAAGTAAATTATATGGGGTAATTTTGATGCGATTCACACATTGATGTAATATTTCTATTGGGTATTTTGATTAATGTGCACCTCTTCACGAAAAACATTGTTTTCTTTGGTTATTATAAATAGGTATACTGAGCTGGATATCATACGTTAATTAATTCAGTACAATGATATTGGGTATTTTAATTCTCTGTTCGTGTTTTATTCAATTCCTTTTAATTATATGTTTTATTACTGGTTCAACATGGCATGTTGTGAATATTCTGACGAGGAAATTTCAATTATAAATAATAATTAACAATACGAGTTCTATCATTTTTTAAACGAGCCTTTTTATTTTCACGAAAAATCGTGACAGGTTTTTATTACTCTGAATATATTGCGCACAGTTCGTGATAGAGAGACGTATTACCTGAAAATTAATCTTTGTGGGTGTCTTATTTATGAAAAATATGAAGCCATTGGCTGCATTAATTGGATTATTGGTTATTTCTGGCAGTGCTGGCGCTGTGACGGTTTACAATGACAAGGGTACTAGAGTCGATTTGAATGGGCAGTTTCGCCTGAAAGCAAAAACCACCAGTCAGGATCGTGATATTAGTATGCGCGATGATGGCAGCCGTATTGGTATTAGTGGTATCCATCAATTAACCAGAGATATTAGAGTATTTGGTAAAATGGAATGGGGTTCAGACACTCAACGATCAAATAGTGATAATCCTAAAACCAGTTTTGAAATGTATAACCGTATTGGTTATATCGGTGCATCCCACAGGGATTATGGTCAGATTCAATTAGGCCGAACCTATATACCTATTGATTGGGTAAAAAAATCCAGTTACGGCTATGGCAACACAGGCGTATTTTATTTCAGTGATGTTCTGGGTCGTGCGACAGGTTACAACAATAATGGTGTCGGTAAAAACAACTTCGTGACCCGTCTGCCACAAACGATTTTTGTCCAGACCAACAGCTATGAAGGTTTTAAGCTGGCAGCAACTTATAGTGGCAAATCGGGCTCAGATAAAGACCGCCAGCATGGTGATCTGCGTCATGCCTACTCCGTAGTCGGTTTCTATAAATCAAATTTTGGCTTGGAATTCAACGGTGGTTATTCTGCGGCAACGGGAGAAGCACACCGGAAACTCTCAGGGGGTGAAGTTAAAGTTTCTGACGTCTCCCCACAGGATAGTTTACTGGCTTTCGGCATGGAATATTACTTCCCCGGACGCGAATTCTCGGTCGGTGTGGATTATGGTCAGGCACGTTCCAAAAATTCAGGCATGATTTACCGTGAAGGCGACAGACTCAGTTCCAATTCCGTCAAAGGAAACTGGACAGCAAACCTGTATGGTCTGGGGATGAAATGGCACTGGGATAAAATTGAGAGCGGTATGTATGCCGGTTATTACCTGCGTGACGGTGATTCCAACACATTCAACTATAAAAAACAGACTTACACCGTTGGTTTAGATAAACGTTTTTCTGTTTCCCAGTACAATAGCATACGTTTGTTTGTTGAAGCAGCATATGATGATGCACGCAGCGACAACCCGGTTTACAGAGATAAGAAACAGACCATTCTGGAAACCGGAGCACGTTTGTATTTTTAGGTAGTACATTTCCCGGCTAAATATCTTTCTAAGAAAAATGTCATAAGAAGAGCTTACAGGCTCTTCTTTCTGCAAAGGGGTATAACATGTTGAAGCATGGGTTGAAAATTTCCGCACTGGCAATGTTGGTGGCATGTAATGTTAATGCTGCGACCATTGATTTACGGGTTATGGAAACATCGGATGTTCATAGCAACCTGATTGATTTCGATTATTTTAAGGATAAACCGACTGAACAGTTTGGTCTGGTTCGTACTGCAAGCCTGATTAAAGCTGCTAAAGCTGAAGCGACTAATGCCATTCTGGTTGATAATGGTGACCTGATTCAGGGTAGTCCGATGGCGGATTATATGGCGGCAAAAGGGCTGAAACAGGGGGAGGTTCATCCGGCACATCAGCTTATGAACACGATGGGCTATACCGTAGGTAACTTTGGTAACCATGAATTCAACTTTGGTCTGGATTACCTGAAACAGGCGATAGCGGGAGCTGAGTTCCCTTATGTCAATGCTAATGTTATGGATGCCAAAACCGGTAAAAACTACTTTACTCCTTATATTATTGTTGATACTCCGGTTAAAGATCGGGAAGGCAAAGAACACACGGTTAAAATCGGTTATATCGGTTTTGTTCCGCCACAGATCAGCATCTGGGATAAAGCGAATCTGGATGGCAAAGTGGTTGTTAACGATATCACTGAAACGGCCAGAAAATTCGTACCTGAAATGAAAAAAGCGGGTGCAGATCTGATTATTGCCATTCCACACTCCGGTTTCTCTCAGGAGCCTTATAAAGCGATGGCAGAGAACTCAGTTTATTATCTGAGTGAAGTTCCGGGTATTAATGCCATTCTGTTCGGTCATTCTCACGGCGTTTTCCCAAATAAAGAATATGCTGGTATTAAAGGTGTTGATGTTGCTAACGGCACCGTTAATGGTATTCCTGCGGTGATGCCGGGCCAGTGGGGGGATCATCTGGGCGTTGTTGATATGGTAATCAACAATGACAGCGGTGAATGGAAAGTAGAATCTGCCAAAGCTGAGGCGCGGCCTATTTACGATAAAGCCCACAAAAAAGCATTGGTTGAGCGTGATGACAAGCTGGCTGCCATTATTGATAAAGCCAATCAGGGAACCCGTGATTTTGTCGGTAAGCATATCGGTAAGGCTTCAGCCAATATGTACAGCTATCTTGCCCTGATCCAGAGTGATCCGACGGTTCAGATCGTCAATGATGCTCAGGTTGATTACACCAAACGCTTTATCAAAGGTGATCCTGACCTGGCTGACTTACCGGTTCTGGGCGCAGCCGCACCATTTAAGGCTGGCGGACGTAAAAACGCACCGGCTGACTTTGTTGAAGTGGAAAAAGGCGACCTGACTTTCCGTAATGCCGCTGATCTGTACCTCTACCCGAATACGTTGGTTGTAGTCAAAGCGAGTGGTGCTGATGTTGTCGAGTGGCTGGAATGTTCGGTCGGTATGTATAACCAGATCGACCCGAATTCGACTAAGCCACAGGAATTACTGAACTGGGATGGCTTCCGCACTTATAATTTCGACACTATTAGTGGCGTCGATTATAAGGTTGATCTGACTCAACCGGCGAAATATGACACCGATTGCCAATTGATCAACAAAGGCGCAAACCGTATCAAAGATGTTACCTATCAGGGTAAGCCAATCGATCCGAAAGCAACCTTCCTGATCGCCACCAATAACTATCGTGGTTACGGCGGTAAATTTGCCGGAACCGGCGAAGATCATATCGCATTTGCTTCGCCGGATGAAAACCGCTCGATTCTGGCTGCTTATATTTCCAGAACAACCAAAGAGAATGGTGTGGTATCAACACAGGCAGAAAATAACTGGTCATTCCTGCCAATCAAGACAGATAAACAACTGGATATCCGTTTTGAAACTTCCCCATCAGAAAAAGCCGCGAAATTTATTAAAGAACATGCCCAATATCCGGTGAAATACCTGAAAAATGACGATGTCGGGTTTGCGATTTACCAAATTGATCTGACTGATAAAAAATAACACTTAATTGTCTTTCCTATGAATTTCAGGTTGCAGCTTGTCAGGCTGCGACCTGAAAGACGACGGTTACACTTTGATGGCTGACTTAAAGAGATAATGAGATGAATTATAAATATAAATTACTTCCGATTGTGATTGGCGCAGCATTGCTGGCAGGGTGTGCAACCAAGCCAGCTAATGAATCATCGAATATCGTGGATGTACGCGTTCTGGGTCTGAATGATTTTCATGGAGCACTGAAAGCGCCCAAAAATCAGTCCGGCGGTATTGAATATATGGCAACGCTGATTAAGGAGCTGAAACAGGAAAACCCGAATAACATCGTGGTTGCCGCAGGTGATTTAATTGGTGCCAGCCCGCTTCTCTCCTCAATGTTCCATGATGAACCCAGTATTGAAGCCCTGACCCTTGCTGGTCTGGAAGCCACTTCAGTGGGCAACCACGAATTTGATAAAGGCAAAGATGAGCTGCTACGTAAACAGAACGGCGGTTGCCATCCGGTAACGGGCTGTCAGGGACCAGTGCCATTTAAAGGCGCAGGGTTTCAGTATCTGTCGGCGAACGTAACCGTTAATGAAACCGGTAAAACTCTGTTCCCGGAATATGTCATCAAAGAGTTTGAAGGAATTCCGGTCGCCTTTATCGGCCTGACACTGGAAGGCACACCTGCGATTGTGACTCCTCAGGGAACTGCGGGTTTAAGTTTCTCCAATGAAGTCAAAACCATCAATGCGCTGGTGCCTGAATTGCAGAAAAAGGGCGTAAAAGCGATTGGTATCCTGATCCATGAAGGGGCAATGCAAAAACGTGAACAGGGTGGCGTTGATGTAAATGCATGCAATGGCATAACCGGAAAAATAATCGATATCGTCAATCAATTGGATAAAGAAGTCGATTTCGTGATCAGCGGTCATACTCATCAGGCTTATAACTGCGTGATTAATGGAAAATCTGTCACTTCTGCTCAGGCTAATGGCGCGTTGCTGACGAAGCTGGATCTGAAACTGGATAAAACCACGAAAGATGTTGTTGATTTCAAGGCGAAAAACATTTGGGTTGATAACTATAAATATGGCAAAGACCCGAAAGTGACCGAGCTATTATCGTCTTACGAGAAAATTGCTACACCGTTGGCAAACCGTGTGATCGGGAAACTGGAAAGTAACCTGACCAAACAGCCAACAGCCGGTGGTGAATCTTCACTGGGTAAAGTGATCGCTGATGCACATTTATATGCTACAGCGCCAAAAGAGCGTGGCGGAGCCGTGATTGCTTTCATGAATAACGGTGGTATCCGTGCGCCAATGGATGCAGGGGATGTCACTTATAACGCGATTTACACCGTTCAGCCATTCTCCAATGTGATGGTGACCAAAACCCTGACCGGCGAACAGATTAAACGTGCGTTGGAACAACAATGGGATCGCACGCGTCCGAGTGTTATGTCAGTGTCGCACAGTTTCGAATACTCATGGGACAGCTCAAAACCGGCTGGTCAGCGTGTAATTGCCAGTTCCATGAAAATTAACGGTAAGCCTGTTGATATGAAAGCCAAGTACCGTGTCGCAGCGAATGAATATCTGGCAACGGGTGGTAGTAATTTCTCCGTATTTAAAGAGGGAACCGATCCGGTATACAGCATGCCTGATGTGGATGCGGTGGTGAAATACTTTGCCGAGCAGTCACCGGTTGCTTACCCGCAAAAAGACCGGATTACAGATATACACAGTAAATAATGTGACTTTGATTATAAATACAGAATATTGCTGTAGATAAAATAGTCATCAAAAAGGTACTGTAGTTCCCTACTGTTTTAAATAATAAGTGCAACGCTAATTATTACGCGTTGCACTTATATATTTTAATCTAAGCAATTTACACAAGAATATTACAAATACGAGTAACCTAATTAAGGTAGTAATAATAAATGAGATATTGAATTAATAATAAAAACAATCATGGAGAACGCTAATATGCAAAAAATAATGGCAAGGCTAATAAAAAATAAAATTGCCAGAGTATTAACCTGTTCTGTAACTCTTATATTAGGAAGCACCACATATTCTTATGCCGCCGTTGTTCCTGCCGGTACACAACTAGCCGAAAAACAAGAAATCACCCGCAATAACTTTTCCGAACCGGGTTCTTTAGATCCTCATAAATCTGATAGTAGTAGTGAGTTTGATATTTTACAGGATTTATTTGAACCGCTGGTGGAAATTGATAGAAACGATAAAGTTGTTCCTGCCTTGGCTGAACGTTGGGAAACCGAAGATAATAAAACTTGGGTATTCCATTTAAGAAAAGGAATAAAGTGGTCGGATGGCACGCCAATGACAGCCCATGATGTGGTTTTCTCCTGGCGGCGGTTGGTAACACCGGATACGATCTCATCTTATGGCAGCTATCTGGTACAAGCCAAAGTTATCAATGCTCATGATGTACTTACAGGCAAGAAAAAACCGGAAGAACTGGGCATTAAAGCACTGGATGATACAACCGTAGAAGTTTCTCTGGAGAGGCCAAAAGCAGGCTTTTTACGAATGTTGGCACATCCGGTTATGTCAACAGTCAATGAAAAAGTGATCACAAAATATGGTAATAAGTGGACGCAGCCAGAGTTTTTTGTCAGTAACGGGCCGTTTAAACTCTCTGAATGGGTTGTAAATGAAAAAATTGTCGCTGTCAGAAATCCCCATTATTGGAATGATAAGAATACGGTAATAAATAAAGTTACTTATTTGCCATTATCAGACTATAAGGCTGATCTTAACCGCTATATGACAGGAGAAGTGGATATATCAAATGGTGGTCCATTAGATTTCTTTTCGAAACTAAAAAAACAATTTGGTGACCAGTTTCATATCAAACCTATAATGAGTGTTTATTATTATTATTTTAATACTCAAAAACCACCTTTTAATGATATCCGAGTTAGACAGGCGCTGACTTTGGCGCTGGACAGAGATGTAATTGCTTACAAGGTATTAGGAAGAGGTCAAAAACCCGCTTTTAACGTGGTATCTCCGGGCAGTGGGGGAATGACTTTAAAGCAACCTGATTATGCCTCATGGACGCAGGAGCAACGTGTTGCAAAAGCCAAAGAATTATTAAATGAAGCAGGGTTTAATAAAAATAATCCGCTGAAATTTAAACTGCTATATAACACGTCAGAAGATCATAAAAAAATTGCCATTGCTGCCAGTTCTGTATGGAAGAAGAATCTCGGCATTGAAGTTGTGTTAGAAAATCAGGAAAGTAAATCGCAGACTGAATCCATGCAGCAGGGAAATTTTGAGGTTGGCCGATATGCCTGGCAGGCAGATTATGATAGCCCGGTGACTTTTTTAGATATTTTCATGACAGATAACACCAATAATATTACTAAATACAGTAACCCAGAATTTGATCAATTGGTATTAAAGGCAGATGAGACTAATGATAAGGAGACTTATCAACAGGCTCTTGATATTCTTACCCACGATTCTCCTGCTATTCCGGTTTATTATTATGTTCGTGTCAAATTAGTTAAACCTTATGTTGGCGGCTTTTATATCAGCCCATTAGGACGTATTTTAACAAAAGACCTTTATATCATTAAACATTAATCACGCGATAATAAGAGTCCGTTTATAACGGGCTCTTATTAAGCGGGTGATTTAATTGATACAGTTACTGTCAAGAAAATAAAAATAGAATAATGGAGTAACCAAAAGATGCATAAAATAATATCCGGCATAATAAAAAACAGAACATCGAAAGTATTAACCTGCTCAATAGCACTTGCTTTAGGTGGTATTGGTTTTTCTGTTCAGGCTGCGGTTGTTCCGCCGGGAACAGAACTGGCGGAAAAACAGGAAATCGTGCGCAATAACGGTGCATTTCCTGCTTCTCTGGATGTGCATAAAGTAGAAAGCAATACCGAATTAGATATTATCCATGACTTTTTTGATGGTCTGGTTTACACCGACAGACAAGGCAATATTGAACCCAGATTGGCAGAGCGCTGGGAAACGAAAGATAACCAAACATGGGTTTTCCATCTTAGAAAAGGTATTAAATGGTCTGACGGAACTCCCATCACCGCCCATGATGTCGTATTCAGTTGGCGGCGTTTGCTTGACCCGACAATGGGTTCCCCATATAGCAGTTATCTTGAAACTGCCCATGTAATGAACGCAAAAGATATATTACTTGGCAAGAAAAAAGCAGAAGAACTGGGCATAAAAGCGCTGGATGATTCTACACTGGAGGTGACACTGGATAAGCCGGTTGCTTATTTATTACAAATGTTGACTCATACAGTGATGGTTCCTATCAGTGAAAAAGCAGTGGAAAAATATGGTGATAAATGGACACAACCAGAGAACTTTGTTGGCAGCGGGGCTTTTAAACTGTCTGACTGGCGGGTGAATGAAAAGGTGATTGGTGTCAGAAACCCGCTATATTGGGATGATAAAAACACCATTATTAACAAAGTGACTTTCCTGACCATTGTCTCTGAAAAGGCGGACTTGAATCGCTACCTTGCAGGGGAAATAGATATCACCAAAACCATTGCATTAGATTCCTTTGCATCCTTAAAAAAGGAACATAGTGATCAAATGCGCATTACACCGATGCTATCCACTTATTACTATGCCTTCAATACTAAAAAGCCCCCTTTTAATGATATCAGAGTCAGGCAGGCATTAAGTTTAGCTATCGACAGAGATGTTATTGCTGATAAGGTGTTAGGGCAGGGGCAATTACCGGCTTATAATATTATTCCACCTAATATCGGTGGATTAGATTTAAATCCGCCTGAATATGCATCATGGACGCAAGAACAGCGGATTGAAAAAGCCAAAGCGTTATTAAATGAGGCAGGGTTTAATAAAAGTAATCCATTAAAAATTGATTTACTTTATAACACAAGAGAAACTCATAAAAAAATAGCTATAGCTGTAGCTTCTATGTGGAAAAAACACCTTGATGTTGATGCATCTTTACAAAATCAGGAATGGAAAGTGATGCTGGATAATATGCATCAGGGTAAATTTGATGTGGTCAGATATGCCTGGACTGCCGATTATAATAGCCCGATGTCATTTCTGGATACCTTCCTGACAGGAAGTAGTCTAAATGTTCCTGTCTATGAAAATAGTCAATTTGACCAGTTGGTTATTAAAGCCGGTGAAACAAATGATGTTAAATATTATCAGGAAACA
Source organism: Xenorhabdus innexi (assembly GCF_002632485.1). Taxonomy (GTDB): domain Bacteria; phylum Pseudomonadota; class Gammaproteobacteria; order Enterobacterales; family Enterobacteriaceae; genus Xenorhabdus; species Xenorhabdus innexi. The sequence goes on along the minus strand of NZ_NIBU01000010.1, from coordinate 58,125 downwards.
ACAGATATTTTAACGCACGACACTCCGGCGATTCCTATTTACTATTATGTTAGTAATAGATTGGTAAAACCTTATGTTGGCGGGTTTTATGCCACCCCCATGGATTATATTTCAACGAAAGATCTTTATATTATAAAACACTAATAAAAGAATCAGAGCTTGTGACTACAGGCTCTGATTGTATAAAAATAATAGTTATAGGATTAAATGCATGAAAATAAACATGATGAAAAATAAAACCATAAAACAGTTATCTTATTTGATGGCATTAATATTAGCAGGGATAACGGTATCTCATGCGGCGGTTATTCCGGCAGGAACACAATTGGCCGAAAAACAGGAAATAGTCCGTAATAACGGTGCGGAACCAGTTTCATTGGATGTTCATAAAGTTGAAAGTGATACCGATTTTAATATTATTTATGATTTTTTTGATGGCTTGGTTTATACCGATCAAAAAGGCAATATCGCTCCCCGATTGGCGACAAGCTGGGAAACGAATGATAACCAAAACTGGGTTTTTCATTTAAGAAACGGGGCTAAATGGTCTGATGGTACACCAATCACCGCCCATGATGTGGTATTTAGCTGGCAGCGTTTACTCGATCCGACAATGGGTTCACCTTATGGCAATTACCTTGTTGATGCTGCTGTCATTAATGCGGATGATATTCTTAAAGGCCAGAAAAACGCCGATGAGTTAGGGATAAAAGCACTGGATGATTATACGGTTGAAATAAAATTAGCCCAGCCTGTCGGTGATTTTTTGCAGAGACTGGCACATCCTGTCATGGTGCCTGTCAGTAAAAAAGTCATTAAAAAATATGGCGATAAGTGGATACAACCTGAATATTTTGTCAGCAGCGGGGCATTTAAATTATCTGAGTGGGTAGTGAATGAGAAAATTGTCGGTGTGAGAAATTCCCATTATTGGGATGATAAAAATACGGTTATTAATAAAGTCACTTACCTTACTTTAACTTCAAATAAAGCGGACTTAAACCGTTATCTGGCAGGGGAAATTGATATAACGCTGACCATTCCACAGGAATCCTTTGCATCATTAAAGAAAAAGTATCCAGAGCAAGTTCATGTTTCCCCCAGAATAGGCACTTATTACTATGAAATTAATACCGCAAAAGCACCGTTTAATGATGTGAGAGTCAGGCAGGCATTAAGTCTGGCGATAGATAGAGAAGTCATTGCTGATAAGGTATTAGGCCAGGGGCAACAACCGGTTTATACTTACCTTCCACCGAGTATTGGCGGCATTGATTTTAAACAGCCTGATTTTGCGACATGGACGCAAGAACAACGGATTGAAAAAGCGAAAAAATTATTAAATGAAGCCGGGTTTAATCAGAATAACCCGCTGAAATTTACCTTGTTGTATAACACGCTGGAGTCTCACAAAAAAATTGCCATTGCAGTCAGTTCAATGTGGCGGAAAAATTTGGGGGTTGATGCCACTATACAAAATCAGGAATGGAAAGTGTTGATAGATAATAAATATCAGGGGAAATATGATATTGCCAGATATGGTTGGATCGCTGATTATAATAGCCCGATGACTTATTTTAATATCTTTACCACAGGCCATACACAAAACTCATCTTTTTACTCAAATAAACAATTTGATCAATTGGTACTTGAATCGGGTAAAACAGGTGATATAGACGGGTATCAAAAAGCCTTAGACATTATTTCCAATGATACTCCGATGATCCCAATTTATTCTTATGTGAATAATAAAATGATTAAGCCTTATCTTGGTGGTGTTTATGTTGATCCACGAGGTTATTATCTTACAAAGGATATGTATGTGATTAAGCATTAAATAATCATTCATATTAATTTTAGTTTAATTATCACTAATGTCTCTCATTATAGGGATGTTAGTGATGCTATTAATTCTAACATAGAGACTTAAATGTTACAGGAGTCATAATGTTAATGTAAATAGTTTTTGATTGGACAAAAAACAAACATTGACATGATGTGTTAATTGGAATTATAAAATGATTGGCGCGGTTTTAATTTTAATTATTTTATGTCAGGTAATATTCTCTTTATTTCCCGATAGAGAATTATTGTCAGAAGTTGGGAATTATAAAAATTACTGTCTATAAAAATAGTTGGCTGGCATGATAAAAATAAATAATTTGCATTTTAGCTATCGAAACAGAGAGATTCAAAATGGCTTTTTTAAGAATTTATTTAAATCAAATGAAACTGAGGTGAGATTATTTGAGAGCTTAAATATAGAAATATTTAATGATGAAAAAATTATCGGATTGCTGGGTAAAAATGGTGCGGGTAAGACAACATTAATAAAACTGATTACGGGTATTTTGACTCCCAATTCTGGTGATATTAGTGTGTTTGGTATCTCTCCACACGGAAGGCCAGCTAAACTTTTATCTGATCTTGGCGTTGTTTTTGGGAATAGATCAATGCTCTGGGAGGAGCTATCACTCTATGAAAACATTGAGCTTTTTTCCAGAATCTATAAGCGCGTTTATGATAAAGAGCATATTGAAAGCCTGATCGAAATGATGAACCTCAGAAATATAGTCAGAAAACCGGCAAAAACCTGCTCTTTAGGCCAGTCTGTTAAATCTAATCTGTTAATACATATGCTGAATAAGCCAAAATTACTTATTTTAGATGAGCCAACAATTGGATTAGACATAGAATCACAAATTTTATTACGTAGTATTTTAAAGGAATACGCCAATATTAATGAAAGTAAAATACTGATCACTTCTCACAATATGATTGATATTGCAGATATTTGTAAAGATATTATCTTTTTGAAAGAAGGAAATGTGTCAAGAGTCAATCTTAATGAAAATGATTCAAAGGAAAAGAATGCCATATATTTAGAGAGGCTATTTTTGTGATTGCTAAATTCTCTTTTATAGAAACTATTCGCGCTAAGAATATTATATTAGGTTACTATTTTCTTATAATAACACTGTATACGGTTGAATTATCTTTTTGGAGTACAATGACAAATTCAAATGATTTTGCTCATTATACTCGTAATGAGATAATTACTTATATATTATGGTCTGTTATGGTGTTTCAATTAACAAGTATTGCAGGGTTTCCGGAGAGACTGGCATTCAATATTGAAGATGGAAGCATTGATAAATTAATTATCATGCCTAAGTCAATATTATTATACTATTCTGAATATGCGCTTGGGCAGATGTTATCAAGGATGTTTGTTATGTCTCCGCTGATTATTTTTATAATCTGGTATCAGGGGAATATGCCAGATTTATTATGGCTATTTATGGCGCTGTGTATAGGGTTGTTGATTAACTTATATTTAACTATGATATTATCCTGTCTGGCATTTAAATTCAGAGGGGCTTATTCATTTATTATGGTAAAGGATACGTTATCATGGGCATTATCAGGTGCAGTGATACCATTGGATGTATTTAATGATACTGTAAAAACAGTTTTTAATTATATTCCATTTCAATACATTACTTATGTCCCTGTTAAGATTGCAACAAACTCAATATCTCTCTACTTTATGCTTAGCGGTTTATTGGTGATGATATGTCTGGCGATAATTTTTAGTGTAATCTGGCGTTATATGCTGAAGTATAATCAAGGGTATAATGGAAATGCTTAATCTTATCATTATCGGATTTAAAAATAGCTTATCAGAAGCCAAGAAAAGCCCGTTTAATTTCTGGATGGCCGCTTTTATTAATTTTAATTTCTATGTGGCTCAGGGTTTTTTCTGGTATGCTATTTTAGGAACGCAGTCTGTAGATTATATGTTATCGCGTGATTTTATCCTTATATTTTTCACTACAGTGTGTTTGGTTGATAACTTTTATCTGTTTTTATTCGGGAGAGGAAGTTTTCTGCTAACAAATAAAGTTAAATCATTAAAACTCGATCCTCATTTGATATTACCTATTAATACACAGTTTCTTTATATTGCGACTGGTATCGCGTTTGAGCATTTTCTTTTATCATTCTTATCCCTTATACTGTTTTTTGCTGTTCATATCTACTTAGAAACGGAAGCCATTTACATTATTCTTCATTTAGTTATGGTGTTTGAAGGGATTCTGGTACTGACGGCGATTACATGGATTATAAGAACGACAATATTCTGGACATCTGCTTTAGTAAGTATTAAATATTCCAACCCTTGTTTTAAGGTATTGGTAAGACCGGAACAGTCTTTTCATGGTCTGATACGTATTATTCTGATGTTTGTACTTCCCTGTCTGTTTATAACTGGTGTTCCGGCTTCAGTTGCAAATGGAATAATGAGTATAAAATGGTTTTTTATTCAAACAGTTGTTACATTGATTTTGATTATTATAGCAAAGCTGGTGTTTGATATTGGTGTCAGACGATATGCAAAATATATAACGTAATAAAAAGTATCAAAGTATTATTTTTTAATATGTCAGATAGGTTATTTTTTACAGAGAAATATAATATTGAGTGTTTACATAATAATATAATTATGGAGAGCTTCATCATGTATATTAAGAAAATTATAGGGAATATAAAAGTAAATAAAAGAATCAGTTTACTCTCTTGTGTTATTGCAGCAATATTCGGAAGTATTTCATTATCTCAGGCAGCCGTTGTGCCGGAAGGGACAAAACTGGCAGCTAAACAGGAGATTGTACGTCAGAGTTTATCTGAGCCTGCTTCATTGGATGTACATAAAGTATCCAGTGATACTGAATTTGATATTATTCACGATTTTTTTGATGGGCTGGTTTATACCGACAGGCAGGGAAATATTGAACCGAGGTTGGCTGAACGCTGGGAAACGAATGATAATCAAACATGGGTTTTTCATTTAAGAAAAGGCATTAAATGGTCTGATGGTTCCCCCATTACTGCCCATGATTTTGTTTTCAGTTGGCGGCGTTTGGTTGCTCCTGACACCGTATCTCCCTATGGTAGTTATCTTGAAAATATCAGTATCATTAATGCTAATGATGTACTCACAGGAAAAAAGAAAGGCGAAGAACTTGGGGTAAAAGCATTAGATGATATGACATTAGAGGTTCGTCTGGATAAACCGATGGGCGATTTTTTACAGGCATTGACACATACAGTTATGGTGCCCCTTAATAAAAATGTCATTGCAAAATATGGTGAAAAATGGACAAGGCCGGGAAATTTTGTCGGTAATGGGCCATTTAAATTGTCCGAATGGAAGGTGAACGAAAAAATTATTGGAGTCAGAAATATCCATTATTGGGATGATAAAAATACTGTTATTGATAAAGTACATTATCCGGTGATTGCTTCTGAAAAGGCTGCTTTAAGTCGTTATTTGGCAGGTGAAGTTGATTTTACCAAAACAATTCCACTTGAATCTTTTGAGTCGGTAAAGGAAAAAATGGGGGAGCAGGTCTATATTTCTCCTAAAGTCGGTACTTATTTCTATGAATTTAATAATAAAAAGCCACCTTTTGATAATATTAAAGTCAGGCAGGCATTAAGTTTAGCTGTAGACAGAGATGTGATCGCCCACAAAGTATTAAGGCAGGGGCAAAAACCGGCTTATACTATTGTGCCACCAAATGCAGGAGGCTTTAAATTTTCAGAACCTGACTATGCTTCATGGACTCAGGAACAACGCATTGAAAAAGCTAAAGCGTTATTGAGCGAGGCGGGATTTAATAAAAACAACCCATTGAAATTTAATCTGCTTTACAATACCCATGAATCACATCAAAAAATTGCCATTGCTGTCAGTTCCATGTGGAAAAAGAATCTGGGTGTTGAGGCTACTTTACAGAATCAGGAATGGAAAGTAATGCTGGATAATATGCATCAGGGTAAATTTGAGGTTATCAGAAGAGCATGGATTGCTGATTACAATAGCCCAATGAGTTTTCTGAATATGTTTATGTCAGGGCAGGTTAAAAATACAGCTTTATATGAAAATCGTGATTACGATGAAGCCATTAAAAAAGCCAGTGAGACTAATGATGTATTATACCAGCAGAAAGGTCTGGATATAATAACGAAAGATTCACCTATTATTCCTATTTATTATTATGTCAATTCAAAGATGGTGAAGCCCCATGTTGGTGGGTTTTATGTCACTCCGATGGGCTATGTATCAACTAAAGACCTTTATATCATTGAACATTAAAAGGTAAATATATCTATTTTTTCATAGAGTAAGCTGCATCTGTTAAAGTTGCAGCTTTTTTCGTTCGCCATTCGCGGTCACTATCATTAATTAGTTTTTTTAAATTGTTATTTTCACCAGATGATTTATTAAATAAGAATATGCATTGATTGTTTTAAATGTAAGTCAATATTTCTTATTGATAAGGAATATTCATCACGTCAATAGAGGAAAATAATATGTTAAATAAAATGATTAATAGTAGGGCTGGAATATTAATTTATTCTATCATTATAGTATTGGGAAGTATTACGTCCTCCTATGCCGCAGTGATTCCTTCTGGAGTTCAATTAAGTGAAAAGCAAGATATTATTCGCAATAATGGCTCGGAGCCAGAGTCACTGGATGTTGATAAGGCTGAAGATAATATTTCAATGAATATTATCAATGATTTTTTCGATGGATTAGTCGGAACGGATAAAAACAACAAAATTGAACCCAGATTGGCAGAGAGCTGGGATACGAAAGATAATAAAACGTGGATTTTTCACTTGAGAAAAGGCATCAAATGGTCTGATGGTACCCCTATCACTGCCCATGATGTTGTTTTTAGTTGGCGTCGGTTGATTGATCCGGCAACTGTTTCTCCTTATGGTAGCTACCTTTCTGATGCTTTTGTTGTCAATGCACAAGCTATTTTAAACGGAAAAAAGAAAGTAGAAGAATTAGGAGTAAAAGCGTTGGATGATACGACGCTTGAGGTTAAGTTGGAAAGGCCGGTTGGTTATTTTCTGCAAATGTTAGCTTTTCCTGTTCTATATCCTATTAATGAAAAAGTAGTAACAAAATATGGGAATAAATGGATACAACCAAAATATTTTGTCTCCAGTGGGCCGTTTAAATTATCTGAGTGGCGTGTTAATGAAAAAATTGTTGGTATCAGAAATCACTATTATTGGAATGATAAAAATACAGTGATTAATAAAGTGACATATCTACCTATATCATCAAATAAATCAGAGTTAAATCGCTATTTAGCCGGAGAGATTGATATCACGTTTACGATCCCGTTAGAAGACTTTGCCTCATTAAAGCAAAAAATAGGTAATCAGATTCATATTACACCACTCCTGAGTACATACTATTATGACTTTAATAATAAAAAATATCCGTTTAATGATGTCAGAGTCAGGCAGGCGTTAAATTTAGCGTTGGATCGGGATATTATTGCTAACAGGATTGTTGCTCAGGGCCAGATACCGGCTTATACCATTCTGCCACCGGATGTTGGTGGGTTTAAATTTAAATTACCGGAATATGCAGCGTGGACACAAGAGCAACGAAATAAAAAAGCACGGCAATTATTAGAGGAGGCCGGTTTTAATAAGGACAATCCACTTAAATTTAATCTTGTTTATAATACTTCCGAAAGCCATAAAAAAATCGCTATTGCTGCTGCTTCCATGTGGAAAAAGAATATTGGTGCTATTGCCACTTTACAAGCCCAGGAATGGAAAGTCATGCTGGATAATGAACATGCCGGAAAATTTGATGTTGTCAGGGGAGGATGGATTGGGGATTATAATAATCCGGTAGCTTTTTTAAATCTGTTTATTACCAACCAAAGTAACAATGTTTCATCATACTCTAATAAAGAGTTTGATAATTGGGTGGAAAAAGCAGGAGAAAGCAATAATCAGGCTGATTTTCAGAAAACTATCGATATCTTAATAAAAGATTCGCCTATAGCTCCCGTTTATTACGCTGTGACGGCGGTGTTGGTAAAACCTTATATCGGTGGGTATTATGCTGATATAACCGGATATACAGCCACGAAAGATCTTTTTGTGATTAAACATTAATAACGGGTAATTTTATGGTTTTGGCGGGAGGAAAATAAGTTGCCATTTGTTCTGTCATTAATACTCAACCGGAAAAGAGGGAACATTTTCCGGTTGATATATCCTGCAAATTTCGACAAAAAAGTTTGACATTATTGCTTAGGTTTAAGGATTATTTTCCCGGTCGTGATTTCAACATTAATGGGTTGCTCTATTAATTGACTGTCAGTCAACCAATCGCCTGCAATATAAAGCTCTCCATTCTCACGAACGTTATCTATTCCCTGTTCCGGCTTGTTTTCAATTTCGTGAATCAGATTGGCAAGATCAGTTTCGGGAGCAAGCAGAGAAATAATTATTTCATCTGAATGCTGGGATATATGAAATAGGGAATCAGAACCGAATCCGGCATCACTGAGTGCGCTGCCACTGAGGGTTAATTCAGGCATATCAGTATGGCGAAATAAAACATGAAGACTCATTTGACGTTCCTTGTGTCATTTGGACATGTTGCAATACTTTAGCAGTAGTTTAAATGATTAGGGAAATAAAAAACCCTGCCAGTATTGTCAGGCAGGGTTTGGTATGAATTTAATCAATTGCTTAAAATGAATTAGGCTGCGTTAATGCCATACTGAGCACAAACAGATGCCAGACCACCCGCATAGCCCTGACCAACTGCACGGAATTTCCACTCATTATTATGGCGGTACAGTTCACCGAACAGCATAGCGGTTTCAGTTGATGCATCTTCAGTCAGGTCATAACGGGCAACTTCAGCCTGTGTATCATCGTTAACCAGACGAATGAAAGCGCCTGAAACCTGTCCGAAGCTCTGACGGCGAGTCTGAGCATCATGAATGGTGACAACAAATACGATTTTGTCTACGTCAGCAGGGATCTGATCCAGTTTAATTTTCAGTGATTCGTCATCACCATCCCCTTCACCGGTACGGTTATCGCCAGTGTGCATAATGGAGCCATCAGAAGATTTCAGATTGTTGTAGAAAATGAAATCAGCATCACTGCGTACTTTGCCGTTTGCTGCCAGAAGGAATGCAGAAGCATCAAGGTCAAAGTCCTGTCCGTCAGTCGCACGGGCATCCCAGCCCAGACCGATCAGAACATTTTTCATTGTTGGCGCTTCTTTGGTCAGAGAAACGTTACCGCCTTTAGAAAGAGATACACCCATTATTATTTCCTCACTTATTTATCATATTTACTTACAGGATTTAGCTTGTTTTTTCTTTTTCGGGAAACAGCAGGCTGGCAATAATACCGGCAGCCAGTACCCCGAGTACGACAAACAAACTGGTTGCCGCCGAAATGGAATAGCCGTGGTGGAACATGTGTTCAGATGCGTTAAGCCCCAATTTGATCGCAATAAAGAACAGCAGAACAATGACGGCTTTTTCCAGATGAACGAGATATTTTTTCAGGGCTTCCAGAACAAAGTAGAGTGTACGCAGACCTAAAATAGCGAACATCATGGCACTGTAAACGATTAATGGCTCACGGCTGACCGCAATAACCGCAGGTACGGAGTCAAAGGCAAACATGACATCAGAAAGTTCAACCACAGCCAGACACAGCATCAGTGGTGTAGCATAAAGCGCAGCTTTACCGACACGTCCTGCCTTTTCACTGTTTTTGCGGCCACTGTTTTTGCGACCGCTGTTTTTAAGACCGCTGTTTTTAAGACCAATAGTCACATCCGCATTTTCGGGTTTCGCCAGTTCTGCATCGACTTCTTTCTGGGTGAGTATGAAATCATGACCACGCAGTTTCGGCCAGATTGGGAAGAAACGCTTCACCAGACGGTAGGCCAGATGCTGTGAGTAATCTTCGATTTCATCATCATTGTCACCACTTTTCAGCATCATTACGGCTGTCCAGCCGACCACAACGGCAAAAACCATTTCAACCCACGGCCCCAGTGTCAGCAGGCTTGCCCCGATGGCGACAAAAATACCACGGAAGACAATAGCGCCGATGATGCCCCAATAAAGAACGCGGTGGCGATAACGATCCGGGACAGCAAACCAGGAAAAAATGGCCATGATGACAAACAGGTTATCGACAGAAAGCACTTTTTCCAGCGCATAGCCGGTAATAAACAGGCTTGCGACTTCGGCACCGTGATGGACAAACAGGAAACCGGCGAAAACAAGAGCAACAGCAACCCAGAATACAGACCAGAGAGCGGCACTGCGCAGCGAAATCGGCTTATCATGACGATGCATAAAGAGGTCGATAAAGAGCGCACCAACCGACAGAATAATAAATACAGCAACGGTTTCCATCGGAAAACCAATGTGCGTGGATACCATGAAGTAAGCCTCTTAATTATCCGCGATTACAGACCGAAATCTGTTGCTACAAAGCCTAAGGCCGTACATATTTCCCTGGCAGCATTTTTTTCGTCATTATCAAAATCACCATCACTCTTGGCGACAGCAATACCGACACGTAAAGCGAGCTGTGCCGCTTCCGGCTGCTGTTTCAGTGCCATGATGTATTTCATTGCTTCACCTTTGCCGATGTCAGCATCAAATTCATAGCTGCTGACCAGCTTGTTGAAAAATTCGATAATTTCAGTCGTGTCGAATACTTTCAGTTCAGGTGAGCTTTTGATAAACCCTACCATTTTCTGTTTTTCTTCAGAACTGACGCCGTTACTTGCCATTGCAACGTGTGCACATACAGCGACAGTTCCTTCCATGAACTTTTTGTTTTTGAAACGACCAACCTGATTAGTCAGCTCTTCACGACCTGCACTGAAAGCTGATTTGATTTTATTTAAAAAGGACATAAGTCCCTCCGTTAGTTGTATAACAATAAACGTATTATTTACTGCCTGATGTCCAGCGAAAGCCCCAGTCAAAGGCTCTGTCCATTTTTTTGTGGCTACTGAAATACTGATTGATACGCTCTACTTTGATAGCACCGTTGTCATTAACAAGGCGGGCAATGGCGCACATATTTTTCTGGTTATGCCCTTCTGTCAGACGGGTTTCAATCGGAGGCTGATCATTAACGTAAATCGTGACAACACCATCGGTATCGTTCCAGCTTGGTACACCTTCATAGATAAAGGCATAGATCAGAACTTCGCTGATATTTTTCCACTCAAGGCCATTGATATGGAGCCATTCACCATCTGTGACACTGCCTGTGCGATCATCACCCTGTAACTGGACATAGGGCTTGTTATGATAAGCGCCAAAGCCGTTCCCCAATGCCTGTATAACGTCACGAGAACCATCGCGGAGCCGGACAAATGCGCCGAGATCCAGATCCACCCCTTTGCTGGTATTAAACAGGTTCTGGAATATTCCCCGGCTGGCAGGAGCCGAACCCTGATTCCAATTAAGATTGACGCGGATTTCACCGAAGTTGTCACGTTTACTCAGGCTGATAGCGGGTTTTTCTTTAGTAAGAGAAACTTTGCTCAGATTAACACGTTTCGGTGCAGGAGCAGGAGCAGGTGTTGAAGTTGGCGCTGGTGCATCATCGACAATATCGACACCAAAATGCTCCGCCAGCGGCTTAAGGCCACCATTAAAACCCTGCGCAATAAAGCGGAACTTCCACTCACTGTTGCGGCGATAAAGTTCACCGAGAATCAAAGCGGCTTCTGTGCGCCCCTGAATCTCAACACTCCCTTGTAAAACCACGCTTCCATTCAGCTCGACCTGAATAGAAAGGTTTTGCAGGCTGGAAATAGTCTGGCTACCGTCACAGGTCGCGGTGAATGCGACTTTCTGTACTTCCTGCCGAAGAGCAGGCAGATTAACAGAAAACACAGTATTGGTATTACCGCCGGACAGGCGGATGGTGTTATCGTCACTATCCGGCTGACCATAAAAGACCATGTCCGCATCGCCCTGAACTTTACCGTCAGAATAGAGGCGGAAAGCGGAGACATCGACTGCTGAGCCTGAAAGCACTCTTATGGTCAGCATCTGATCGGAGACGGGGGCATTTCCCCCCGGAGTCAGATTCATCAGCGCACCACCGTTTCAACGATTTGCGGATACATATCATCGATGGTACGCCCACGGCAGGGAGTACCATGCGCAGTGAAATCCCACATTCCGTTATTACGGTGCAGGGAAGAGATAAGAATACCGGTATGAGCACCCTGTTCGTTTAACTGATAGCGTGCCAGCTCTTTGCCGCTCTGATCAACAACCCGGCAAAACGCATTTTCAACATCGTTGAAGGTTTGGCCGCGGAAGCTATTAACGGTAAAAGCGAGATATTCAACATTGGCAGGTAGTTTAACCAAATCGACGCTGATGATTTCATCATCCCCGTCACCTTCACCTGTCAGATTGTCGCCACTGTGCCGTATAGAGCCACATTCTGATTTAAGCTGCCCGAACCAGACAACGTCGATGGAATTGCCGGATTTATCGAGCAGAATGCAGCTGGCATCCAGATCAATTTCATTATTGTCTCCGCCGAATAAACGTGACAGAAATCCTTTTTTTTGAGCTACTGGATCCCATCCCAGACCAAAATCAATTTTAGCCAGAGAAGTGCTCTGTTTGGTAAGCGAAACGGACTGATGTTTACTCAATGAAACCATTAATAACACCTCTTATTTATCGGTGAATTGTTTTATAAGTGATTTATTTTTTATCGTGAATCGCTATCAGTGAATTGCGATAATTTCACTTATGGAAAAAATCATAATATGACCAGATAGATGGCTGAAATCCTGTCATATTATGATCCTCACAAATTGTAAGTTACTGTTAACTACATGATAGAGAACAGTCTGGCTTCGCGTTTTATAATTTCTTTTCCATGGAGAAAAGTCAAACAAATTTTGCTCTAAAAAATCATATTATGATTGACATTGAATGAGTCAAAGCTCTAGACTCCTGCGCATATTCCACCCAATTTGAATTGTAAAACGGACGTAACAAATTTGGCTGATGCCTATTTAGCAATAGGCGCTGTCTGGATAGCAAAATTTGGTTTATGAAAGGGATATTTGTTTTATGAAAGAATCACGATTGCCTTTGCCTCACTTCCTGAACTTGCTGAAATTTTTTTAAAAGGCCTCTTTATGACAGTATGTACTCATCTTCAGCGCCACTTATCTCCGGTGAATAAAAAACAGTCTTATAAAAAACAGTTAAATAGTGGAACTCTGACTGTGACGGCTGAGTGTGGTGAAACGTCTCTGGAAACATTGTTTGATATTGCAGAACGACGTAATCCCAAAAGAGCATTCTTATTTGTCAGCAAAGTGTTAGGGCGCCATATTCCTGTCAGTCCGTCTATGATGCGTACAGTTTATCAGCAGTTATCAGAACAATTCCCGGTTAATCTTCCCGGGCCTGTGCTCTATATCGGGATGGCTGAAACGGCGGTTGGTCTGGCGGCGGGGGTTTTTCAGGAAACCCGGCATAAAGTCACTTCTCCGGTATTCCTGACTTCAACACGTCACCCGGTTGAAGGTGATTTGCTGTGTGAGTTTAAGGAAAATCATAGTCATGCAACCGACCATCTGATCTATTGGCCGAAAGAAGAACATCTGCGTCAGCGGGTAAGCGATTCCCGTACACTGGTTCTGATTGATGATGAAGCGACGACCGGCAATACTTTTCTCAATTTGTTCGAAGCATTGCATCGCGCCGGGCTGGAACATATTGAGCATATCATTACCGTCACCCTGACTGACTGGAGCGGGCAAAGCATTATAAAACGCTGTCCGCTTCCGGTCTCGGTTATTTCTCTGATAGAAGGTGAGTGGCAATGGGATGCGGATAGTTCAGCTCCTGTACCTGTTATGCCCGCAGTGAATGTTACGGCATGGGGAAAAGTCGATATTATCGGTACTCAGAACTGGGGCCGTTTAGGAATGGATGATATTCAAGATGATCTGGGAGCCGAGATTCGGGCTAAAATCGGTGAGAAAATTCTGGTACTTGGTTCCAGCGAATTTGTCTGGCAACCGTTTTTGCTGGCAGAACGTCTTGAACGAGAAGGGGCTGCCGTGAAGTTTGGTTCGACAACCCGTTCTCCTATTTCCTGTGGGCACGCTATTCAGTCTGTGATGGCATTTACGGATAATTATGGTTTAGGTATCCCAAATTTCCTCTACAACGTAGCGCACCAGCAGTTTGAGCGTGTCTTACTCTGCCTTGAAACACCTAAAGCCGCAGTTGATCCAGCACTGATGGCACAACTATCTCTGGTTGCCCCTGTTGTAGATATTGTGACCTATGACTAAATCTAAGTTCAAATCAAGGCCCGTATTTTTTACCGACCTTGACGATACGTTGTTTCAAACCCGCCGGAAAATAAAAGATCTGCCGGATATGGACTCTCTTCATGTGGCGACTGTCGATCGGCAGAACTCTCCCCATAGTTATATGACGGAAGAGCAGGCTATGTTGGCTGACTGGTTGCTGGAATATGCAGAAGTCATTCCTGTCACTGCCAGAAATACAGAACAACTCAGGCGGGTGCAGCTTCCGTTTACCTCATGGCAAATTGCCACCCACGGTGCGGTACTTCTTACACCTGACGGGCAGGTAGATCCGGTGTGGCAGTCGCATATGCTGGCTGAACTTCAGCCTTATCGGGATAAGTTACTGGCGCTGGAATGTCTGGGTAATCGCCTGATAGCTTCCGAGGGTTTTGATGCATGGACACGTATCAATTATGAATATGATGATGTCCCTGTCTATCTGACGATTAAACATAGATCAGTTAGAAATAAATCAGTTAAACACAGAGAAAATAACCAGCCTGGAGATCCTGATGCACTGCTTGCTGCCATGAAACAGGCAATGGGCGATATGTTTGATACTGATGATTTCTATTTTCATCACAATGATAACAATCTGGCTTTTTTGCCAAAATGTGTGGATAAAGGGTTGGCAACTCACCATCTTCTACAAAGGCTCCGTGATGAAAGAGGTGTTTTTCCGCTAATTGGTATGGGAGATAGTTTAAGTGACCATCGTTTTATGAAATTGTGTGATTGGTTTGCGATCCCTCAACGCAGTCAATTTGCTGACACCTTAACGGCTTCTTTATTCGGAACCCATAAATAATGAATAGTTTTCCCCCATTTTCCGGCTCTTATGCTGCTGATGATGTTCAGTTTTTGCTGAAACCCGTTCAGATTGAAATGACGCCGATTGAAAGAAAAGAAGAGTTAATTCAGTCTGGTGCCCGCCATTATTCCGATATGTTGAGTCAGGAGCCAGCACCAACTTCTTATCATCTTGAACTGTTTGATAAGGCGCTGGAAATAGGTGCGGAAAGGCTGGCGAGAGAAGTTGTTATGCTTGCCAAGGCGCTGATATCGCGCTTTGGTGATACACCGGTTGTGTTGGTGAGTTTAGTCAGGGCTGGTGTTCCTCTGGGGGTCATGTTGCATCAGGCTTTAAGGGCAATGGGAAAACGTTCATATCACTACGGGATCAGTATCATACGGGATCGTGGCATTGATGATACGGCGTTATCATATATAGAACAGCAGCATGGAACGGCTGGTCTGGTCTTTGTGGATGGCTGGACAGGTAAGGGTGCGATTACAGCAGAACTATCCCGTTCATTGGCCGGGCGACAGGGTTATTCAGGTATTCCCCGTTTGGTCGTATTGGCTGATCCGTGTGGATGTTCATGGCTGTCGGCGAGTGATGATGATTGGTTAATTCCTTTTGGAATCATGGGGGCACCGGTGTCAGGGTTAATATCGCGCTCAATCTGGAATGAAAATGGGCTGCATGGCTGTGTGAAATGTGATCATCTGAGTGAGTTTGAATGTAGTGGTTTGCTGGTTGATACGGTTGCTAACTACCGAAATCGTCTCGATTTAACGACTATACCTGAGGCTGATTGGCAGACTCAGAAGAAAATGTTTTTGCTGAAATTAAGTGAGAAGGTTATTTTAACGCTTGCTGATTTATACAAGATCAATAGTATTAATCGTATCAAACCGGGAATTGCAGAAGCAACTCGCGCTGTATTGAGACGAGTTCCTGAACAAGTGCTTGTTCGCTCCAAAAATGATCCAGATGTTGCTTTGCTGGTTTATCTGGCACAGCAGAAAAATGTTGCTATTACTGAAGTGGGTGATTTGATTGGCCAATATCGGGCAGTCACGATTATCAAAAAAGTAGCATGAAAAAGGTGATCCGATGAAACAGAACCCTTTCGCAAACCAGCTTGGCGCAACGCTTTATATGCCAGCAACCCGTCAGAATATTATTGAAATTATCCTGTGTAATAAAGTTGTCGGATTACGCTCTCTGGTGATTTGTCTGGAGGATTCAGTCGCAGATCAGGATATTCCTGTTGCTATCGAAAACCTCGTGTCAGTCTTACAAACTCTGACCAAGGCTAGGAGTTCTGCCGCTAATACCGAGCACTATCCGTTGATTTTTATCCGCCCACGGAATCTATCCATGGCGCGATACCTGATTAATACTGTTGATCTTAGTGCTGTCACTGGCTTGGTATTGCCTAAATTCACGCAATTATCATTACCGGAATGGTGGGATATTATTGCTTCAACACATCTTGGCGTTATGCCGACGCTGGAAACGGAAGATGTTTTTGATGTGCAGCAAATGAACCACTTGGCTGATAAGCTAAAATCTCATCCTTGCTGTGAGCGGATCATCGCGTTACGCATTGGTGGTAATGATCTGCTGAATCTCATTTCGATACGTCGTTCGCGTGAATTTACTCTATATGATGGCCCGATGGGATATGTGATCAAAATGCTGGTGGCTGTTTTTGGTTCACGGGGTTTTTATTTAACCGCTCCTGTTTGTGAGCATATCGATGATCTGGAATTACTTGAAAAAGAGCTGCAATTGGATATTGCTCATGGGCTTATTGGGAAAACGGCTATTCATCCACGGCAAGTAGAACGAATCCATAAAGCATTGATGGTGAACAGCCGTGATTACGCAGATGCTTTGCAAATTCTTAATGCAAAGCAGGCGGTATTTAAGTCCCACGGAGCAATGTGCGAACCGGCTACACACCGGCGCTGGGCTGTAAATATTCTGGAGCGGGCGAAATATAATGGTGTTTATCCCGGATGTGAGACTGAAAATCATGGGATTTTTAACTAGTTTTAGTATTGATTTACCAGAATGAGAAGCTATTCTGGATGTTGTGTTTATATATTAGGAAGTTATCGTATTCCTGACTTGGTAATTGAAAACGATGTTACTCAGCCCCAAACAACTCAGAAATTTTAAATTAACTTTGCTGCTTTCACATGAAAGACCAGTCAGCAAAGTAAAAGTGATCGAGGCACTCAGTTGTTCCGGGCCAACATTGACTCGTACTTTAAGGGAACTAAGGGATCACTATCGTGCTGATATCCGGTTTAGCAAAATGGGAAATACTTATCAATTAGTGGATAAGGGGTTATTGACCAGAAAAGAAGTGCGCAGGATTGAAGAGCTACTCACTCAACACAATAACTTTGAATTGAAGGAAGCTACCAGTCATGTTTTCCTCGACAAGGAAAAAAAGAAACCGGTTTCTCTGTCGTTGCGGATGTCTGTCATCCGAAAAATAGACGGGTTGTCCAATCGGCTTGGAACGAGCAGGAGTGAGGTAGTTGAAATGTTCGTGGATCGGTTTATCGATGAGTTACAGAAAGAAACCGTTCATGGTCATTCACAGGAAAAAAGGGTTCCCCGTAATGCCAGCAAGTGATATTGAGCTGGCATCAGGGCAAAGTCATCTTAGGTAAGCTCCCATGCTAATGATGGTGGCGTGTGAGTTTATCCAGATATCCCATCACAAATGCAGATACTACAAACGTGAGGTGGATAATCACATACCACATCAGTTTATTATCTGGCACATTCCGGGCATCCATAAAGACACGCAGCAGATGAATGGATGAGATGGCAACAATGGAAGCCGCAACTTTATTTTTAAGTGAAGTTGCGTCCATTTTCCCCAGCCAGTTTAATTTCTCTTTATGCTCTTCGATATCTAATGTTGAAACAAAGTTTTCATAACCGGAGAACATGACCATCACTAACAACCCGCCAACCAGAGCCATATCAATCAGAGAAAGCAGAGTCAGGATCAATTCTGATTCAGCGATGTAAAAAATATGTGGCAGGACGTGAATGATTTCCTGAAAGAACTTTATAGCCAGAGCAAATAAAGCCAGTGACAAACCAAAATAAACAGGTGCAAGTAGCCAACGGGAGGCATACATTGTGTTTTCAATAAATCTTTCCATGCTGTTCTGAATATGTTGCAAAAGGAGACGCATTATAGATCAAGATCCTGTGTGAGCTAATATATATCAACGAATTCTGAATTCAGGTTCTAGTTTACTGACCCCTAATCCATTCATCTTCTCAACTTTTATCTGAACAGGAATGCGTTCTTTCATTGCCTCAACATGACTGATAACACCGATGGTTTTGCCTGTTGCATTAAGATGATCGAGTGCATCCAGTGCGATATCGAGCGTTTCGGAATCAAGTGTGCCAAACCCTTCATCAAGAAACAGAGATTCTATTTGGGTTTTGTTGCTCACCAGATCAGAAAGTGCCAACGCCAGTGCCAGACTGACGAGGAAGCTTTCGCCACCGGAAAGGGTTTTGGTATCACGAATAGCATCGGCTTGCCATGTATCAACAATCTGTAACTCAAGTCCTACATCATCTTTGTTTTGTCGCTTTCGTTGCAGGTAGTAACGACCATGCAATTTTTCTAACCGACTATTTGCCAGATGAACCAGATGATCCAATGTCAATCCCTGAGCAAAACGGCGGAACTTTGCCCCATCCGCCGAGCCGAGCAGGTTATTGAGATAGCTCCAGTCATCATAGTTCTGCTGTGAGAGAGCAATTTTCTCCAATAGTTCCTGTTGCTGACTCCTGCTGTTGGCATCACTGGTGAGCCGGTTTTTGACCTCTCCTTGCTGTTGATTGTTTTGTCTCAATTCATTGGCTTTATTAGTTAATAGTTCAGCTAATTGTGGTGGCTCAAACTGTTTCAGTAGTAACGGCGATTTTTCTCTGTGGCGCTGTAACAGGATTTCAGATTCGTGACACCGTGTGTTCGCTTGCAGGTTTTGTTTGGTAAGCTGTTCCTGTAGCTGTTTAAGGCTTTCCCGTTGTTCCGGTGCCAGTAAAACATTTTCAAAAGTGGCCTGATTAGAAAAACCTTGTTGTTGCAGGCCTTGCTGGAAAGAGTCAGACGTCTGTTTGTATCCGCTTTCGGCAATCTGGCAGCTTCGTTTTATTTCACCGGCTGCACCCGTTAATTGATTTACCTGATTTTGTAATTGTTGTAGATCAGCTGTCGCTTGTTTACAGGCATTATCCAGTTCGCTCGTTTTTTGCTGTAACTCCTGACGGACAGTGCTGATGGATTGTTCGCCAAATAATTGATAACGTTCTTGCTGAGTTTGCTGTAATACCTGCTTCTGCTGTTGTTGTTGTTCACTCAGTATTTGTTGCTTATTGATTACTCTGCTTTTTTGTTTTTCCAATTCAGTCAGTTTGCTTTGTAGAGCAGCCTGATCCCGCTGTAATTGCTGCCATTTTTCTCGGGAGCTACGGTAGTTTTCCAATTCAATTTCACGTTGTTGCAGCCAGCTCTTCACTTCATGCGGTTCTGGCAGGGTAAATGGCGTATCATGTAAGGTATTGATTAATTGATCTATTGTTGTGGCAGATTCTGCCTCTGCCTGATGGAGTTCAGCAGTATTTTCTGTGAGCTGCTTCTGATAAGAGTCTTGTCTGACTTTTTCCAATGCAGTTTGTTGCTCATATGATTTGTACTGTTCACGGTTAGTCGAAAGTGCTTTTTCCGCAATCTGACACTGCTTTTCAGCCTGCGTCAGAGCATCATATTGTTTTTGGGATTGGGTGTAGGCTGACTGGCGCAGCATAATAAAATGCCTGACGGGTTCTGCTTCCATTGGTAATTCGGAAACTTGTAGTTGCTGGCAGTGGTATTGCCAGTGTTTAGTTATTTCAGCCAGTTGAGATGTGAGATGTTCTATAGATTGCTGTAGTTGTTCACTCTGCTGTTGCTGAAACTGCTGTTTTTGCTGTAAAGCAGAACGCTCTCCCTGTAGCTGTTCTATTTTCTGGCTAAGAGTTTTCAGGCGTTCTTCTGATTCTGGCAGGGTGATATTTTGGTATTCACTAATCAAAGGGTGGTCAGTCGCTCCACACAGTGGGCAGGCTTCTCCCGCTTTTAGCTGATTACGTTCCTGTTCCAGACTGATGATACGTTGTTCCAGACGAATGCGTGCGGCTAAATCCTCATGGTGCTGCTGTGTTTCTGTCAGTTGTAGTTCAAGAGTGTTTAATTGAGTTGGTAAAGGTTTGAGTAATGCTTGAGTTTGTGTAAATTGGGCTTGATTGGCTGATATCGTTACCTGTAATTGCTCAATTTGAGGCAGAAAAATTTCCAGTTGGTTTTGTGAACTGAGCTGCGACTGGTAATCCGATAACTGTTTTTGTAATTGTTCTAATGGATGTTCGGTTTGTAAACCAGCCAGTTTTTTTTCTGCCAGTTCAAATGCATCCTGTAATGGCTGGCATTGTGCAGCCTGCTCTTTCAGCAATGTATTTAAGCTATTCAGATTTTCGGCTATTCGGGTAAGCTCAGTCGCCATTTGTTGTTGTTTTTGTTTGAGCTTAGCTATTTGCTCCAGTTTTTCCTGCTGACGGGAAAAGAGCCGTTGCCATTCAGACAACTGTTTATCGAGGTTGCGTAAATGAGGATGCTCTTCATCGTATGTCTCCAGCCTTTTTTGTTCTTTACTCTGTGCCGTATACTGGTTTTCAGTCAGTTGATGTTGGGATGATATTTCCGCAAGCTCTCGATTCAGTACATTGGCTTCTTTTTCCAGCGTGAGCAAATCTTTAGACAGCATCTCAATCTTATGATCAAGCGGTATAACCTGCTCTGAAATCAATTTTTCCTGTTGTATATGATGTTGTTGATATTCTTTTTGAATTTTTTCCAAATTAAGCTGTTTTTGTTGAGCGGGTTGCAGCAAAGTAATTTGTTGTTGTAGCTCAAGTTCTATTTTTTTGTTTTGTTCATCAAGACGCTGTTTTTCAGTTAAAGCCCGATTATATGCATCCCACAACGGACGAATTTTTTCAGCGGGTTCACTGGCAGCCAATTGTTGTAACAGGGAAGAAGCATCCTGTATTGCCTGTTCAGACTGTTGCAGTGATAACTTATGGTTTGTTAGGGACTGTTCGAGTTCATGCTGCCGTATAAGCCATTGTTCAGCGGCCTGTAAGTCTTTTAGCTGTCGGCTGAGCTGAATTTCTGCGGCAATTAGCTGTTGCTGGTGATTCTGATACTCTTCAAGTTGTGCTGGCGTTAATAATTCAATTGAAGATGCTTTAGCCTGTTGGATATTCAAATCGGATTGGGCTTCTTTATGGCGCTGATAAATTTCCTGTGACAGAATGCCATAAATTTCCGTACCGGTAAGTTCTTCCAATAAATCAGCCCGATCTTTGTCATCGGCATTTAAGAATGCGGCAAAATCCCCTTGTGACAGGAGTATGGATTTGGTAAACCGTTTAAAATCAAGGCCGGTTATTTCAGCGATTTTCTCTTTTTTATCAGGAATTTTGTCAGCCAGAATTTTGCCTGTTTTTTTATCCGCTAATTCTCCTTTCGGCGGCTGGAGTTTACCCTCAGCCTGATTTCGAGCGCGGCGCTGACTCCAGAATGCGCGATAGGCAACGCCTTTTACTTCAAATTCGACTTCTGACAGACACTCGGCAGTATGACGGGTCATTAATTCATTTTGATTGGCTGAAATAGTGCTGAGCCGAGGGGTTTCGTGATATAGAGCAAGGCAGATGGCATCCAACAGTGTAGTTTTCCCCGCTCCGGTTGGGCCGGTAATGGCAAATAACCCATTGCTTGCAAAAGGCTCTACTGTGAAATCAATTTTCCATTCCCCCTGAAGGGAATTAATATTTTTCAACCGTAAACTAAGAATTTTCATGCTGCATCCTGACCGTTATTTCTGCGTGTATTGCTGGGTAATTTCATCCAGTGTCTGTTTGAACAGGGTTGTCAGCCGCTGTTTTTGTGACTGATCGTCAATTTCAGCCATCGCCAGCCGCCGTTCGAAGACTTCGGACACACTCAATTCAGTCAGCGTTTCTTTATTTTTCTCTGACAATGAGATTTGCCGGGCAGTTTTACTACGTCGTAACAGGATAATTTCGACAGGTAAATCTGCGGCCATCGTTTGAATACGCTTCTGGATATCATGCAGGTAATCTTGAGTTGCGACTTCAATATCCAGCCAGACAGGCCGTTCTCCCTGATATTTACTGAGGGTTTGTAACTGTTCTTCTATTTGTTGCAGATTACCCCGAACGAGCTGCATGGGCTGATAATTAGGAACAGGTAACAGGGTGACGCTATTGAATTTATCTTGCTTAAAATCCGCCAGACAGACGCTTTTCTCTTGCCCCACTTCATCAAAACTCAAAGGAATAGGAGAACCACTATAACGGATATGCTCAGTTTTATTGACTGATTGCGGACGATGAATATGCCCCAGAGCAATATAGTCAGCGGGGGGGAATGCTTGCGCCGGAAAAGCATCTAATGTGCCAATATAAATATCCCGGACTGAATCAGTCGTGGATGCGCCTACTGTGGTTAAATGCCCGGTTGCAATAATGGGTAGGAGTTGACCGAGTTGCTCCCGTAAATTACACGCCTGTTGATAGAGATGATGGTAGTGTTCAGCGATGGCATCCTGTAAAGCCTGTTGCTTCTGTATGGCTGACTGGCCTGCTTTGCTGAACATGACATCCCGCGGACGTAGATAAGGAATGGCGCACAGAATGGCTCCCGCCTGACCATTTTTTTTATTCAACACTTTAATTTGTTGCTGGATATCTGTTTCGGCACAGGCAATAACAGTGGTATTCAGGTAAGAGAACAGGGTTTTGGATTCGTTGAGTGTTGCAACGGAGTCGTGGTTTCCGCCAAGAATGACAAGCTGGCAGCCAGTGGCCTGTAAGTCTACCACAAATCTGTTGTACAGCTCTCGGGCATAGCTCGGCGGAGAACCTGTATCGAAAATATCTCCGGCAATAATCAGGGCGTCGACCTGATGTTCATTTATTTGCCCGATAAGCCACTGTAAGAAGTGCTGATGTTCTGCCGCACGATTTTTGGTAAAGAAATATTGCCCGAGATGCCAGTCTGATGTGTGAATAATCCGCATAATATTTTTACTCTGCTTATCTTGCCTGTTTTACTGTCTTGCCTATGTTACTTCTCAGTGCTGTTCAGATGTTAATTATAATGAGTGCCCTGCGGATGTCGTGGATAATTATAATTTCATTCAAAGATTTTCGAGTGGCTTCGCAGCCACAATGAAACAAAGTAATTGCCTGATAACTTTCCCTCAATGTTGGTTACAGTTTTATGATTAAGATTGAATCACTTTCATAAAACTGTAATAAAATTGACTCACAATAGTTCACTGTGAATTTTGCTGACACCAATCATACTGACAGGATTAACCATGGTTAGACGTATTTTGGTTGTTGAAGATGAAGCCCCGATTCGTGAAATGGTCTGTTTTGTTCTGGAGCAGAATGGGTATGAGCCTGTTGAAGCGGAAGATTATGATACTGCGGTAGGGTGCCTGTCTGAGCCTTATCCTGATTTAGTCCTGTTGGACTGGATGTTACCCGGCGGTTCAGGCATACAAATTATCAAGCAGATGAAACGCAATAATTCAACCAAAGATATTCCTGTCATGATGGTGACTGCCCGGGGGGATGAGGAAGATCGGGTGCGGGGGCTTGATGTCGGTGCTGATGATTATATTACTAAACCCTTTTCTCCTAAGGAGTTAATCGCCCGCGTTAAAGCTGTATTGCGCCGTATTTCCCCAATGGCAGCAGAAGATATTATCAATATAGAGGGGTTGATGCTGGATTCGGTATCTCACCGAGTTTCCAGCCTGGGGCAGACTGTTGATATGGGGCCAACAGAATTCAAACTTCTTCACTTTTTCATGACACATCCTGAGCGTGTTTATAGCCGCGAGCAATTGCTCAACTATGTGTGGGGAGCCAATGTTTATGTGGAGGATCGCACAGTTGATGTACATATTCGGCGCTTGCGTAAAGCTCTCGAAATGGGGGGGCACGATAAAATGGTGCAGACTGTGCGTGGTACAGGGTATCGATTTTCCACCCGCTATTAATTTTTCCGAACGATTTCTGGGCTGCCTGAATAAACTCAGTTTTGGGAAGCCAGCCAGAAGATAAGCAACTTGAAAGATGACCAATATATACTGGAGAGAGTTAAGTGCTTGAGAGATTATCTTGGAAAAAGTTAGTACTGGGGCTGTTTTTTTTCTGTCTCCCTGCGGTTATTTTGTCTTTCTTTATCGGTTATCTGGCTTGGCTGTTGGTTATTGCACTATTTTTGGCATTAGTATGGCATGGTTATAATTTGCTGAAATTATCTGACTGGCTGTGGCTTGATCGCAGTATGTTGCCTCCGGCAGGCAGGGGAGGGTGGGAACCTGTTTTCTACGGGATTTACCAGTTACAGCAACGCAATCGTAAGCGGCGCAGAGAGCTGGCAATATTGATCAAACGGTTTCGTAGTGGTGCTGAGTCATTACCGGACGCATTGGTAATGATGACACAGGAAGGGAATATTTTTTGGTGTAACCGTTTGGCTCAACATTTATTAGGCGTTCGCTGGCCTGAGGATAATAGACAGTCTATTTTCAATCTTCTTCGTTACCCTGATTTCAGTCGCTATATGATTGCGGGTGATTTTACCTCTCCTCTCTCTCTCGAATTAAATAATGGCCGTATAGTGGAATTTCAGTTAATGCCTTATTCAGAAAGCCAATTACTGATGATTGCCCGTGACATTACGCAAAAAAGGCGACTGGAAAATTCCCGTCGTGATTTTTTC
Source organism: Xenorhabdus innexi (assembly GCF_002632485.1). Classification (GTDB taxonomy): domain Bacteria; phylum Pseudomonadota; class Gammaproteobacteria; order Enterobacterales; family Enterobacteriaceae; genus Xenorhabdus; species Xenorhabdus innexi. Next base: position 33,165 of record NZ_NIBU01000010.1, on the reverse strand, counting down.
GCGAATGCCAGTCATGAGCTGAAAACACCGTTAACAGTATTGCAGGGTTATCTGGAAATGATGCAGGATCAGGAACTCAGCGGGAAAGCAAATCAGAAAGCAGTCAGTAGTATGCAGGAGCAGGTGCAAAGAATGGACTGTCTGGTCACTCAGTTATTACATCTTTCCAGAATTGAAATTGGCTCAAGGGTAGATGTGCATAATATAGTTGATGTTCCGGCTATGCTGGCTGTATTAGAACAGGAGGTGCGGACATTGACAGATAAACAGTACGATATTGTGTTTAATGTCGATGCGGCACTTCATGTGTTGGGAAATGAAGAACAACTGAGAAGCGCAATGTCGAATCTCATCCATAATGCTATCAATCATACCGAAAAAGGAACCCACATTGAGGTTAGTTGGTTGAGATCCACTCATGGTGCATTGTTCAAAGTCGAGGATAATGGCTCCGGGATCAGCCCTGAGCATTTACCGCGCCTGACAGAGCGTTTCTACCGTGTTGATCGTGCCCGCTCACGAAAAGCCGGAGGAAGTGGCTTAGGGCTGGCTATCGTGAAACATGCCTTACATCACTACAACACACATCTTGATATCACAAGTACTGTCGGGAAAGGTTCTGTATTCAGTTTCTTATTACCTCAGCAGTTCATTGCCTCTGATACAAAAACTGACTAAAGAAATCATAATGTTAAAAAAATTAATGTTAATAATACAGGCAATAAATTGATTTATTAGCCAATGTGAGCAAAAAAAGTGCAAATCATATAGGGTGTATTCAGTGATAGATGATAATAATCACTAATTTTGAAATTAGTTTAAAATATTACTCTGCTTTTCGGTTTGTTACTTGCCTTTTAACGCTATAAAAGTTTTACTTGTGGCCAGTTGTTGGCGATTCTACCTACTATTACCACCATTTAGGCATCTTACGTGTATCAGTGAATATGATGCTGTTCACTGACTGTTTAATCAGGATCTAGATTCGCCAGTGAAAATTCAAGTGCTTGCAATATCTCTTATTGTATATGCAATTCTTTTAGCAACAATAATGTAACACTCATTATGACATATCGTTTATCATCTAAGGATATTTGGGCATTAGGCTTTATGACCTTTGCTCTGTTCGTTGGTGCGGGAAATATCATTTTTCCACCTATGGTTGGCTTACAGGCGGGTGAGAATGTTTGGATCGCGGCTGCTGGCTTTTTGCTTACGGCTGTAGGCCTGCCTGTTATTACTGTTATCGCTCTGGCTAAAGTTGGTGGTGGTATTGAAGAGCTCAGTTCCCCTATCGGTAAGACAGCCGGTTTAATATTGGCAACTATCTGCTATTTGGCTGTTGGCCCGTTGTTTGCCACACCGAGAACAGCCACTGTTTCTTTTGAAGTGGGTATTGCTCCGTTAACTGGTTCGGGAGAACTCCCGCTTTTTATCTATAGTGTCATTTATTTTTTGCTGGTGGTTTTAGTTTCACTTTATCCGGGTAAATTACTGGATAGCGTCGGGCATGTGCTGGCACCAATCAAAATAGGGGCACTGGTGATTCTTGGAGGAGCTGCTGTACTATGGCCAGCGGGTCACTCTGTTCCCGCAATTCCGACTTATCAGGATATTCCGTTTTCAAATGGCTTTGTGAATGGCTACCTGACAATGGATACTCTGGCGGCGATGGTATTCGGTATTGTTATTGTCAATGCTGCACGCTCCAGAGGGGTGGAGTCTTCTTCATTATTGACGCGTTATACAATGTGGGCAGGTTTGATAGCAGGGTTTTGCCTGACTCTGGTTTACCTTTCTTTGTTCAAATTGGGAGAAGGGAGCGGCGAATTAGTACCAACCGCTGACAATGGTGCAGCAATTCTGCATGCTTATGTTCAGAATATTTTTGGTAACTATGGAAGCTTCTTCCTTGCGGTACTGATCTTTATCGCTTGTATGGTAACTGCAATAGGCTTAACTTGTGCCTGTGCAGAGTTTTTCAGCCGTTATTTGTCTCTTTCTTATCGCACTCTGGTGTTACTTTTGGGGCTTTTTTCCATGTTGGTTTCCAATCTGGGGCTGAGCCATCTGATTACGTTTTCAATTCCGGTACTTACGGCAATTTATCCTCCTTGTATCGCTCTGATTTTGCTTAGTTTTACTATTCGCTGGTGGCATAATTGTACCCGTATTCTGGCACCAGCCATGCTGGTGAGCCTGATATTCGGAATTTTAGATGCGATTAAATCATCTCATTACCTGTCCCATTTGCTGCCTGAGTGGGCAACTCATTTACCTTTGGCAGATAAGGGGCTGGCATGGTTAATACCAACTCTGCTATCTGTGGCCGCATTTGCTATTTATGATCGCATTGCGGGAGAAACGAAACTCCCAAAGCATGAAATGCAGCAAGGGCAAGGCTAATTATTATATTTTGACTCTTTTTGGGAATCAAAGAATGAAGCACCGCAGCATGAACCCATGCTGCGGTGTTCTTGTTTTGGACATTATTTTATAGAAAGAATGTTATCTTTCAGTAAATATAAAATTGAATTTCATTCATAATGCAAAAAAACTTTAATGAATTATACGCAATAAACTTGAAGATGCATGATAGGATACAATTCATATTATTGATTTTAAACTGTTAATTTAAAAATCAACCCAGCATTTTGAAGTTAGATGAGTATAAATAATCATTAGAAAGTATTTTTGCAAATTCAGATTTATCGATAAATAATAACGAAAAAATGAAAATCATATATTATGCATTCAATTATAGATAATGATAATCACCAGTTTTGAAATTTAATTAAGAATATTATTCTGCATTTTTGTTTGCTACTTGCCTTTTTGCGATATAAACGCTTTACTTACACTTATTTGTTGGCGATTCTGGTTGTTACTATAATTGTGTAGTATATGGTTATAACTGCATATAAAACACGCTATAAATTAAAGTTAACATCCGAATTCATCAATGAAAAATTCGGTGCTGATAGCAGTGACTTTATTTTTATTTGTAACTGCACTTATGGCATTTATTATTTCATATTTAATTATAAACAATAATATATTATCAATCACTATGGCACATCGTTTATCATCTAAAGATATTTTGGCATTAGGTTTTATGACCTTTGCCTTATTCGTCGGGGCGGGAAATATTATCTTTCCGCCTATGGTTGGCTTACAGGCAGGAGAGAATGTCTGGATCGCGGCTGCTGGCTTTTTGCTTACGGCTGTAGGTCTGCCTGTTATCACGGTTATTGCTCTGGCAAAAGTTGGCGGCGGCATTGAAGCGCTGAGTTCTCCTATGGGAAAAACGGCGGGTCTGATACTGGCTACTGTCTGTTATTTGGCGGTTGGCCCGCTGTTTGCCACACCGAGAACAGCAACAGTCTCTTTTGAAGTCGGTATTGCTCCGATAACAGGAGGCGGTAAACTTCCGCTTTTCATTTACAGCATCGTCTATTTTCTGTTGGTAATTCTGGTATCACTTTATCCCGGTAAGCTATTGGATAATGTGGGGCGCATTCTGGCACCTATCAAGATGCTTGCATTGGCTACTCTGGGGATTGCTGCCGTCTTGTGGCCTGCGGGTAGTCAGATTCCTACTGTTGGTAATTATCAGGAAATGCCATTCTCAAATGGTTTTGTGAATGGTTATCTGACAATGGATACTCTGGGTGCAATGGTATTCGGGATTGTCATTGTTAATACCGTGCGTTCCAGAGGCATAGAGTCACCTTCATTACTGACCCGCTATGCAATATACGCAGGCCTGATGGCCGGACTTTTCCTGACTCTGGCGTATCTCGCTTTGTTTAAATTAGGGCAAGGTAGCGGCACATTAGTCCCTGATGCAAAAAACGGTGCGGTGATCCTGCATTCTTACGTTCAGAATACTTTTGGCAACTATGGTAGTTTTCTTCTGGCAGTATTGATCTTTATGGCCTGTATGACCACTGCAATTGGCTTAACCTGTTCCTGCGCTGGGTTCTTCAGCCGTTATCTGCCATTGTCATACCGTACTCTGGTTTTGCTTTTGGCCTTTTTCTCTATGCTGGTCTCCAATCTGGGGCTGAGCCACCTGATTACATTTTCAATTCCGGTACTTACAGCAATCTATCCACCTTGTATTGTGTTGGTATTACTGAGTTTCACAAGTGGTTGGTGGAATAACTTTTCCCGGATTCTGGCTCCCGCTATGGTAGTCAGTTTGCTGTTCGGGATTCTGGATGCGGTTAAGTCTTCAGATTATCTGATTCATTTTTTACCAGAATGGGCGACGCATTTATCATTGGCAGAGCAAGGACTGGCATGGTTAATTCCAACTCTGGTGTCGGTAGTGGCATCTGCTGTTTATGATCGCATTGCACGAACAACAAAAATTTCAAAACCTGAGATTCAGCAGAAACAGATCTGATTATCTGTTCTTTATAATTATCTGAATAGCATTGAAAAAAGAGTTAAAACACAGGTTGCTCATTTAAAATGCGCAACCTGTATTTTGTCGATTACTAATTTTGGACATCTTACAAGGCATAGGGTCGAGTCTTTAAGCACTTAAAATTTTTACTCGGTGTAGTTGTTGGCTACCCTGACTGTTATTATCTCTATCCTAGAAATTTAAGTACTTGTGATGGTAACTATTACAAGTGAAATTATTTTTGAAGTAATAAGTTAACAATTATCATGACATACTGTTTATCATATAAAAATATTTGGGCAATAGGTTCTATGACCTTTACCCCATCCATCGGGGAAGAATATATCCTCTCCCCATCTATAGTTAACCAGCAGGCAGGTGAGCATGTTTGGAACGCTGATGCGGATCTTTTGCTTACTGCTGTGGGGCTGAATACATGTGCTGACACCGTATCTATTCGGGGGTTAGCATGAGTCAACAATGGACATCCCGTCTGGGACACATATTAGCAGCAACCGGATCTGCCGTTGGCATTGGTGCCATCTGGAAATTCTCTTATGTTTCAGCAACAAATGGTGGTGGTGCATTCCTGATAGTATTTTTATTATTCAGTTTTGTGATTGGATTAGCAGTCCTGCTAGCTGAAAATATACTGGGGAGCAGTACAAGTGAAGTGGCTGTTAATGCGTTTAAAAAATTAATGGGTAAACACTGGGGGTGGGTTGGCTTTATAGGCGTACTCAGCTCATGGTGTATCTATAGTTTTTACAGTGTTGTGGGTGGCTGGACCATCGGTTATACGGTGATGGCGAGTACAGGCCAGTTAAATATTACGGATACTTCCCAACTGACTTCTATTTTCACTAATTTCATCAGTAATCCATGGTGGCCGATAATTGCACATCTGGTATTTTCAGGACTAACTTGTTACGTGGTGTTGTCTGGTGTGCAAAGAGGTCTGGAAAAAGCCGCTAAGGTCATGATGCCGATGTTATTCTTGATCATGATCATGTTAATTATTGTCGGTATCCGCTTACCCGGTTCGTCAGAAGGGCTAAAATTATTCTTATACCCGGACTTTAGTAGCTTGACTGGAAAAGGTGTTTTGGATGCATTAGGGTTGGCGTTTTTTTCACTGTCTATCGGTTTGGGTATCCACATTACTTATAGTTCCTATTTACCTGATAACAAAGGTATCTGTCGTTCGAGTATCTGGGTTGTCATTCTCTCCTGTCTGGTCTGTATATTGGCTGGTCTGATGATCTTTCCTGCTTTGGCTGCTGCTGGCTTAAAACCAAATGCCGGGCCGGGGTTAACGTTTATGACAATGCCAATCTATTTTGCCAGCCTTCCCGGTGGTTCAATATTAGCCGTTACTTTCTTTTTATTGTTATTAATGGCCGCGCTGACCTCCGCAATTTCATTACTTGAACATATTGTTGCTTATGTACAGTCACGTTTTAAATGGCGGCGCCGTAAAGCAGGTTTAGCTGTTACAGCGTCGATTATGTTGATGGGTATCCCTGTTTCTTTATCTTTTGGCCCCTTAAGTCACTTAACCTTATGTGGAAAAACCATCTTCGATATGCTCGATTTTGTGACTTCCAATGTCCTGATGCCATTGTTCGGAATTATCATTTGTCTCGTATTTGGCTGGTCACAGAAGGCTAATGCTTTAATGCCAGAAAACATGCCATTGCGGAGCCGTCAGTGCTTAATGTTTATATGGAGATATGTCGGGCCGTTATGTATCGGCGTAATTTTGGTACACGGGCTTATTTGATTGCCTGACTCGCAGGTTATCTGAATGGCTTTAATAAGGGTGGGCATCTGAATGCTCACCCTTATTTTTTAAGCGGAGTTACTCTAAACTGATAGACCTTTTAATAACCAATAGCTGCTCCGGCCGGTCGCCGTACATCATTGGCACCATAGATATACCCTTCGCGAACCTTGCCTGAAACAGCAGAGTCATTGCCTGATGAATTGACCGGAGAAACTCCCGCAGCTCCCGGCAAACCTATCATGATTAATTCTGTTGCACCCCACGGAGTCTGTTCTACCATTTTGTAGCCCATTTTTTCCAGCAGATTTAAGGTGTCTTTCGAAAGGCCACGTTGCTCATAATAGACTTCATCCGGCAGCCATTGATGGTGAATGCGTGGGCTGTTCACTGCTTCTTGTGGTGGCATATCAAAGTCAATGATATTCAGTGCAGCCTGTAAGGTAATGGAGATAATTCTTGAACCACCGGGAGAACCTAAGACCAGAAAAATTTTATTGTCTTTAGTCACTAATGTCGGGCTCATTGATGATAGTGGGCGCTTACCGGGGGCAATGGAGTTAGTTGCTCCCTGAACCAGACCATACATGTTCTTTTCTCCGACCTTGGTGGTGAAATCATCCATTTCATCATTAAGGAAGAAACCCGTTCCCGGAGCAATAACGACTGCGCCAAAGCGTCCGTTGATGGTATATGTTGTCGATACCGCGTTGCCATCTTTATCAACTACAGAATAATGCGTTGTTTCCGGTTTTTCATGTGGGCCAATACCCGGCTGAACCTGTGTTGACGGTGTTGCTTTGTTCGGCTGGATCTCTTTACGGATGGATTCTGCATAACTTTTGCTTAGAAGGCGGTCAAGCGGGTTTTTAATAAATGCAGGATCTCCGAGATAAGTGTTTCTGTCGATATATGCGTGACGCATGGCTTCCGTCAACGTATGAATATAAGCAGCAGAGTTGAAGCCCATAGATTTGAGGTCATAGCCTTCGACGATATTCAATATTTCGCACAAGGTAGCGCCACCAGAGCTGGGAGGTGGTGCTGAGATGAATTTATATCCGCGATAGCTACAGGTAACAGGCGTAGTTTCGGTAATAGTATAATTGGCAAAATCAGCAGCTGTGATGATCCCGCCTGATTTCTTTGAGGTTTCTTCAATGATTTGAGGAATTTTTCCGTGGTAGAAAATATCTGGCCCTTGTTTGGCAATCATCTCCAGTGTATTGGCTAAATCAGTCTGTACGAGCCTGTCACCAGGCTGGAATGGAGTGCCATCTTTACGCAGGAAGATACGGGCTGCTTCCGGGTCCTGAGCAAAACGTTTGACGGTGGTATCCATAATATCGGTATCACCACGGGTCAGAACATACCCTTCCCTAGCCAGTTTAATGGCTGGAGCCATGACCTGCTCACGGGTGAATGTGCCGTATTTTTGCAGCGCGGTATCCAGCCCCATGACTGTTCCCGGCACACCAATGGCTTTGTAACCATACAGGCTGGCACCTTTGATAACATTGCCGTCTTTGTCCAGATACATATCGGCACTGGCAGCCGCTGGGGCTGTCTCACGGAAATTAATAAATTTATCTGTACCATCTGCCAGATGTATGGTCATAAAACCACCGCCGCCGATATTACCGCAGCAGGGGTTAACAACCGCTTCTGCATAGCCTACAGCAACAGCGGCATCAATAGCATTACCCCCCATTTTGAGAATATCAATACCAGCCTGTGATGCCAGATGTTGTGCACTGACTACCATGCCTTGCTTGGCTTCAACTGCAAGTTCGGTAGCTGCGTAAAGAGAGGATGAAACGAATAGTGAGGCGACGATGAACGGAATTTTCCATGTTTTGGACATATTTCACTCCTGACTTTTGGGCTAAGGTAAGACCCGAAAGGTTATAAGGTTATGTTAATTATTTGTGACATAACATTATCGGAAGCTCAGGATTTTTGAAAGATGATTTTCCGTGTACCAGTCAATAATTCGGAATATTTAATAAATAATTTTCAATTATAGAAAAAACAAAAACCAGCCGGCAATGCGGCTGGCTTATGGAATCCATTAATAATGTGGTGCTATTAACGGATTGAGTACTGACGAAGATTACAGTTTGTCAGCATTTTTAGTCAGGTATTTTGCTACGCCTTCAGGGGAAGCGCCCATACCTTCCTGGCCTTTTGCCCACTGTGCAGGGCAGACTTCGCCGTGTTCTTCGTGGAATTGCAGCGCATCAACCATACGCAGCATTTCGTCAATATTACGACCCAGTGGCAGATCGTTAACAACCTGATGACGGACAACACCGTTTTTATCGATCAGGAAAGAACCGCGCAGAGCAACACCCGCTTCTGGGTGCTCGATGCCGTATGCTTTCATGATGTCACGTTTGATGTCAGCAACCATTGGGTATTTAACTTCGCCGATGCCACCTTCGCTGATTGGAGTTTTGCGCCATGCGTTGTGAACGAACTCAGAGTCGAAGGAAATGCCAACAACTTCAAAACCACGTTTTTGGAATTCTTCATAACGATGATCGAAAGCAATCAGCTCAGAAGGACAAACGAAAGTGAAGTCCATTGGCCAGAAGAAAATCACGGCTGGACGACCATTCAGGTGTTTTTTCAGGTTGAAGTTATTAACGATTTCGCCGTTACCGAGAACCGCAGCAGCGGTAAAGTCAGGGGCTTGGCGGGTTACTAAAACCATAATTGACTCCTAAAAATTCTGTAGGTGTTTGTGGAAACGGATTACAGCATAAGGAATTAAGTTATAGCAATAAAGGATAAATTACCAATTGATATAATAGGTTTTACCTATCAATAATCTATTTTTAATTCCTTTTAGCCTACCATAAGATAAAGCTATTTGGGAAAAGTGCAAGGTTCTGGCGAAATTTCCTGTTCGGGCAGGCTGTAGCGCGTCACAAGATCCATCATCTGAGGGTAAAACTGCCAGAATAATACTTCAAAATCAGAATAATGCTCTTCGATATCTTGATATGACCCTGCCAGTGCCGATAATTTGGGGCGTCTGCGGGACATACTCTGTAGCACATTGGCAATACATGTCAGGTCAGCGTAACGGATAAGCAGATTTTGTGACCAAAGGTACTGATTCAGTTCCTGAAATTTTTCTGGCGTAAAACTGAGATGAGGTTCTATCTGGCTGCGCGCCAGTTGAACAAATTCAGGCAAGGAATAATTTTTTTCGAGCTTGCTCCAGTGCCGGGAAAGAAAGTGATCCCAGATGATATCAAGAGTGATAGGGGCTACGCGCCGATATTCGCTACGAAACAGAGTCCGGGCTTCAATGACCAGCGGGTGGCTGTCTGTCAGGCTGTCTATTCTGCGATGAAGACGAATGCCTGAGACAATATCAGGAGCGAACCGACCTTCTGGGGTGCCACGGACAAAATCCGCCATTAAATTACCCAGCAGAGAGCTTTCAGATAATGTAGCTAAATGGAGGTGTGCGAGAAAATTCATGGTGAGAGTATAACGCAAATAGTTAAACTAATATGCTTCTTTCTTGCACCCTTGCTTGTGCAGCACTAGACTAGTCCGCCTGTTTTTTTGAATGATACAGATAAAATGCGTGTCGCTGATTTTACATTTGAACTGCCAGAAGAGTTAATAGCTCACTATCCCCAACCACAACGCAGTGGCTGCCGCTTGCTCTCTCTTGATGGGGAAACGGGAGAGCTGACTCATGGTATTTTTACTGATGTGCTGAATAAACTGGAAGCAGGTGATCTGCTGGTTTTCAATAACACCCGGGTTATTCCTGCCCGCCTGTTTGGTCGTAAGGCGACAGGTGGCAAATTAGAAGTTTTAGTCGAAAGAATGCTGGACGATAAGCGAGTACTCGCTCACGTTCGAGCATCTAAAGCCCCAAAAGAAGGCGCAGAACTACTTCTTGGTGAGGATAAAGCATCCGGCGATATTAAAGTCGTTAAGGCGACCATGCTGGCACGCCACGAGGCTTTATTTGAAATTCGCTTTGATGATGAACGTGATGTATTGACCGTTCTGAATGAAATAGGTCATATGCCATTGCCTCCTTATATTGCCCGTCCTGATGAAGAGTCAGATAAGGAACTATATCAGACGGTATACAATGAGCGTCCGGGCGCTGTTGCTGCACCAACTGCCGGGTTGCACTTTGATGAGCCACTTTTAGCTGCCTTACGTGAAAAAGGTGTTGAAATGGCTTTTGTTACTCTGCATGTCGGAGCGGGAACTTTTCAGCCAGTGCGTGTAGAGACTATCGAAGACCATGTGATGCACGCTGAATATGCAGAAGTACCGCAGGATGTTGTTGATGCGGTACTGGCCTGTAAAGCCCGTGGCAATAAAGTTGTGGCTGTGGGAACAACATCAGTCCGCTCACTGGAGAGTGCAGCCCGGGCTTGTCAGAATGGGCTTATTGCTCCGTTTTTTGATGATACCCAAATTTTTATCTATCCGGGATTTGAATATCAGGTTGTTGACACCCTGATTACCAATTTCCACCTGCCGGAATCAACATTAATCATGCTGGTTTCTGCATTTGCGGGTTATAAAAATACCATGAGGGCTTATAAAGAAGCAGTAACCGAAAAGTATCGCTTCTTTAGTTATGGTGATGCGATGTTTATTAACCGCAACTCCATGGCAGCAAAAGAGATGGTAGCCGAAGAAAAAATAGCGTAATTCCAGCTCCGCTGGTTTGAACGATTTTTAAACATCACATCAGACTGTTTTTCTGATGTCTGGAGGTTAAGTGAAATTTGAGTTACAAAAGACGGATGGGCATGCCCGCCGTGGTCGTCTGATTTTTGATCGTGGTATCGTGGAAACTCCGGCTTTTATGCCTGTAGGAACTTACGGCACAGTCAAAGGAATGACACCGGAAGAAGTTAAAGATACAGGTGCACAAATCCTGTTGGGAAATACTTTCCATCTCTGGCTGCGTCCGGGTCAGGAAATCATGAAACTGCATGGTGATCTGCATGATTTTATGCAATGGCATGGGCCAATCCTGACTGACTCAGGCGGTTTTCAGGTCTTCAGCCTTGGTGCAATGCGTAAAATCAAGGAAGAAGGTGTTCATTTCCGCAACCCTATCAACGGAACGCCAGTTTTCCTCAGCCCGGAAAAATCAATGGAAATCCAGCATGATCTGGGTTCCGATATTGTCATGATTTTTGATGAATGCACGCCATATCCTGCGGATTGGGATTATGCCAAACGCTCTATGGAGATGTCACTGCGATGGGCAGCACGCAGCCGTCAGCGTTTTGATGAGCTGGGTAATAAAAATGCGCTGTTTGGTATCATTCAGGGGAGTGTTTACGAAGATCTGCGTGATGTCTCTGTCAAAGGGCTGGTGGAAATCGGTTTTGACGGTTATGCAGTGGGTGGTCTGGCTGTAGGTGAACCAAAAGAAGACATGCATCGCATTTTGGAACATGTTTGCCCGCAAATTCCGCAGGATAAGCCACGCTATTTAATGGGAGTGGGTAAGCCGGAGGATTTGGTCGAAGGTGTTCGTCGCGGTGTTGATATGTTTGACTGCGTAATGCCGACCCGTAATGCCAGAAATGGCCATCTTTTTGTAACTGAAGGTGTGATCAAGATCCGCAATGCGAAACATAAAGAAGATACATCGCCATTAGATGAACATTGTGACTGCTATACTTGCCGGAATTATAGCCGCGCATATCTGCATCACCTTGATCGCTGTAACGAAATTCTCGGTGCAAGGCTGAATACGATACATAATTTAAGGTATTATCAACGCCTGATGGCCGGAATTCGCAAAGCCATTGAAGAAGACAGGCTGGAACAGTTTGTTGAAGAGTTCTATCAGCAGATCGGTAAACCCGTTCCACCGTTAAATGTATAATTTGGCGTGACTAACCAGCCTCAATGTGTGTAGCATATTGGGTTGGTTTTTGATCGAGCCACTGTCGATTTTCGATAACAATTTTTTCGATAACCATTTTTTGTAAGCTGTTTGTCTGTAAACTGTTTTTTCGCAAAATAAGTGTTTTCGATAACAATGAGGGATATTTGATGAGTTTTTTTATTTCTGAAGCTGCGGCAGCTGCTGGCGCACCAGCGCAATCTCAGGGAAACCCATATTCTCTGATTATCATGCTGGTTGTCTTCGGTTTGATTTTCTATTTCATGATCCTGCGTCCACAACAAAAACGCACCAAAGAACATAAAAAACTGATGGATTCCATCTCCAAAGGAGATGAAGTGCTGACTTCTGGTGGTTTAGTTGGTCGTGTCTCTAAAGTGTCTGAAACGGGTTACGTTGTGGTTGCCCTGAATGACACCACAGAAATAACTGTCAAACGTGATTTCGTCGCTGCCATTTTGCCTAAAGGTACGATGAAAGCTATTTAATTTTCCGATTTTCCCGAAGGGAACTGCCGTGTTGAACCGTTATCCTTTGTGGAAGTATCTGATGCTGATCGCTGCGATCCTCATCGGTCTGCTTTATGCACTTCCCAACCTATATGGTGAGGATCCGGCTGTACAAATCACTGGCGTGCGAGGTATCGCCGCCAGTGAAAAAACGCTGGACCAAGTCCGTAATGTTTTAGATAAAGACCATATTCAGAGCAAGTCTATTGCGCTGGAAAATGGCGCAATTCTTGCTCGTTTTAATAGTACTGATGTTCAGCTCCGTGCCCGTGAAGCGCTGGTTTCTGCTTTGGGCGAACAATATGTCGTGGCCTTAAACCTCGCGCCTGCGACACCTGTCTGGTTAAGTAAAGTCGGTGCAGAGCCGATGAAGCTGGGGCTGGATTTGCGTGGTGGGGTTCACTTCCTGATGGAAGTTGATATGGACACCGCTCTGAGCAAACTTCAGGAACAGAATATCGATAGCCTGCGTTCTGAACTGCGTGAACAGGGTATTGCTTATACCACTATCCGCAAGGCAGAAAATTACGGTGTAGAAATTCGTTTCCGTGATAATGATGCCCGTTCTAAAGCCGAAGACTATCTCGAACCCCGTCACCGTGACCTTGTATTCTCTACAGGCAGTAACAGTACGCTGAAAGCGGTTATGAGTGATGAGCGCCTGCGTGAAGCACGTTCTTATGCTGTTCAGCAGAACATCACAATCCTGCGTAACCGTGTTAACCAGTTAGGTGTTGCTGAGCCTCTGGTACAACGTCAGGGTTCGGATCGTATTGTTGTCGAACTGCCGGGTATTCAGGACACCGCTCGTGCGAAAGAAATCCTTGGTGCAACTGCAACACTGGAATTCCGTCTGGTGAATACCAACGTTGACCAGAGTGCCATTGTCTCGGGTCGTATTCCGGGTGATTCCGAACTGAAATATACCCGTGATGGTAATCCGGTTGTGCTGTATAAGCGCGTGATCCTGACTGGCGACCATATTACTGACTCCACATCAAGCACTGACGAGAACGGCTATCCGCAGGTCAATATCTCACTGGATAGTGCTGGTGGTAACGCGATGTCTAACTTCACCAAAGATAACTTACAGAAGCCTATGGCTACACTGTTTGTGGAGTATAAAGACAGCGGTAAGAAAGATGCTAACGGCCGTGCGATTCTGGCTAAGCAGGAAGAAGTTATCAACGTTGCGACCATTCAGTCCCGTTTGGGTAATAACTTCCGTATTACAGGGATCAGTAACCCGAATGAAGCCCGTCAGCTCTCATTGCTGTTACGTGCAGGTGCTCTGATTGCACCAATTCAGATTGTTGAAGAGCGTACAATCGGGCCAACTCTGGGTTTACAGAACATCGAGCAGGGGCTTGAAGCCTGCCTGTGGGGGTTAATTTCCTCTGTACTGTTTATGGTGGTTTACTATCGTAAATTCGGCCTGATTGCGAGTAGCGCACTGTTGGCAAACTTGGTACTGGTTGTCGGTATTATGTCTCTGTTGCCGGGAGCGACATTAACGATGCCGGGTATTGCGGGTATCGTACTGACTCTGGCCGTTGCCGTCGATGCGAACGTTTTGATAAACGAGCGAATTAAAGAAGAGCTGCGCAACGGGCGTTCCGTACAGCAGGCGATACATGAGGGTTATAAGGGGGCGTTTTCCAGTATTATTGACGCAAACCTGACAACACTGATTACCGCTGTGATCTTGTATGCTGTAGGAACCGGCTCCATCAAGGGCTTTGCAATCACAACCAGTATCGGTGTCGCGACGTCAATGTTCACTGCCATTGTAGGAACACGTGCAATCGTGAATCTGCTGTATGGTGGTAAGCGCATCAATAAGTTGTCAATTTAAGGAGCACGTTGTGGCACAGGATTATACTGTTGAACAATTAAACTATGGGCGTAAAGTCATTGACTTTATGCGCTGGGACAACGTTGCCTTTACTATTTCGTTGCTGCTGTTGGTCGCGTCCGTCGTTACGATGGCAACCCGCGGGTTTAACTGGGGGCTTGATTTTACCGGTGGTACGGTAATTGAAATCAATCTGAGTAAGCCCGCCGATCTGGACAAAATGCGTGAAAGTCTGGCGAAAAATGGTTTTGCCGATCCGCTTCTGCAAAACTTTGGCAGCAGCCGTGATGTCATGGTTCGGATGCCACCAGTGACAGGTAACGCAGGTCAGGAGTTGGGTCATAAAATCATCTCGGTTATTAACGCGGATATTGATAAAGACGCAGTTGTTAAGCGGGTTGAATTTGTTGGTCCGAGTGTGGGAAGCGAATTAGCACAGACTGGCGCAATGGCGTTGCTGGTGGCGCTGATCTGTATCCTGATTTATGTCGGGTTCCGTTTTGAGTGGCGTCTGGCGCTGGGTGCGGTTATCGCACTGGCTCATGACGTTATCATTACGTTAGGCATACTGTCGTTGTTCCATATTGAAATTGACCTGACCATCGTTGCATCGTTGATGTCTGTTATCGGTTATTCACTGAATGACAGTATTGTGGTTTCGGATCGTATCCGTGAGAACTTCCGTAAAATACGTCGTGGTACATCGTATGAAATTACGAATGTTTCTCTGACTCAAACCCTGAGTCGTACGATCATGACTTCTGCAACAACACTGTTGGTGGTGGTGATGCTTTATATTTTCGGTGGCGAAATGCTGAAAGGCTTCTCACTGGCGATGTTAATCGGGGTTTCCATCGGTACGGCATCTTCCATTTATGTTGCTTCTGCACTGGCATTGAAACTGGGTATGAAGCGTGAGCATATGATTGTGCAGAAAGTGGAGAAAGAAGGGGCAGACCAGCCATCTATTCTTCCCTAATTAATTTTCTGTATGTAATTACATTGCTTTTAATGACATAAACAGTCTTATCTAAACACCCTGTAAGTGCTCACTTACAGGGTGTTTTTCATTATCACTTCAGGGTAAACTGTCTTCCTGTTCGGTTAACTGTCAGGAAACAATATGCATTGCCCATTTTGCGCAGCCGTTGATACTAAAGTTATTGATTCCCGTCTGGTAGGGGATGGCTCACAAGTGCGCCGCCGCCGTCAGTGTCTCGAATGTCATGAACGATTCACCACATTTGAAATTGCAGAACTGGTTATGCCCAGAGTGATTAAAAGTGATGATATTCGAGAGCCTTTCGACGAAGAAAAATTGCGTCGTGGTATGCAGAAGGCACTGGAAAAGCGGCCTGTCAGCTCCGATGATGTGGAAACAGCAATTAGCCACATTAAATCTCAGGTTAGGGCGACGGGAGAGCGTGAAATCCCGTCTAAAATGATTGGAAATTTTGTGATGGATGCACTGAAAAAGCTCGATAAAGTGGCTTATATCCGTTTTGCATCTGTCTACCGTAGTTTTGAAGATATCCGGGAATTTGGCGAAGAGATCGCCAGACTACAAGACTAGAGGCTGTTATATGACTCTTGATGAAACATATATGTCCCGTGCGCTGGAACTGGCATATCAGGGGCGTTTTACCACATCGCCGAATCCGAATGTGGGTTGTGTGATTGTAAAGGATGACCAGATAGTCGGAGAAGGTTTTCATTTACGGGCGGGAGAGCCTCATGCCGAAGTTCATGCGCTTCGTATGGCCGGTGAAAAAGCAAAGGGAGCAACCGCTTATGTTACTCTTGAGCCATGCAGTCACCACGGTAAAACCCCACCTTGTTCTGATGCCCTGATTGAAGCAGGTATCAGCCGCGTTGTAGTGGCAATGCAGGACCCGAATCCACAAGTTGCCGGACGCGGTTTATATAAATTACAGCAGGCAGGTATTTTGGTTGAGCATGGTTTAATGATGGAACAGGCAGAAATGCTGAATAAAGGGTTTCTCAAACGCATGCGCACCGGGTTCCCTTATCTGCAACTGAAACTGGGGGCATCACTGGACGGTCGTACCGCGCTGGCATCAGGTGAAAGTAAATGGATCACTTCCCCAATAGCGCGGCAGGATGTACAGAAACTGCGGGCACAATGTAGCGCCATCCTGAGTTCCAGTGCGACGGTACTGGCGGATGACCCGTCACTGACAGTCCGTTGGAATGAGCTGGATGCAGAAACACAGGCCGTTTATCCGCAGGAATCTTTACGTCAGCCTGTTCGTGTGATTGTTGACAGTAAACAACGGGTAACGCCACAGCATCAGGTCGTTCAACAAGCCGGTCAATGTTGGTTAGCACATACTGACTTAGAATCTTCTGATGGCGTAAATTGCTCTGATAAAAATGAACAACAGTGGCCGGATCATATAGAAAAAATATTACTTCCGGCACACGGTACAGGTGTTGATTTAGTTCTGCTAATGATGCAGCTTGGTAAACGCCAGATAAATTCAGTCTGGGCTGAATGCGGGCCAACGCTGGCGGGAGCGTTATTATCTCTGGGGCTGGTAGATGAGCTTATTCTCTATATCGCGCCGAAAGTATTAGGAAATGGTGCTCGCGGGTTATTTGCCATCCCTGAACTGCAAAAATTATCAGATGCACCTGAATTCACTCTGATAGATGTAAAACAGATTGGTCCTGATATCCGTCTGCGTTTCAAACCGCTCTGATTTAAGTTTGAACATAAATCAAGACGCAGAGAAAAAGAATGTGATAAGATCCGCGCCCCTGCGGATATGAATAAGATATAAGGAAGGCTATGAACGTAATCAAAGGTGTTGTTGCAGCTCCTGAAGCCCGCATCGCTATTGCGATTGCCCGCTTTAACAACTTCATTAATGACAGCCTGTTGGAAGGGGCCTTGGATGCGCTGGAACGCATCGGTCAGGTTTCTTCGGACAATATCACCGTAGTATGGGTTCCGGGGGCTTATGAATTGCCATTGACAGTTAAGGCGCTGGCTGAGTCCGAAAAATATGATGCGGTTATCGCTTTGGGTACTGTTATCCGTGGCGGTACAGCCCACTTTGAATATGTTGCTGGCGAGTGTAGTTCTGGCCTGTCCAGCGTAGCAATGTCGAGCAATATTCCTGTCACATTTGGTGTTCTGACAACTGAAAATATTGAACAGGCGATTGAACGCGCTGGTACTAAAGCGGGTAATAAAGGCGCTGAAGCTGCCTTAACCGCATTGGAAATGATTAATGTAATTAAAGCCATTAAGGCTTAAGTTTTAGTTTTAATTAAGGGGAATTTTGTGAAACCTGCTGCTCGTCGTCGTGCTCGTGAGTGTGCTGTTCAGGCAATTTATTCATGGCAATTATCCAAAAACAGCATCGCAGATGTTGAATTGCAGTTTCTGTCAGAGCAGGACGTAAACGGTGTTGATGTCACCTATTTCCGTGAATTGCTGTCCGGGGTAGCGGTCAATGCGACAAAATTGGATGCCTTGATGGCTCCTTATCTTTCCCGCCAGCTCGAAGAGTTGGGTCAGGTGGAAAAAGCTATCTTGCGCGTTGCGATGTTTGAACTAAGCTTTCGTGATGATGTCCCCTACAAAGTGGCTATCAATGAAGGTATTGAACTGGCGAAAACGTTCGGTGCTGAAGACAGCCATAAATTCGTGAACGGGGTATTGGACAAAGCTGGCCCGGTAGCACGCAAAAAAAAGTGATTGCCCGCCAATAGCCCCTATTATAACGCGATGATTTTACACATGAGGCCGGTTTTCCGGCCTCATGTTCTCATCGTCAGTCATTTTTTGGAATTCTATTATGGCATGTGGTGAATTTGACCTCATTGCACGTTATTTCAATCGCCATGTTATCCGCAGACGTGATGTGAATCTGGGGATTGGCGATGATTGTGCACTGATGACCGTTGCAGAAAAACAAGAACTGGCAGTGACAACAGATACATTAGTTTCTGGTGTTCATTTTCTTCCTGATATTGCTCCGGAAGATTTGGCTTATAAAGCACTGGCTGTCAACATTAGTGATTTGGCTGCTGTCGGAGCAGACCCAGCCTGGGCATCATTAGCTCTGACCCTGCCTTCTGTCCATGAGGATTGGCTCAAGCGGTTCAGTGACAGTCTGTTTGAACAACTGAACTATTACGGAATGCAGTTAATTGGCGGAGACACCACCAAAGGTCCGATGAGTCTGACCTTGACGGTACATGGTCTGGTTCCGGCTGGCAGAGCACTACGTCGTACCGGTGCTAAAAATGGTGACTGGATCTATGTAACAGGAACTTTGGGCGATAGCGCGGCAGGGCTGGCTTTGTTGCAGGATCGTCTGAAAATAGAAGAAACATCGATCCGCAACTGGCTGGTTAAACGCCATCTTCGTCCACAGCCTCGGGTCTTGCAGGGGCAGGCACTGCGTGACTTAGCTTCATCTGCAATTGATCTATCCGATGGGCTGATTTCTGATTTGAACCATATTCTGACTGCCAGCCAATGTGGTGCACGCATTAATCTTGATGCTCTGCCTTATTCTGAAGCAGTGCAGAAATATGCAACGGCAGAACAGGCATTAAGCTGGGCATTGAGCGGTGGTGAAGATTATGAGCTGTGCTTTACTGTGCCGGAGCTTAATCGTGGTGCATTAAATATGGCATTGGCACACACAGGCGCCAGTTTCTGTTGTATCGGCCAAATCAGACCAGAATCAGAAGGCATCCGCTACTTTAATAATGATGAAGAAATTGAGCTGGATCTGAAAGGGTTTGATCATTTCAGTACGGAGAAAAAACCGCAGGAAGCTCACTATACATCAGAACATGCAGAGGATGATCAGACGGAGGGGACGCATGGATGATGCAAAACGCCGCCTGAGGATGAGCAATCCGTGGCATTTGTTGGCTACTGGGTTCGGTAGCGGATTATCACCGATAATGCCGGGCACAATGGGCTCTGTGGCGGCTATTCCATTCTGGTTACTGCTGGTACAGTTACCGCAATGGGGAATTTGGCTGGCTATTCTGCTAGGCACAATAATCGGTTGTGTGATTTGCCAGAAAGCTGCCGATGCTATGCAGGTAGAAGATCCCGGCGCTGTGGTCTGGGATGAATTTATCGGTATGTGGATTACTTTAATGGCAATACCTGTTCTCAACTGGCAATGGGTTTTAACCGCTTTTGTGGTATTCCGTATTTTTGATATGTGGAAACCATGGCCGATCCGCTGGTTTGATAGTTATGTCAAAGGTGGGATTGGTATTATGCTGGATGACATTATCGCGGCAATTTTTGCGGTCATTGTTATCTGGTCGCTGAACTTTTATCAATTGTTACCTTTTTGAATATCTTATCTTAATTTGTATTGTTGATAAATAAGCCACTGTATACAGTGGCTTATTTATTTCTATACTCATCTTTTATCAAGTTGATTTTTTATTTCTCATATATAATCTGTTATTTTTTGTTTGATGGTTTTCTATTTTGAAAGCCTGCTTTTTATATGAAGAAAGTAGTAAAAAATAAGTTTGCAAAAAATAAAATCAGCATCATAAATAATGATAATAAGAGAAAATAGACGTTCATTGACTTTAATAGAGATGTATATATGATTTTTTTGGTTAAACCAAAACCACAGCAACTAATTTATTATTCTTTTTTCCTTTGGTTATGGTTTTGACGATTGATTTTAATATTTGAAAATATTACTTATATCAATTTTAAAATATATTCATTCATCTAGGAGTCGGTTATTTATGAAGTGGCATGTTACAGAAGCATCAGAAATAAATAATGACATTATCTATGGAAGAGAAATTAACATTGGTGCTGGGTTTGGGCCAACAGGCATTCCCCATATAGGTACGCTTTGTGAAATAATTCGTACTAACTTAGTTAAAAAAGAGCTAAGTAAGCTTGGTAGAAATGTTAATTTTTATCTTATTTCAGACGATTTAGATCCTTTTAGAAAAATACCATCTAATATACCAAACCCAGAAAGGTTAATAGATTATTTAGGGATGCCTATAAACAAAGTGCCAGATCCATTCGGGGTTTATTCTTCATTTTCAGAAATGGCAGAGATGCGATTACTTGAACTTACGGAAGAATATGGCATAGAGTGTAACATAATCAAAAATTCTCTGGCTTATGAAAAAGGCGACTATAACGAATCAATTAAGTTGTTCTTAAAAAATTTTTCCACTATAAATCAAATATGCAAGGATTCTACCGGTTTTTTAAGGCAAAGAACATATAACATTATAATGCCTATCTCTGAAATTACCGGAAAAGTGCTTGAACATATCGTTATTACCGATGTAGATCCGAATAAAGGGGAGATAAGCTATTATATCCCCTCAGATGAGATAGTGAACAAACCAGGATATGAATATGGTGTAGAACTTAAAGAACTTTATTGTGGTGAAATATTTGACCAAGAGAAAAAAATTTCAGTATTAAACGGTAAATCTAAGCTTCAATGGAAAGCAGACTGGAGTATGCGTCTGCTACACAGGAATATTCATTTTGAGATGCATGGGGAAGACCTGACTGATTCAGCTAAAGTTGTTAATCAGATTTTCAGAGCGTTAAATCAGCCTGCTCCACGTCTTTACCGATATGGGCTTTTTCTTGACTCTTCTGGTAAAAAGATATCTAAGTCAAAAGGCAATGGATTTTCTTTGAATGATGCTAAAAACCTTCTTACACAAGATGCTATCCAGATTTATTTGTCAAAAGACCCTAAAAAGGCAAGTAAATTTTATATAGAGCAATCACCTAGATTAAATGATCAAGTTAATATTTCGAAAAATAATAAAAAACGTCTCTCTTTTTTAAAAATTTCCAGAATACTAAAAGCTGCAAAACCTGCCAGTCTGACATCAGCAATGAAATTTCTTGATCTATACCGAAGAGATGGAGAAGTGATATCAGAGGAAGAATTGAAAATAAGTTATAATTATTATTTTAAAACCAATAAAAATAATAATTTAGGTTTAGTGTCAGTTGAAGAAGAGCAGTACTTTTCTGCTGTTGCAAGTTTTATGGAAAAAGGAAAGTGTTTTTATAAAGAGGAAGTGTTTAACTTTATACTTAATACCTTTAAAGATCATTTTCCAGAAAGAGAGACTGCCAAAGTATGGAATCTGCTATATAGAGGATTATTTGGTGATAAATGTGGACCCAGAATTGAAACATGGCTGGAGTTAAATGACAGTAAAGATATTATTAATTTTTTTAATAATCCACATAAGCAGAAAGAAATCAATAAACCACAAGAAAGTGAGAATGTTAAAAAGGAATTCTCTATTGTAAAAGAGATAGATATAAATCAAGGGCTACATATGACTAAGTTATTTGGTAAGATTGATTTTAATCAAGTGAAACAAAAATGTAGTGAACTATCCTGTGAATTGAAAAAACGGAGTAGTGGATTAATTGATGCACTCTCTGGATATCAGTGTAAAATTGTCACGGAAGATGAAATTTTACGTTCGGTAGATCTCCTGGAGAATATTGGAAAAAATGAACAATATTTCCAACAAAAAATCTACGGAATTACATCTTTTCTTCCATTGAATCAGCCTATTTACGCTTCTGTCTGTTTTGGTTTTATTCCGTCTCTTATGGCTGAAAATGTTTGTATTCGTCCACCTACCGCGATGCATACTCATTATAAAAAATTTGAGAATGTCATTGAACTATCAAAAATATCTGAGTCATTATCAATTTCCTATGAAGATAAAGAATTATTTTTAAGCCAAAGAGTAAAAATAACTGATGCTGTTATTTTTACAGGAACCCCGGAAAATGCCGTTAAGGTTAGAAAACACTTTAGAAAAAATACCTTATTTATTTTGAATGGTGCTGGACATAATCCTCTTGTTGTATCAAAAGATGCGAGTATCGATTTAGCTATCGAAAGTGCTAAACGGGTTGTACTTTACAATCAGGGGCAGGATTGCGCTGGGCCGAACTCAATATTGGTTCACAATGATGTATATGATTCATTCAGAGATAAATTAATTTCTAGCTTAAAAGAAATTGAAGGTAAAGTAGGTAGCTACTCTGACTATGATAATATAGTAGGCCCTAATAGTGATATTGACCACAGTATAAAAATTGCAGATTTATTTAAAATAAACCGCAGTTATTGTACCTATGGTGGAGAAATAAATCCTATAGATGGCATGATAAAGCCGACCGTGTTTGAAAAACCAGTTTCTTTAGGTGGTAATTATAAAGAGTTTTTTGCACCCGTGTTCTTTTTGCAAAAGTATTATTCAGATCAAGAACTGGCAGACTATTTTACTCATCCAAGCTATTCTGCTAATGCTATGTATATTTCTTTGTTTGGTACAAGCGATTACATTAGCTATCAGTTAAATAAGAAGTTACACTTGCCGGATAGTATTCTCCATGATACAGATCTACATTTGGAAGAGCATGGTTATCTTCCATATGGTGGGCAAGGCCCGGCGGCATCATGCCTCTGGTACGATGGTGTCAGGATTAACGGAAGTACACTGCCCCAAAGGGATATATATCAATATTTGGTTGAACCACACAACGGGTAAAAAATAAAAATGACTGCCAGTTTTAATAAATCATATATGATGTCCATTATATTGAGTGCGTCTCTCGTAGGATTAGCGATGGGATATACATTACCAATGGTCAGTTTAAAGCTGGCAGGGCAAAACCACACTACAATTATTATGGGAATAGTATCTGCTCTTCCGGCAGTAGGAATGCTTATTTCCGCCATGTTAACACCAATACTTACACGTTCATTTAATTTAAATAATTTATTGAGTTTTATTTTATTATTACTGGCCGTTTCTACTTTTTTTTCTGCTTACTTAAACCAAGTGTATTTTCTTATTATTCCTCGATTCTTAATGGGGTTTGCTTGTGGTGTCATTGTCGTTATTGGGGAATCCTGGATTAGCGATAATACCCATGATAAACATAAAGGAACCCTACTGGGGTTATACGCTTCAGTATTTACAGGGTGCCAATTACTGGGGCCATTATTGATTTCTATCGTTGGTATTGTCTCGTTGGTTCCTTCAATTTTATTGGGCTTGCTTTCTCTTCTTTGTGTTGTACTTATATTCATTAATCCTTCTGTATCGCTATCAAAACAGACCGAACAAGGTGAAAAAATAAGATACTCTGTCTGGCCTATAGTTATGTCTGTTCCTTGCCTTATGATTGGTGTTTTTTGTTTTTCTTTTTTTGATGCAACGACATTATCCATGTTTCCGTTATATGGTTTGTCATTAGGGCTACCTGAAAAAATTACCATTACCCTGATAACGGTGATTTTTTTAGGCGATGCAATTTTCCAGATTCCTATAGGATGGCTGGCAGATAAAACTAATCACCAGAGGATGCACCTCATTTGTGGTGTAGTTTTCATCCTCTCCTTACTGGCACTTCCCTTTACTGTAAATTCTGTCTTTTTATGGATTGATGTCATCATTATGGGGGCATTTGGTGGTGGAATTTATACCTTATCACTGGTGAGAGCCGGGAGAAAATATTCGGGGCAGACACTAATTACCATCAATTCCCTATTTGGCATAATTTGGGGGATAGGTAGTCTTACAGGGCCTTTAATGACTGGGGTTGCAATGGATCTATTTGATGAAAAAGGATTCATTATTATTCTTGTCTTGGTTGGGTTAATGTTTGTGTTTTCGCCTTTAATACCGAAAAAGCCATTCGTTCCGCATCAGGAATGAAAGATCAATTTATCGATTGTTCGAAACGGTTCAATCTACTCAATAGATTCTATGGATTTCAAGTTGCGGCTCACAAAACTGCAACTTGAAATCCATTGTGTATAGGTCGATAGACTTAATGTGTCGCTCCACCTGTCACAACAATATCTGATTTATTATTCCAAGCCACTTCAATCGCTGTTCTTAGCGCAATAGTCATGCTTTCCAGCGACATACTCGGCATATTCTCATGCTCTACAGCCTGTTCTGGTAAATAAGGAACATGAATAAATCCTCCGCGAGCAGCAGGATATTTTTGTGCAAGATAATGTAACAGGCCATACATCACATGGTTACAGACAAAAGTACCGGCTGTTTGGGAAACTGCCGCAGGAATGCCAGCTATATTCAGTGCGTTGACCATCGCTTTGATGGGCAAGCTGGAAAAATATGCGGCAGGACCCTCGGCGATAACGGGTGTATCGATCGGCTGTTTACCCGCATTATCAGCAATTCTTGCATCGTTGATATTGATGGCGACCCGCTCTACGGTAATATCCTGCCTGCCACCGGCTAATCCAACGGAAATCACCAGCTCCGGCTGGTAATCATCAATAAGAGTGTAAAGCTGCGTCAGTGATGTATCGAAGATGCAGGGGAGTTGATGAACTTTAATATGTGCATCAGCAATTCGGCTGTTTTGTAGCGGCTTTATAGCCTCCCATGAAGGATTGATGGCATCACCCCCGAAAGGCTCAAAAGCAGTGACTAAAATTGTTTTCATCGCTGTTTCCATTCATTGTTTCGTCAGAACATCAGAAAATAGAGTAAAAAAACATTGGCAATCAGCAAGGTACATCCCGTAGGGAGCTGTGCTTTAATCACTGCGTTTCGATCTGGTAATTCTAATAATGCGGCAGGAACCAGATTAAAATTTGCTGCCATCGGTGTCATCAGTGTTCCGCAATAGCCAGAAAACATGCCGATTGCTGCCATGACGGCCGGATTACCGCCATGTTGTAGTACAAGGATAGGAATCCCAATTCCGGCAGTTACGATAGGGAATGCAGCGAAAGCATTTCCCATAATCATGGTTAATAGCGCCATACAAAAGACATAAGCCATTACTGCGATAACCCGGTTATCAACAGCCAGATAACTCTCTGTCAGATAAGAGATAACCGTACCCACTCCCGCAGCGGTAAACAGTAACCCAAGCGTTGCCAGAATTTGTGGCAGGATGAATACACAGCCAATAGCGTCCAGTAACCGACGTGTTTCCTGCATAGGCTGTATAATTTTCTCGCGAGTGATACAGATAGCGATTACCAGTGCGATAAGACACCCAAGCGTGATGGAGAATAGAGTGGCCAGTGTTGTATTATTGCCTTCGCCAAAAACTGTGCGCTCTAATCCGGGAATATGGTTAAACGCAAGAACGCCCAGCATAGTGATGATGGGAATAAGCAGCGCAGGTAAAAATAGCCGATTACCGAGGCGGGTTGCACTTTTCTGTCGTTGCTCTGGTGTTGGCTGATGATAATTACCCAAACGCACGCCTCCAAAACCAGCAAGCAGTGCCATCACAAGCACTAAAATTCCTACTCCGATATGTACAGCTTTTATTGAAAGAGCTTCATTACCGGTCCAGCGTTCTGCCAAACGATAACTCCAGTTTCCCAGCAGAAAAATAAAGCCATAAAGCCCCCAGAATAGCCCGGTAGTCAAACGGCGGGGATTGGCTTTATCGCGCCAGGACATTACCGCCACAATAAGCAGAATGATGCCTGCCAAATAATAAAGATACTGTAACTGAAACATTATATTGCCCCCTTATCTGCCTGCTTTTTATGGCTCAGGGAAGCAATTTCTTTGGCGAGCCTGCTATCCAACCGATATAGCCGGACTGAGTGAATTAAAAAAGCACAAATCGCAGTCGGAATTCCCCACAGGGCAATGTGCAGAGGTTGTGTTTCGATACCAGCGGAGTTCAGCATAAAGTTATGCATAAAAATAATGGCACCAAACGCAACAAAAATGTCTTCCCCAAAAAATAAACCGGTATTATCTGTTGCGGCGGACATAGCACGGATGCGGTAGCGAACATGTTTTGGTAAGTCCCCATACTGATTTTCGGCTGCTCCTTCAGCCATCGGTGCCAATAATGGGCGAACCATTTGTGGATGCCCGCCCAGACTGATTAAACCCAGAGCGGCAGAAACTTCGCGTATAAACAGGTAGACAATCAGTAAACGCCCGGTTGTAGCACTTTTTATATGAGCAATGGCACGTTGAGCCTGCTCTTTTAAACCATGCCTTTCCAGCAGGCCGATGATGACTAAAGGCAGCAGAATGGTCAGTGATAAGTTCATTGTATTAAGAAAGCCAGAGCCGAGTTTTTCCAGAATATCGAGAATCGGCATATGGGCAGCTAACCCAGTGACTAATCCTGCAATTGTTACAACCAGAACAGGGTTAAACTTGATAATAAAACCAATAATGATGACTGCAATCCCGATTAAGGGCCAAAAATTGACAGTATTCTGCATAGCTTACTTCCTCTTCTGGATAAATGAGGTGTTTTATTGTTGATCTTATTTTTATTAATTGTTGGATTATTGTTTTATTGTTGTTGAACAATAAATAAGTTACGAACAAAGAATGATCAATTTAAATCTGTGTTTGATTTAAAAACTGGAATACAGATCACTGATTGGATGAAATTTTTATTGAAGTTATTTGGAAATGAAAAGAAGATAAAACCGATATTTTTAGCACCATTTGTAGAGTTATATGGCGTTAAAAATATCGGTTTTAATTGAAAATACTTTCACAGTAACTGAGATGATAATTTATATGTGAATATTATCAATGATTGATAATCAAGATAATATACGACTTCCGCGCTGTAAGAATTTTTCTGGTACATAAAGGTCGAAATTATTCAATCGGCAGTATTCTTCTAATTGCTGAGCAGAGCTGACTCCAACCTTTTTATATATTTGTGCAGTATAGTTTTCAACGGTGCGATAGGAGATATTTAATATCCTGCCGATCTGTTTGCTGGTGTATTTATGCAAAGAGAGGAAAATCACATCCCATTCTCGTTGAGTGAACAAGTCAGTTGGAGGCTGAAACATAATGGAGGCAGGAAGCTTACCATGATACAGGCGAGTCAAAGAATAATCCTGAGCTTTCCACAAGTGATATATAATCCCTATACAGTCGCCATTGTCATGATAAATAGGAGATTTTTCACAGAAGTAAGACGATAATGATTTTGTTTCCCCCCAAATATGTGTTTCAAGCGAAACATAGGATTTTTCTTCTTTCATGACTTTCTGATCATGATGGATATAGGCTTCTGCAAATTCAGCACCATCCCAGGGAAGTTCATGATCATAAAGCCCTTCAAAATCAAAGGAATCTGAAAATCCCTTAATCGTATTCAATGCCTTATTACCATAGATAAAACACGAATTGATATCCTTGATCCCCCACGGCTCATTACTTGCTGCTAGTGTGTTAATTATTTGAGGTGAAATAATCGACTTCTTACTCATATCAATATTCCTTCATTATTTCTGATTAATATAATTATCTCAGTTTTCTGCTACTATCAGTTTTTGTGACTAATAGCGATAAGCCTATCAGGGATTTTTGAGTCAACATTATGTTATTTATGAGATTATTTCAAATCTACATTTCTCGGAAATTGCATTTATTATGCGAATGTAAAATATTAATAACTAAACTATATTCAGTAAATTATTTTCAATTGTAATATTACCGATTATAAATGGAATTGAGTAAAGTATTTTATACGCTTCCAACGTTTCCAAAAATGAATAGAATTATTGAGAGTTTTATTTTATTGCCAGCCCCAGGGAAGTTTATAAGTTAATATAATAAGTAGATGAATTAAATTAATTTCCGCGTATTTTTACAGATCACTAATAGTCGAAGCTGCCCACCATGATCCCGGCGTTGGACTATATGCTAGCGCTGGGTAATCTGATTAAAATCAGGCAAGTTCACGTTGACCTTCCTGATTATTTGATGAATCTTCCGGTATGATTTTTGCTATACCAAAACCAGTAAAACCATAAATGAGTGCTAAAAAGACAGCTGAATAGCACTGGATTGCCCAAGGCAGTAAATCGAGGGTACTGACGCCTAATGTTGTTGCCATATAAATACCGGCAGAAGTCCAAGGGAGCAGAGGCTCAATAACGGTGCAGCCATCTTCTATTGTTCGGGACAGATTTTTATTATCCAGTCCCATCCGTTGATAAGCCCCTTTGAATAGTTCTGCCGGAATAAGCAATGCCAGCTTTCCATCACAGGTTGTACCTGTTACCAGAATGGTTGTAGCTAAGGTTGTAGCGATGAGTTGTCCGGTAGTATGGACTGCCTGTAGAAGCCAGTTAATGATGATAGTCAGGGAACCGGTGAGGGTTAATACACCAGCAAATGAGAATGCACAAAATATCAGCAAGATGGTTTCCATCATGGAAGACATACCACCGCGATTAAGCAGGCGGGGAATATCGCCAACGATCCCGGCGAAATTATCTCCTCGCTCAGAAAATATGGAGAGATTGAAACCATCAATTAATGAATTAAGTCCCTGCTTGATTGTAAATCCCTGAAGCCCCACACCGATTATAATTGCCAATATAGAAGCAGCCAGCATAACGGGTATTATCGGACGTTTGGTCACCGCTCCCCATACAACGAGTATTGGTGGCAAAATAAGAAATAGATTGAAATGATATAGACTTTCAAGAGACTGAATAATTTGCGTGATTTTTTCAGGTGTTGCTGTGTTATCCGTCAAGCTCGTATGACCGGTAATAAAATAGACAATCGTTGCTAAAACGAAGCTCGGAATAGTGGTATACATTAAATGCTTAATATGGCCGTAAAGATCGGTGTCGGCAACAACTGCTGCAAAATTTGTTGAGTCAGATAATGGTGACATTTTATCACCGAAATAAGCACCTGAAACTACTGCCCCTGCTGTAGCAGCTAATGAAACATCGAGACTGTCGGCTACTCCCATTAACGCGACGCCCACTGTTCCCGCAGAGCCCCATGATGTTCCGGTACAAACAGAAATAACACTGGTAATAAAGAATGCGGCGATAAGGATATACTGAGGGCTAATGAGCTTTAATCCCCAATAAATCATATAAGGTATCGTTCCGCTCAGCATCCAGGTTCCAATTAAGCCCCCGACGCAAATCAGTATCATGATAACTGGTATTGCTTTGGCTAATTTTGCCACTATGGCATCAATAATGTCATCCCAGCGGTAGCCTTGCCAATATGCCAGTAATGCTGCAATTACTGCTGATGTGAGTAATAAGGATTCTATTCGGAGGTTCAGTTGGCCATAACCAATAATTAGTAGCAGAAACATGGCTGCAATGGGCAATATAGCGAGAACCAGATTTAGTTTTTTCTTGTCATCCATCTGAAAATTCCAGTTTTAGGTGGAGTGTTGAAAAAAACTACTCAATCAAAGAAACTGACTCTCTGATGATTAGCTTTCCTGAGAACATATTCATTTGTGGTGGTAGTTCTTTTTTGGCGCTGAGGTCTAATGCCATATTGGCAGCTCGTTGAGCCATTTCTTCAATTGGGTTGTGTATAGTAGTTAAAGGAGGGTAGAGATATTGGGCTGTGACAATATTATCAAATCCAACAATTGACAGTTGTTCGGGGAGCTTAATTTTTCTCCGATGAAAAAACCGCATCATTCCGGCTGCCATAACATCATTAAATGTTATAGCGGCAGTAAATCTTGTACTGCTATTTAAAAGTTTTTCAGCTGCTTGCTCTCCACCTTTTTCGTTAAATGGGGCACTAATAATCCAATCGTTACCTATTGTAATACCTGCATGAGCCATTGCTCTATAATACCCTTCCAGTCGGAGCCTTCTATCATCAATAGGTATATCTGCTGTTATATAAGCAATTTTTCTATGACCATTTTGAATGAGGTAATTGGTAGCTGTCTGAGAAGCACTGATATTATCTAACCAAATACAGCGATTAGCGATAGCCGGAAAATAGCGGTTTATAATGACTAATCCGGGAGTATGGGCAGCATAGCGTAATATATCTGCTTCACTCATTCTGCTGACATACGCAACTATGGCTTCACACCCCTGATTAATTAAAAAATCCAAGGCTGCTTTTTCGAGTTCTGCCTGATGTTTTCCACTACAAACCATCAACTTGGCTTCTTTTTGGCGGGCAACCTTTTCAACTCCGCGAGCTAAAAGGGAGAAAAAAGGATCAGCCCAATTACCAGTTAGTAAGCCCAACATATTCCCACATCTTTTGGCTAATGCCAGTGCAGCTAAATTGCGACGATAATTTAATTCACGCATGGCTTTTTCTACACGTTCACGAGTGCCGGGTTCGACATAAGTTGTATTATTTATAACCCGGCTGACAGTTGCTACAGACACTCCTGCCTGATGCGCTACTTCTTTCATGGTTGCCATGTTTATTCCCAATAGTCCTGTAATGTAAATATCCATCTAAATCATATCTCAATTTATTCATATAATCATGAATGCCTTTGTGGAGTTTATACTCAACGGAATAACGTAGCTTAATACAGAATGTTATGACTGATGGATTTGAAATATTGAGAAGGAATATATTGGTCATAGTTGTTTTTTTCACAAAGTGTTTTTAATTCAATGGTTGAATTAATGCATAGCTTTTCATAGATTACTTTAAAATATCTTTCTAATGTTCGACGCGATATATTTAACTCTTCAGATATTAATTTGTTGTTGACTCCTCGGCAGAATAGAAAAATTATTAGCCATTCTTTTTCTGTCAGAACATTACTGGGAGGATTTAGATTGATAGATGTGGAAATATTTCTTTTAAGATAATTATGCACAGAGAAGTGGTTTATTTCTTTAATATGGCCAATGATACCCATACATTTATTACTTTCACTCATTAGTGGATATTTTTCACAAGAGTAAGGTATTAATTTTTTTGTGTTAGGTTGAAAGTAAGTTCCAATAGACGATATCCGCTGCATAGATTGCAAAACTTTCTGGTCATGATCTTCAAATAAATGAATAAGGTCTCTAAATGGAGTGACTAACTCTCTCTCTGTATAATCTATGATATCAAAACTATCAGGTAGGTTATTTAATTCAATAAATGCTTTGTTTGCATATATAAAACGGAGTTTCTTATCTTTTACAAACCAGGATTCATGACTTTTATCCCATATATTTGTTAACTGAGGGGTGATTTTATTCATATCTAACCTTCAATAATAGTTGGGAAAAAATACTAAAATATATTAGTGATCATTAAGCCATGTTTGGTTGTTATTGGAGGTTAGCGAATTTGATTTAGAGAGAATGTGAGGGATGTTTGCTGTCCATGTAATTGGTTTCATGGAGTTCTTAAATGTGATCTACATAACGTTTTTCTTGAAGATTAGGCGATTAATACTATTAATATTATTATTTATATATTTAGATTTTTCTCTTGTAATTAATTTAACTAAATTAGTTTTGCAATGAAACTAGAGAAACCAGTAAGTTATATTTAGTAAATTAAGAGGAGGAAAAAAGATAACCTTATGTGACTTGCCTCTCATTTCAGATAGTTTTTAAATATCAATAAAAATCAGACTGTATTTTTCTTTTGATATATTCCCGCTACAGTTTATTATTTAGCTTGTTTCTTTTTTAATAAATCATGATAGGGTGCCTTGTTTTATATTGAAAATATTATTCCAATAAGTCGAAATATTAAATTGGCCTTATCTTAAATTAACAAGCTAATCATCTTTCAGGATGAATGGCTGTGTTTTTTATTACATTTTTAATTTACTTAAGGGAAATGGTAATACTCGTAATATGCCGCTTTAAGGAAAAAGGAGTTAGTGGTGAATCCGTTTGAATATTATTATCAGTGGGAACTTGATTACTTAAGGCAGCTTGCAAAAACTGCGCGTGAAGAGAAGCTACATCTTGGTGATGTACTCAGTGGCAGAGATCCTGATGCAGAAAGAGTTAATGAAGGCTTTGCCGCTTTGATGGCGCGTTTGAGCCAGAAAGTCGATGATGCTTTTCCTGAGCTGACGCAACCGTTACTGCAAAAACTACGAGCGCAGCCAATAAAAGGTATTCCAGCCACCAGTATTGTGCAATTTGATGGTGGGGCACAGGGGAGTTTTGCTTTTTCCATACCGGCAGGAACCGAAATTCATACTCATCATCGGCAGCCATTTGTGATGTGTCGTGAATGCCCTATCGAGCCTTTGATATTGGTGTCACGTGAAATTACTTATCAGGTACAGACAACTAAAATTACCTTAACATTTCGTTATATAGGTAAAGATGAAGAGTGGTTGACCCAGCCGATTAATCTGTTCCTGAGTAGTGATGAACAAGTGGCTGATACCTTTATGCTGGGGCTGACACAATATTATGCTGGCGCTGAATTACATCACAATGGGCAGGTTTATAAAGCGCACGGAGATCGGTTTGAACCACGTTCAGGCGCTTCCCGGCTGGTTTTGTCATCAGCTGTAGGAGATAACTGGGCACCGCAGCTTTTGATTGAATCACTCTATCTGCCACACGTTAACCAATTCCTGAATTTGCCTCTGCCAACAATGGCAAAACAGCTAAAATTGGCAGAGCAGCGTGAATTCAGTGTTGTTTTAACATTGAATACAGTGTTGCCGTTATCAGCCGCTCAAATTGAATCCGCATTTCTGCTGAATTGCGCTCCTGTCGTCAACCCTCTCTGTCAGCATAGTTGTCACCCTCATTAACAACGCTGATAGAGAAAAAAATGACACGTATTTCACCTGAACGTAAATCTGCCGCACTGGCTAAATTGCTACCACCGTACAACATGACTGTGACTGCGGTTGCACAAATG
>NZ_NIBU01000001.1 GCF_002632485.1 Xenorhabdus innexi | reverse complement strand
ATTCATTGCCGAAGCCTGTGGTCTTAATGAGGGACTGGGAGTGAAAGGCCAGTGGGGAACGCTTCAATCCATGGAGACACGCATGCAGTTTCTATCAGACCCGACACATCGGATCCGATTCGTTTATACCCCCAAACACGCTTCCTGGTTAAATCAAATTGAATGTTGGTTCAGTCTGGTCTCCCGACATTTGCTCAGGCGGCTTTCCGTCAGCAGCAAAGCGATATTACGGACATGCATTTTAAAATATATCGAATATTACAACCGGGTATTAGCTAAACCTTTTAAGTGGCTTTACCGTGGGAATACAAAGTGATGTCATTAATTGCAGAATACACCACTAGTTAGGGGGTGATAACTGAAAGGTCGGTGCAGGGATTCGCATAATCCACCTTATGTCTAAATTGCTGGGCTGCCATGCGATATTTTGACAGCCCGCAATTTAACATAAGGCGGTTCGAGATTATGCGAACCTTTATTGTAGAGGCTCAATGCTAATGTATAATCCTGGCTCAATCTAAATGTCAGCATATGCTTTGGTTTGATCTAAGTTAGATGTCTGTCGTGTATAAGTTTGATATCACCAAATACATTTGAAGATATTATTTTTGTAATATCTGAAGGATATATTATCTCCTGTGTTTGAATCAGTTCTTTCAGCCCCCACCAATGGTGGTGATGGATAACTGATTTTTCGTTATCAGTCCATCCATTAGTGTTTATCTCTTCTTCATCGGATAACACTATAAAAAAACGCTCTTTTGCCAGGACTATTTCTCCACTGGGGAGCGCCATTTCAAAAGCTCTCTGCGCAACATATTTCCCGACATCATCCCGAATAATGCCCGTTTCTTCTTTCAGTTCTCTGATAGCAGCCTGTTCAAAAGACTCATCATGTTCAACACCGCCACCGGGTGTAGCCCAGTAAGACTTACCTGCCAACGCATCGTTTGTATGTACAAAACGAAACAACAACACCTGTCTGGACGAATTAACAATAAGTAACCTAGCTGAACACCGAACACGCATACCTTACATATTCCTGCTGAAAAATATGTCCAGTTTAGACAATCAGTGAATGTAAAGTAAAATTTTTCTGCTTTAACAGTCAAGGTCAGTTGCTTCGATAATATTATCTATCACCTGAATATCATCTGAATATTGGCTTTATTATCTTATTTTAATTGCCCAATAAACCTATATTTCTGCAAAAAAGAAAATCTGATGTTGGCATTATCCTATTTTTGGCATCCGTACCCTACTCGATTACACCATGCTATTAACTAAATAGAGTTATTCTTAAAATCATATCAATATGAAGTTAACTACATATTTTAAAATGCCAAATTATACATATACTGGTTACAATAATACTTGAAATAATTATAAGGTTAATATAGCCTATTACGGCTAATTATTAATTTAGCTTAATTTTTAATTTGAATTAGAAAAAACAAGGTGTTATTAAGCATATGGAAAAGTTAGTTAAAATGGTAATCGTAGGCGCAGTATTGGCAACTTTGACTGCATGTACTGGCAGCGTGAAAAATAAAAAGAATGATTGTAGCTACGATTACCTGCTTCACCCAGCAGTATCTATCTCCAAAATTATTGGCGGTTGCGGTCCTGCAGCTGAATAATAAGATTATGAGTAATAATAAGACCGGATTTCCGGTCTTATTTTATCCCATAAGAATCAACTTGCGACCATTACACCAAGACTTCTACGGTCACGCCAATCATTTTCAGCATTGATTAACTGAATATTTCAATTTTCGGATTAACAATCGGTATTGAGAAATTTATATTCTATTTTTTAGATCAAATCCAGACATCATTTTCCGCAGTACGCTCCCCTCCTTCATGACCAGTATTCAATATACCTTGAGGATCAATGAGCATAACTTACAATGAATGCAAGTTGAAAAATATGGCCGGACTCCGTCCCAAAAAAACGGTTTGTCCGGCCAATCTATTTATTTACAGCAGCTTTTTACCGAGTTTACTTTCCAACACTTTTAACGGTGAATTTTCCGGTGAAACCATGTCAGATACTGGCAATAAATAAGTCTGCTCCAACATAAATTGCCCTGACATCGCAGCATGAGGTGTTTGATCTGAATAGCAAATCCAAGTACTACCAGCAGGAAACTGAACTTCCAATTGAGCACCCTGCTGCTGATATTGTTGGTTAGCTTTCATCGCATCGTGCAGCCCGAGCATCAGATGGTCATAATGGGTACGGAGGCTTTTAGTTATCCCTAATTTGTGTTGTAGCCAGCTGTTTAGCCGGGAATAACTCCGGGTCGCGGGCAGAAACTGATCGGCAATCTGGGGGAACGTCTCACCAACCCGCCAGACACGAGGTTCTCCCGACGGATTTATATTGGTGAATATTCGTAGAATACGCTGACCCTGAATAGGTCTGGAAGGAAAAGCATCTACATGTAACCGGCTGTCATCTTTACGCCAAGAGTTACCAGCTTTCCATGCCGTTACCGGATGAACCCGCAGTGAATTGACCGGTGTATGCAACACTGACGTATATGCTGGCAGAATATGCTCAATCAATTGCTGACAGTATTGGTAATAACGTTGCATCAGCGCACTCACCCGTTGTTCGTCAGCCTGTAATGCCACTCCTGTTATTGTATGTCCATCAGGGCGATAGCTGATATTCTTGCGTCCGGCTTTGACTGCATCCTCCCTGAGCAATGTTTGTTCTTCTTGCGTCAGAGGAAAACTAAGTTCTGGCAGATAGAGCACCTTGCCCTGCTCCAAAGAAACAAGTGCACTCTGCTGTACTGAATGAGGGACGACCTCAGACCAACTGTGCAATGGCAGCGTTTCAATCACTTCATTAAACTCAAGCTGCTGTCCAGCCATTATAAACCCCGCTTTTTCGACTTTTTGAATAATAAAGTCTGCTAATTCAATTAAATACATAATGAGATTATCATACTTTTTGATTATTCACGATGAATTGAATATTTTACAGTTTAGTCGCTTTATTTAATTACGTGATTAAATGGCCTTTGTTTTCCATTGACTCATTCACTCTTAACTAAAAAGTGAACAAAATCATTCAGAACCTTCAAAAGAGATATCCCATTTAATTGTGGCATTTGCGGCAAGTTCATTCTTATCAGTAAGAAGAATCAATCGGTTATTATGATCGCTGTATTGGGTAATGATATTAATACCCTCTCGTGCAATGGAATCAGCGATTTCCCCCAATTCGCCCGACCGTTCCTGATTTAGTTTTCTGATTAAAGGCTTAATTACAGCTCGTACATCTAAACCAGCATCAATAAGAACCTGACGAGCCATCCATCCATCTTCGACTAAAAAATGCGCGTGGCTTTCATTTCCTATTGTAAAAACCCCTCCACCCTCCAGACTAATACCATGTTTACCAAGTAAAGAACCGAGCAAAGCGAGAGCCCCCGGAGTATTGCTTAGAACAACGTGAATATCATACATACGAACATTTTCCTTATTTAAGATGAATAAGCCCGAAAGGCATGGGCAATAGTGTAGAGAAAAGATATGGTGATACTTCGTTGACAAACGAAATGTGGATATTTTTTGTCAGTTTCAAAGATCAGCCCCCTTCTATACCTCTTGTGAATTATTTTTGCGATCTGCTTCAAGAATCGTTCTTGATTCATCATGAGGGAATCTTTTAAAAGCACTCTCTGGGTGGCATATAGCTAAATCAATATTACTGGACATAGCTCACATGCTCTGTAAATAGCTCATCAAGAGAGCATCTTTCTCGCCTTCTTATCGCTTTTGTTTCCGCCCATTTGTTTTCGATAGGATTTAAATCTGGGCTGTAAGGGGGAAGCCATTCTAACTGGCACCCGTGATCGGCTATCGCTTGTAACGTATCACACCGTTTATGGAAAGAGGCATTATCCATCACAATCACGGCACCCTTTGGGATCTTCGGCAACAAACCTTGTGTCATCCAGGCATGAAACACATTCGCATTAATGTTTCCGGCAAACAAACTTAAGGTCACAAAGGTATTTTTAATGATGGCGCCAATGACATTAATGCGACCTTTGTGCTGCCAGTCATGTAAACCAAAACAGCGCGTCCCTTTTAACGAATAGCCATGCGTACGTGGCATGGACTGCTCAAAGCCGCTTTCGTCCAGATAAACAATCGGTTTGCCCGCCTGTTCATGATGGCGGATACGCTCGCCAAATACCTGACGTGCGTGTTCGTCAGCGGCAGGGTGTTTTAGTGTTTTTTTTGGCGGTTATTCTGAGTCGTTTCAAGGCGTAATGGATGGCGGATTGTGAGACACCCAGACGTTTTGCTCTTTCCCATTGATAATCATCAGGATAACTGTTGACATCGGCGAGCAGTGTCTCGTCACTGATTTTTGTGGGGGCTTTATCACGCGTCATACAGGGTTCTATTTTGTTGCACCACCGAAATAGGGTGCGGATAGAGACCTCAAAGTGGTCGCTGGTTTGCTCGAAGGTCAACGCATGTTTGTCTTTGTATGCCAGTACTCTTTTTCGAAAATCCAGACTGTAACCCATCTCAATTCCGCCTTGTTATTATCAGTCACAGACATTATGCCATAGTGTTGTGATTCTGCTATAGTAAGCAGATACTGCCTTATAGCCTGAGTTTTTATCTTCGACGCCTCATCTAATCAAAATGAATAACATTCAGAGGGTTTTCATTAAAAATTATGACCAGAATAAACCTTGTTTTGCCAAGTGAGTTGTGTGATCAACACTTACTTGCTGAGCATAGGGAATTAACCAGAATTCCCAATGACATAGTAAAAAGGAA
This sequence comes from Xenorhabdus innexi, assembly GCF_002632485.1. Classification (GTDB taxonomy): domain Bacteria; phylum Pseudomonadota; class Gammaproteobacteria; order Enterobacterales; family Enterobacteriaceae; genus Xenorhabdus; species Xenorhabdus innexi. Next base: position 201,854 of record NZ_NIBU01000001.1, on the reverse strand, counting down.
AGGTAATGTCACCCTGAGCACATCAGGAAAATACATGTTAGGCAAAGGTCATGTGATTTTTTTCAGAGATAAGCTTTTATTTTTAAAGAAAAGATATGAAGCCATACATCAGGAATGTTTAAACCGGGGTTTTTCCGTGATAAATCGCTGGCCAGATGAGGTCAGTGCTTATCACCATTTGTGGAACGACTATCAAGTCACTGAGGAAGATATTGCCGTTAACATAGCAAGAATTAAGGAGCGTATGCCGATAAAACCTCGATTTTCTTTATAGTTGGATAAAAAATGGCTGAAACTCCACCAGCAATACTTTAAATTGATTCTGGCAATACCAGTTCATGCGTTTCACAAAAGTTAAAAGTATCAATATGTAAGCTCAGACGTTTCTTTAATCACTTGCTGCCAGAGGTTATGCCGGAATTCTGCAAACAGTACTTGGTTTCCATGCTGATACAGTCAGGGAGATACTTGGTGTATCAGAACAATACCAACTATTGTTAGGTATCTCGTTTGATTATGCTGATCCAAACGCTCCTACTCACGGAGCGCATTACCGTTAGTGAAAGCGTAACTTTTCACAGCTGATACAAGAGGAAGAAACAGGAGGAAAGTATGACCGAATCATTACAACATCCGGTGTTAAGTAAAACTGAATATGACGTATTGGAAATATGCCGGGAAGTTCTGCTTGTTGAATCAATGGATATTCATGATGATTTTTTCAGTCTTGGCGCGGATTCCATCTCTTTAGTTGAAATACAAATTTTCATTGAAGATAAATTAGGAAAGAAAATAGATTGGAGCGATGTTCTAAGGTTCAGGAATGTTCAATCACTTTCTGCTTTTATTGATTCCAGTTTTCGTATTCCACCTCATGATAGACAGGAAATTACATGGAATGGCGTAAAATATGCTTTTCGGATTATTGGTGATATCTATGATACTGACGTAGTCCCAAAACTTATTATCGTGGGTGGTTTTCAGGATATGTATTCGTTACCTCATCTGGAACATCTCCTCAAAGAGGACAGCCCGTTAATCTTTGTTGACCTGCCGGGAACAGGCTCTGCTGACGATATTCCCCCAAATAAAGATTTTGAATTTCTTGCGGATTGCACCCGATATATTTTAGATACCCTCTCTTTACAAACAATAAACCTCATCGGTATTTCATACGGAGGAGCTACAGCCCTTGAGTTTACCTACAAATGGCCTGAGCGCGTTAATAAATCAGTATTTATCGGTACTTCACTCACCCAACCACCTCATATTCAAGACAAGCTGAATACCGCATTAAAGTTCCTGACGGAAGGGAGTTATGAAGAGTTCACAGAAAATACTATTGCCAGTATCCTTTGCCTCGACCCTAATATCGATATCTTAGGCAGAGAAACAACACACCAGCTTTTGAAAAAACACTGCTGGAGTCAACGCATCATCATGCAGAAAGGTATAAATATCTCCAGAAGCGCCTGTTGAATCAAAGGCAATACGAAAGAGCAAGCAATTTTAACAAACCCACTTTATTCATAACCGGTGAATACGATATCATCACCCCTCCTGAAAATGTTAAACATTGTGCCTCTATTTTCCCAAACTCTCTATTTACGACAATAAAAAAATCAGATCACCTTGTAATGATAGAACGCCCTGATGTACTGACTAATATTCTTATTCAATTTTTTAATGGGAAAAATCCAATTAAAAATAATGAATTAAACAATATTGAAGTCATCAGTTAAGGTTTTAATCTCTTGGGGTTTAGCTGTATTACGAAGTTCAGACTTCGTATTTAGTATAAAGGGCTGCATTCTTACTTTAAACGCAGCCCTTGCATATCAGTTTTTCATGACAAAGATTCTTTAGCAGAAAATAGTCGTGAATAACACTTTATACGGCATAAAGAGCAAGATCTTCCACCGGAAAGTGTAAGAATTTTTCGAAGTCTTTTCTGAGCGTTTCCTCTGGCAAAGAATGTAAAGATCGCTCCCTTTCCTGACAATCTAATAAATCATATTCCTGTTCAAGATCACTTTGTGTTTTTGACGCATTAACAAACTGTTCAGCTCTCGGAATGCGAACTTTTTCGTATTGGCGCAGAGCAGCAACCGGATCTGATTGTTGCTTCAGCATATGTCCCAGAACAGCAGCATCTTCAATAGCCATTCCCGCTCCCTGCCCCAGCGTTGTAAGCATAGGATGAGCTGCATCACCTAAAAGGGTCATTCTTCCTTTTCCCCAAATCGGAGAAAAAGGCCTGTCCTGCGCAGGTACAGCAATAATATCTTCCGATGGTGTCTGCGAAATAATATCGGAAACAATTGTTGGCCAGCCCTTATAATAGGACAGAACATCCTGATTATTTCCTTGCCAATGACAGGCCTGCTCATTACTCATATTTGCAGTTCCCCACCAATAGACTTCACCTCCGCCTATATCGATCAAACCGATTCGTTTTCCCTGCCCCCAATAATGAACAACATAACCGGGTGTTATTTGCGGATGCTGATAGCGGGTGATCGCCAGCCAGCAGATATAATCAGAAGAGCGAAGTGGCTTATTCCCCTGTATATATTCCCGGACAATTGAGTGAATACCGTCAGCACCAATCAGCAGATCACCCTGCGCTTCTCTGCCGTCAGTAAAACGAACAGAAACAGCGTTATCACTTTCGATAATTTCATCTACCTTAGCATCAACATGGATAATGTTCTGATCAAGTTGCTGTAACAGAGCTTCCTGTAGTGCCTTACGTGACAGGCAGATACTATCAAATCCATTGGAAGACGAAATGTCAGGTACGGGCATTCTGCGTATAAGGTGATCTTGAATATTCCTTATTTCAAAATTTTTAACCGGAGCACCAAAGTTTTCCAATTTCAGATTAACCCCGATAGAGGATAAAGCAGCAACAGCATTGGTTATCACTGACAGGCCAGAACCGGCCGTTCGTAAAGTTGGGGCCTGCTCATAAACTTCCACCTCATACCCCAGCTTGCGTAAGACAACAGCCGTCGTTAATCCACCAATACCTGCACCAGCTATAATTACTTTCAATGGGCGAGACATATTTTCTCCGAATCCGATATAACTTGTTTTGTAGAAGATTTTTTCATTTCCTGAAGAATGACTTTTGCCACTTCCTGTACATAAGGCTCCTCCATAATTTCCAGATGATCGCCCGGTACATCAATGACATTGATATCGCCCGTTGTCTTGCTCTCCCAGCCATTTTTAGGATCACGATACTCACTTCGCACCGTATCATGCATAGAGCGCAGAATTGCAGGTAACGGCCGTATTGCATGTAATAAAGTCATACTGATATCTGCCTTATAAGCAGCATAATTCGTGGCGGCTTTCCAGTTTGTTTTATATACGTCAAATAACCGCTGTATGACGGCACGGGAACTCCCCTGAGGAATGGCACCCGTTGCGATAGCATGTTCGGTGATGTATTCGAATTGTTCCTGTAAAGAAGTCATCTGTTCCGGCAAAATCTGCTCAGGGAGTGTTGCGCCTTTATTCAGCCACAATAACTCCCAGAAGAACCATCTCAGCAAAGCTTCTTCGTTTACGGTTCCCGGAGATGTTGTATTAAGAGCAACCGTATCTAAGACAAAAAGATTGGCGACCTCTTCACCCTGCTCTTTCAACTGGCGTGTCATCTCAAATGCGACAAATCCGCCATAAGACCAGCCTCCGATTGAATATGGGCCATACGGCTGAATTTCACGGATAGCCTCCAGATAATTTGCTGCCTGCTCCTGTATACTGGTCAGCGGAATAGAGCCTGCGTCAACTCCGTGTGCCTGTAGCGCATAGAAAGGTTGATCCTCAGGGAAATACTTCACTAACCGTAAATAGGACAACACATTTCCACCCATAGGATGGACAAAAAACAGTGGTTTTTTATGGCTGGTGACAGATTTGGAAACGATATCTTTGGCAACAGTACGCATAGGGACAAGCGGGCTGAATTTGGGTTGCCCTCCCTTTTCTCTGATATGTTCAGCTAACTGAGCAACAGTCGGGTGACTGATAAAAAGAGACAGAGGCGTACTGATACCGAAATGTTTTTCAACCAGAACAACCATTCTCATGGCTGTTAATGAAGTAGCGCCGATATCAAATAAATTCTGATGAACAGATAAGGCAGGAATTTTCAGTAAGTCCGCAGCTAAATCACACAACACCTGTTCATAGCCGTCTCGTGGAGCAATATCTTCTACGCTATTATGACACTGCATAACTCTCATATTACGTAATGCTGCATCATCACGCTTTCCACTTAATGTTTTAGGCAGAATATCCAACCACACTATCTGGGAAGGCCGCATATACTCAGGCAATATGTCAGACAAATGTTGCTGTATACGCACAGTCAATGATTCGTTCTCATCGCCGATCAGGAATGCCACCAGCAAACCATCACTTTCGTCATGCTGCTGAACGACAACAGCAACGTCTTTCAGAACCTTGTCAGCACCGGGGGTATTTGATATTGCTAATTCGATTTCTGCCAGTTCAACACGATAACCACGCACTTTAACCTGAGTATCTTTGCGTCCTAAACTGATAATATTACCATCCTTGAGTTTTACACCCAGATCACCAGTACGATACAGAACCTCTTCACTGCCTTTAAGGACAATAAAACGTTCTTTGGTTAATTCTGGCTGACGATAATAACCCTGTGCAACAGGTAGACCACGGACATAAATTTCCCCCAGCTCACCAGAGGCAACTTCTTCAAACTGACTGTTAAGCAGGACAATATCTGCATTGTTGATCCCTTTACCAATGGGAGGAAGTGCCGGAAAAGAGACCGGATCACCCTGCATGGCAAATGCTGTGATAGCATGAGTTTCCGTCGGGCCGTACTGATTCTCAAGGATACCGTTATTGATCTGCCCGATAAGTAAGCGAATATCTTCAGTCACCCGAAGTTGCTCACCGGATGAAATAACGACTTTCAGATTTTTTGGGTAGGTTTTCAGCGCAACGGCGGTTTCAGCTAATTGCTGAAGTGCAACATAGGGCAGGTAAATTCTTTCTGTCTGGTAATTATTGATGGTATGCAGTAACTGCAAAGGATCACGTCGTTCTTCTTCACTGATAAGGTGTAGTTCTCCACCAGCAGCCAGCGAAGAGAAAATCTCCTGAAATGAAACATCAAAACTCAGTGGTGCATATTGTAAGGTAGAGCCAATATTTTTACCGGTCTGGGTTTCATTCTGCCAGATAACCAGATTAGACAGACTACGATGCGGCATTGCCACACCTTTAGGTTTCCCCGTTGAGCCGGATGTAAACAGTAAATAAGCCAGTTGTTCAGGAACTATTGTTGTCTCTGATGCTTCTTCCTCTGGTTCCTTTATATCCGATAAATGGCCATTTTCGGATATTAACGAATCCGCTCTTATGACAGGAATTGATGCCACGTTAAATAACGAGCCTGATTTATCATCAATAATGGCAAGTAGCGGCTGAGCCTGCTCTACCATAGCTTCAATACGTTGAACAGGATAGCTCAAATCCAACGGAAAGCAGACCCCTCCGGCTCTCATCACACCAATCAGTGATGCAATCAGTGTCGCAGAACGTTCAAGAGCAATCGCTACCGGCGTATTCCTGATAACTCCACCAGCAATCAGACTGGAAGCAATTTTCCCGGATTCTGACCACAGCTTTTTATAACTCCATTGCAGATTTTGATAGCGGATTGCTATTGCATCCGGCTGTTTACGTACATTTTCTACAATCATAGCCAGCACAGAGATAAACGTCTGAGGCACTATTTCTTTGTTTCTCTGTGTAAGCGTAAACGGCTGGCTCAGGGTTGCGGTTTGATCGCTACTACTGACCATTTTGTTCAATATGGACATATAGAGATCCATATACGTTTCTGCCTGTATCGGTGAAAATACTCTGCCATCAAAATCACAGCGCAGATAATGCTGACCGGTACTGAAATCAGTCATCACATTCAGCAACAGTTCAAAGTTAGTTTCTTCCCACGGATCAAATGCAATCAGAGATAAATCAGGCGTATCAAATACATCCTTTAATACGTGAAAGTGAATATAGTTAAACGCAGAACTTATATGCGCCCCTTCACCTGCCACTTGCCGGATAGTATTAAGCGGGTATTTACGATATGGCGCATGTTGCTGTTCAGCACTGAATACAGCATGGATACATTCTTTCCACGTTTTGTTCTGTGCAGAGAAACGTACAGGTAATGTATTGAGAAATAAGCCCAGTGTCTGTTCTGAATTCTGCGCGTCCGGCCTGCCATGAGTGACTAATCCGGTCGCAATTTCATCCTGAGCCGTCGTTTTGGCTACAGTTAAACAATGGGCAGCAAAGAATACGGATTTAACTGAAACACGTTCACGTTGTACTAAAATCGCCAGTTTTTCTTCAAGTTCACGGGAAAGCATCGCTTTTTTTGCAAAGATCCGATCTTCTGGCAGGCTGTCGTACAATCGGTAGGCAGGTAATTGAGTTCTGGGTAATTCGCTGAACCTATTTTTCCAGAACAACAGGTGTTCCTGATCCTGCAATGCGTGGAGTTCATCCTGAATATACAAAGCAGGTGATGGCAATACATCATTTTCAGAAGAATACTTTCCCTCATGCAAATAACGAGAAAAGAGTTCGCGTATTAAATTTGCCACACTGCCGCCATCCAGAATGGCGTGATGAAAACTGAACACCATCTCGATTGTACTTGAAGGAGTTGCACTTGAAGGAGTTGTATTTGAAAGTTTAGCATCTTCGGTTCTGAATAAACTGATGCGATACAATGGTGCGCAATCAAACTGATAGTTCTGACAACGCCTGTTTTCCATGTACTCCTTGATGGTTCTTTCAGCCTCAGTCTGTGTCAGTAAACTGAGATCCTGAATCTCCACAACATCATCAAGCTCGATGCTGTGATTGATAATTTGCAACGGTTCACTGAAATCAGCCAGATTAAAGTGTGAACGAAGAACAGGGTGTCTCTGGACTGTCGCTACCACACTTCGGCGAAAAATTTCAGGCTCCCACTTTCCTTTTAAGGTATAGCGGAAAACATCTTTATAAGTGGCTGAATGTTTGCTCTGCTGGCTGTGATATATCAAACCAAGCTGGAGTTGAGTCGCTGGGAATGCATCTTCATATCGGGAAAGTGCCGCGCGTTCTTTCTCTTTGACCAAAGCAAACGGAAATAGCTCAACGTGTTTTTGAACTTTACGGCCTGCATCAATCTGCTGACTCAGTTCAGATATTGTCAAATTTTGTGACAGCTCAGAAAGCGTGACATTCATTCCGGCTTTTTCAGCTTCAGAACGCACTTTCAACATCAGGATAGAATCACCGCCTAACGTGTAAAAATTATCCTGCACACTGAGTTTCTCAACCTTTAATACCCGCTTCCAGATTTCGGCCAATTGATGTTCTGTCTCGGTCTGAATACCATCAGAAACGTCCGTTTTCACCAACGCGCTATTTGCCTGATTTGCCAATGCACCCAGTGCCTGACGATCAACTTTACCGTTTGGAGTAAGAGGAATATAAGAAACGAGACAAAATTTCTGCGGAACCATGAAATCAGGTAAACATTCCAATAAAGTTTCACGCAGTTTTTCAGGAGTAAAATACCGATCATTTATCCCGTTCTGATGGATAACATAATATGCACACAGGTAATTATCACCATTACTGTTGGTTTGTGGTAAAACTTCCGCCTGACTGATCCCCTGAATACGCTCAAGCGTATTTTGTATTTCCCCAAGCTCGATGCGATTACCCCTGATTTTCACCTGATTATCAATTCGTCCCAGATATTCAATATTGCCATCAGGTAACCATCTTGCTAAATCCCCTGTGCAATACCAACGTTCATTTCCATCCAGAATGAATTTTTCGTCAGTTAGTTCCGGTTTCTTGTAATAACCACAGGCCAAACCAACGCCGCTAATCTGCAATTCACCCGCAATGCCTATTGGTTGCCGGGTATTATGCTGAGACATAATTCTCAGAGTGATATTGTTGATCGGGCATCCAATCGGAACCCTATTGATAACACTGTTATTGTCAGGAAGAATCTCAAAATACGACACATCTACGGTTGCTTCTGTCGGGCCATAGAGATTGATTAAAGCAGGAGCGTTCAGGCCCAAAACAGAAAAGATTTTACGGAACTGATTAACCCGTGTCGGAGGCAGGGCTTCACCGCTGGTGAATACACGGCGCAGGCTGGTTAACTGATTCACTAACTTTGGTTCGGCTTGCAGAACATCCAGAAAAGGCTGAAGCATAGAAGGAACAAAGTGCAATGTCGTTATGTTATGTGCACTGATGGCTTCTATTATCTCTAACGGATCTTTATGAGCACCGGGAGGTAATAAGTGAACAGAAGCCCCCGAAATTGACCACCAGAAGAGTTCCCAGACAGACACATCAAATGAAATCGGTGTCTTTTGTAATATCACATCACTGTTATTCAGCGGATAACGTTCCTGCATCCACTCAATCCGGTTTACCACAGAATTATGGTTGATCATCACACCCTTAGGTTTTCCGGTAGAGCCTGAGGTATAGATCATATATGCCAGAGAGTCGGCGGCAGACAAATTAGGCTGTTTTATATTTCCCTGCGCTGAAACATTGTTTCCGTTAATAACCGTATAATATTGCTCGCTCAAAGCGGGATTAGCCTGATCGGAAATGATGACAGTGACATCACTATCCTTCAGCATATAATTAATCCGTTCCTGCGGGTAATTAGGATCAACAGGCAGATAAGCAGCACCGGCTTTCAATACCGCGAAAATTGCCGTGAGCATTTCTGTACTGCGATCCATCAAGATAGCAACTTTGTCCCCTTTTCTTACTCCAGTTTCCAGCAAAACAGCGACCATATTGTCTATGGTGTTTTGGAACTGAAGATAAGTCAGCGCGGGTTTCCCGCCAGAGCCTGCGATAGCGATGGCTTCACCGTGTAATGCAACCCGAGTATCAAATAGCGTTGATAACGTCTCCTGTTGCGAGAATTCTGTGATTGGTCCCTGTTCAAAAAGAGCAAGCCGTGAAACTTCCTCTGCTGAGGAGAGCTGCACCTGAGAGACAGACTGTTCAGGAGATGCGATCACCTGCTCAATAATATGAGCTAAAGATGCAGTAAAGGCTTCAAATGAGTAATCTTCATCGAAAACATCCTCCGCCCCGGTAATATCCACGGCGACTTCGCTATGACTGCCGAAGCTATGAACATGAATCGCAATAGCATCATCTTCATGGGCAGTAGCAGCAGCATGGATCTCTTCATCTTTGTAGATATCATGAGAGGCCGCAGTTATGGGAGAATAATTATAAGATATTGTGACATCAAAACATTGACGTTTTGTTGCCCCCATAGATTTAAGTAATCGGCCGAGAGGAATATGTTCAAACGTTTTTAACGTTGAAATATCTGTTTTAATGCGTGCAGCCAGTTCAGTAAGCGTATCCTCTGCATTAACCCTAACAGCCAATGGCAGCGTATTAGCCCATTGCCCGGCAATATCAAGTTGATTCATACGGCGGTTAAGTAACGGAACACCAACTATTAAGCGGGTGTTATTGTGTATCCGTGATAACAAGATAGCCACAGAAACCATAACAACCTGATAAGGATTCATTCCTTGAGAAAGGATTCTCTCTACTTTAAGCGGAGGTAACAAATATCTGTGTTGTATAAAATGAGACTGACTAGTTTTCTTTTTCCGATTAAAAAAAACAGGTTCATGGCATTGAGTAAGATCAGCCAGCGCTGCTATTTGCTGTTCTATTTCTGGCTGTGATAGTATTTCTTCCCGTTCAAGGACTGCTGAAATATATTTATCGATATTGAGCGAGAGTAACTCTGTATTGCTTTCAACATTCCGATAACATTTGGCTATTTTTTTTGCTAACTGATTTATTCCCCAACCATCACAAACAATATGGTGAGCACGAATAAAAATAGCTGAATAACCATTTTTCAAATTTCGTAACAAAGCCACTTCAAGTAGTGATTTATCATTCAGATTAAAAACTCGTTCTGACCATGTTTTAAAAAGTACAGAAATGTCTTCGCCTTCAGCATTAATAATTTCTACTTGATTAATGGCTGTATTTTGTATTTGTTGATTCAATATCCCATCCTGTTCAAGGATGCGTAATTGGCATGTGACATCATAATTCAGTACATTGTTAACTGAATGTAAATATCTTTCAAAATTAATGTTTTCTTTTAATACCCTTGCTATGGAAATAGTGAATTGATTACTTTCTGGGTTGCGTTGAACTTCATAATAAATTTCTTTTTGATACTGGGTAAGAGGTACTGCTTGTAAAGTTTTCATAGCGGCTTACTGCTTACATCGTAATTCGGGTGGTTTATTTTATGAATCACATTCCACCCGACACAAGGGTTATTATTTTATATTGCATTACATTTTTCCTTCGGTATATAACAAAATTTATACTGGTAACCAAATAGCTTTTATTTTGATAAATAAAGAAAAGTTATTAAATAAATCATAAGATAACTGAACAATGAAGAATCAATGTATATTTTTATACGTAAATAATTATTATTCTTATGTTGTTATTTGATAATGAAAGAAATTCTTAAAGGGTATATTTTGTGTAAAACCAAATGATTAAATAAAAATCAGGAGAAGTAAATGATGTTATCAGAAATAACTATAGCCTATCGAAAGTCTGCTGCACTGTTTGCCTTTGTTGAAAGTAAAGCTCCATTATATTTAACCACCAATGATGGTAAGACAGTGAAAGAACTGGCTCAATTATGCCATGTTTCTGAGGACAGATTTAATCGGTTATTTCATTACATGCAAACAATAAATGTTTTAACAAAAAAAGAAGATAAATTTTACCTTACTGAACAATGTGCATCACTCAGTGACCCAAACAGCCTTGAGACACTACATATAAAATTTGAATTAAATCCAACTATTTGGAATTCTTGGTCAAAATACAATGAATCCCTGCATGAAATGAACAACAAATCGGCTTTTGAAATTAATCACCATCAGCCATATTTCGATTATATCAGCCATGAAAGTAATAAAAATATTAAAGTGATATTTGATAATTTCATGTCAAAAGTAACTGATGTAACAAATAAACCTATTATTAAAAGTATTCCTCTGCGTGGGATTAATTCACTTGTTGATATAGGTGGAGGTCTCGGTTCTTTAGCAAAAGAAATAAAAATTCACTATCCGCATATCCAGTGTTATGTCATGGATTTGTACGATTTTGACCGAAAGGAATCCGAAGGTGTGACTTTCATCAAAGGTGATTTTTTTGCTGGCATCCCTTCAGAGCACGATGCTTATTGTATAAAGAACGTATTACATAACTGGCCGGATCAGAAAGCTGTTGAAATTCTAAGAACCTGTCATAAAGCAATGAGAAAAGATTCTGTCTTATATATTATAGAAATGATTAAAGAGCCGGATGATGCAAGTTCAGCATCATTTGATTTATATATGGATATCATAGTATCGGGTAAATCACGCTATTACTCGGAGTTCGAATCAATAGCAAAACAGGCCGGTCTATCTATAACAAATAGGTACAACCTGAATTTTTCCCTGACAGGAAGTCAGCAATATATTATTGAAATGAGAAAGTAAACAACTCATAGCCCGGTTTATTATCTGGGATTCGGGTTATCTTCCTCTTTTAATTCTTTTCTGGTTCTTATTGTCATTCAGGAAAATTAAATGCAACAAACATTAACCACTCAAACATCCCGCTTGGAACTGACCGAACGTATTATTGCTGCCAAACTGGCTAAAAACCTTTCATGGGAAGAAATTGCAAATGGCACAGGAATGAGTGTTACTTTTGTTACAGCGGCTTTACTTGGGCAACATGCATTACCTATAGAGGCTGCTAGAAAAGTGGTTGAACAACTTGGGCTGAAGGATGATGCAGTAAAACTTTTACAGGCGATTCCTATGCGGGGTTCAATCCCGACAGGGATACCCACCGATCCAACCATTTATCGTTTCTATGAAATATTACAAGTCTATGGAACAACCTTAAAGGCATTAATACATGAGCAATTTGGTGATGGAATTATTAGTGCAATTGACTTTAAATTAGCTATTCAGAAAACCGAAGACCCAGCAGGCGGAAGCCGGGCTGTAATAACTCTGGATGGTAAATATTTGCCGACAAAACCATTTTAATCATGTAAATCCGATAGGCTGGTGGATGCTTCTCCGGTGAGCGAATATATAATAGAAAAGCCAGTATCAGAAAGAGTCTTAAATCAGAGCCTTTAGCCTAAGCTTATTAGGCTCTTTCATCATTTTCCTATTCAATGAGAGCTTTTTTATGACTGATTTTTTAACTGCAAACCAAATAGCTTGGGATAAACAAGCCGAAGAGCAGCATCCTTGGTCTGTTCCTGTCAGTTCTGACATGATCTCACAAGCTAAAAAAGGTGAATGGCAGGTTCATCTTACTCCGAAACCACTTCCCAAAGAATGGCTTGGTGACATTAGCCGGAAACGTATTTTATGTCTGGCATCTGCCGGGGGCCAGCAGGCGCCAATACTTGCAGCCGCTGGGGCTGAAGTCACTGTTTTTGATCTTTCCATAAAACAACTTGAGCAAGACAGGATGGTTGCAGAAAGAGATAAGATCAGACTTGAGACAGTACAGGGGGATATGCGAGATCTCAGTATATTCGCCAATGAAACATTTGATTTAATTTTCCATCCTATCTCTAATTTATATATTCCTGATGTCAATCCTGTATGGCAGGAATGCCACCGGGTTTTAAAAACAAAAGGTAAACTATTAGCAAGTTTTTTTAATCCGGTTGTCTTTGTCGGAGAGCGTAATGCAGAGCATATGCAGAAAGGAATTATCAATCCTTTGTATAAAATGCCATTTTCTGAAATTGATATTCTGACACCAGAGCAAATAACCGATAAAAACCGGAAACAAGAAGCGTTTGTTTTCGGTCACTCTTTGACTGATTTGATCGGAGGGCAGCTACGTGTTGGATTCCGGTTAATGGGTTTTTATGAGGATTGGCAACCTCATCCCCGTTTTGTCATTGAGCACTATTTACCGACTTTTATGGCAACACAGGCTATCAAGGATTAGCTGACTATTTTCTTCTGCCACACACACGTGCTCTACTAAAAATACTTTTCCAGTTGTATTTGTACTTCGTTTTTATTGTAGCTGTATAGCCAGCCTACACTGCTACGATTCCGAGTGTGACGAAACGTAATAGAGGGCGTTACTCCTAATATTTGGGCAACTGGAAATTTAGCAGAAGCCGTGTAGATTTGTTTGTTCTCTTCACGTCTGGCACCCAATAATGCGTTGTAAGCACCAAAACGTTGATGTTCCAAAGTCATAAACAGTGAACCGTCAATACCGGAAGAAAGAGGCCCGGATATCCCTGCGGTAGCCCCCCACTGTTGGTAGCGATTTGCCGGTTGTTTACTGTTCCGATAGCTCCAGTTAGTACCGCCAAACAATGTAAAACTGTGACTAATCAAATGAGAAAGAGTGAAATAAGATGAAAAGATATCACCGTTTTTCCAATGGTAAACAGGCCGATAACTAAATCGCTTATGTTCCAAATCAGTGCTGAGAACGGTGCGAGCAGTGATAGCCCATAGCCCTTCTATTCTGGCACCGACAGCGTGGTATTCGGGAGTGCCACTTTGTAGTTTATATTCAAATAAGGGAGCAATAGATAAGTCATAGTCCCTGCTTTTAAAGCTGTAGCCACCGATCAGCGAGAACGTATTTTCATTTTCGTCATGGTAATAAGGATAAAATTCACCATCAATCATTCCCCGTCCAAAAATACCATGATGCCCCGCAAGCTGGTAACGACGGCTTAATGTCCCATGATAAGCGCTTCCCCACGTTTTAATCCCTTTGGGTATTTCTCGTTCAACTTTACATTTTCCATCGATGAAAAGCAGGCATGTCGATTTCATGTTAGGAGACATATTTATATTATTATCATAGATATAACTGAGTGAAAACGAACTACGCCAGCGATCTCTCTGAGCTATTGCTTTTATATAGCCATCAATATTCTTCAGAACAATTTTAGGCAATTGCTCCTGTTTGCTTAATTCATCCATCAATTGTTTGGCTTCCCGGTTTTTTTGATCCTCAAAATAGACACGGGCTAATTCCAATTTAATACGGGTGAAATCTGGCTTTTGCCGCAGGATATTTTCATAGATGGAAGCTGCAAGAGTTAAGTTTCCTTCACTACGAGCTAGTCCACCCTGAGCAAAATTGATTAAGATAGCATCATGCCCAGGTAGTTTCTGGTAAGCCGTTAGAAACCGTTTTACGTCTGGCCATTGCTGATAATTCACCGTCAGATACAGGGCCTGTGCAATATCCCTAAGATTGTTTTCAACCTGAAATGCTTTTCCATGAATAACAATCGATGAGATATCATTTTGTGGCGAAGTCGTATTTACTCGATCCTTGGTGTAGCCTGTTGAGAAAAAAAATGATGCCAGTAGTAATACGGATAATACAGGCATCTTTCTCTGGCTGGTCATAGATAACCTCCGCTTGCATGAATCTGAATAAGACAGAAAATGAGGTAGAGGAGACGAGAAAAGATAACAATGTCATTTTGACATTGTTATCTTCTGAGAAGGTCGTTACTGTTTGTGTCCACCGAAAGCAATGTCTTTTTTTCTGTCGCTATCAAATTTTGCATACCCAGCTATATCAGAGGCGCCATTACCAAAAAACTTCCCGTCAACGGTGCCATTAGTGCCATTATCTTTGGCTATACCTGAGAAGCCTGCATCTGAATTGATATTGCCATGCATATCTACCCGTCGATCCTTATTACTAAGTGAGCCATCCAATTGTTGTTTATCAAAATCAGCAGTCATCTTACCTTGCAAGAGGTTATGACCATTATATTGACTAATACCTGACACTTTATAGGTTGCTTTGCCGCCTTTTGGCATATTGGTTGTCACATCTTTACCAGCATAAAAAACGGTGTGGGTTTTGTCTGATTCCGCACCGGAGCCATGTGACCATTCACCGTAGTAAACTTCTGTCCCGGGAATTTGAGCGATATCAATCTTGTTATGGCCATAAAGAGGTGTTTTGAACCTATAGACACCATTACTATCGCGTGTAGCCAAGTTTTTCAGTATAGATGCAGGGAAAAGCGCACCGCCGAGGTGTGAAGAGATACCAAGAGCAGGCTCACCACCTTTATCTCCGATTGTCAAATGCGGGTCAGTTTCTTGTTGGCTTATACCATATCCGACTTTTGCATGAGCCTGTGTTATCAACCCTAAAGCGCCCATTGTTATAATAAATATATTAACAACTTTCATTAATAACCTCTCTGAGTATAAAGAATATATTGTTATCCATTAGTAAACAGACAGCTTAATTTTCCATTTCGACTAAATTACACTCAGAATATATTAATGTTAATAACAAATGGATGTTTGTTAATGCTTGGTTAATGATTTTATTTTTTAGGGATTCCGCCTATTACAACATGGCATCGTAAATTCCATATTGTTACTTTGTTGGCTGCGCTCACACCTTTCTTACGCATTATCAGAAATTTTTTTGCGCAGCATAGAGAAAAGCTGTTGTTCTGTTTTGCACAGAGGCAGACCACCTTCACTATGTAATTTTACTAACCATGGCTGTCTCAATCCGGCCTGATCAAGCTGCGTTTTTTGCAGTAATACAGTTTCAGTCCGGCCTGAACTGATCATCTCTCCATTTGCCAGCACATATAAGCCATCGCAAATCTGATAGATTAAATCTATATCGTGACTGGAAATAATGATTCGTTTCCCTTCAGCGGCGATGTTACTGATAATATCTAACATTTGCTGTCGGCCTGCCGGATCAAGCCCTGCGGTTGGTTCATCCAGCAATAAGTAATCAGCATCCATGACCAGCGCGCCCGCAATAGCGACACGTTTTTTCTGACCAAAGCTCAGGTACTGAATTGGCTTATTACGGAAGGTATGCGCATCCACCTGTATCAGGGCGCATTCGATACGATGCTGTATTTCAGTTTCATCGATACCTAAATTACGCAAACTAAAAGCCAGATCACTTTTAATATCGGTATAAAAAATTTGCTGTTCAGGGTCCTGAAATACGGTAACAACATGCTGGCGCAGAGCCATTAATCCTTTTTTGCTGTAATTCAGGGGCGTGTTATTCCACCAGACTGTGCCTTTCTGTGGGCGCAGAATGCCGGAAAGGTTCATAAATAAGGTTGATTTACCGCAGCCATTTGCACCAATAATGCCAGTGACCTGATAACGACTGAAATCAAGTGTCAGATCTTTTAAAACAGGTTCATCCTGATAACTGAAATACAGTGCCCGAGTTTCTAACATATTGTTTTCCGCCTTTTTCCGGCTCTTTTGTTCCGGTATGGTTATAAATGGAAATCCCCCTGATATAGTTTTAGCTCCAACGCTATGCTCATTTGCTGATAGCGATTCATCACCCGTACAAACAACATACTGATAAGCATTGCCAGTGAACGGTAACTCGTTCGCAAAGAGCGATAACCGAACCGCAGTGATTGCGCATGATGAATTGCCGCAGCTTCCTCGATAAAAATAAAAATAAAGCGCCATGTCAGAAGAAGTTGCTCGATAAGCAGATGAGGAACCCGGCAGGATTTAAGTAACCTGATCAGTTGTTCAAAAGGCATATTCATCATGAACCAGAATGTGGCAGATAGCGCAGCGAGGCTGCGCCAGAGGGTTTGATTCGCCAGTTCAATACCCTGCGTATCAATGCCAAGCCAATATTGCCCGATACGAAATCCCCACAGCAGACTCTCCGGCTGTACACTGATGGACAGCACAATAGCAATCAGACCAAACACCAGAAAACCGCTGGGAATGAACAGCCACTTCAGATAACGCCACAGACTGATCCGCAACAGATAGCAGGTAAAAGCCACCAGCCCGACCAGCAACATTGCCTGCCACAATGGTGAAAGTACCATCGCCAGCGTCATAAACAGGAGGTACAGGGCGAGTTTCGCCCTGGGATCTTTATCACGCCAGCGGCTCTGGTAACTGAGCTTATCGATTCCGATCATGATCTTTCCGGCTACGATGGTAATAACCAAAAATATAGAAAATCACGGCAGTACCCAGACTTCCCTGTAAGGTAAACAGCAGACTTTCAATTTCACCACTGGCAGGTTCATAGAAGGATTCAAACCACGGCGTATAATCCGGGGCTATTTCCATAATCTGAGCTTCTGCCTGACCATCTGCTCCACCATATTCCCCTCCATGTTCAATAAAAAACGGGATAATGCACAGTGCTGCAACGAGGGACAGTAATATCAAGGTCTTTTTCATGTGCTGTTCTCCTTAGAAACTACGAGCCTGAATTAATTGCCTTTTCACTAACTGATCATAAATCAGTACTGTCAGTAACCCTTCAGCCACGGCAATGGGGAGCTGAGTTATGCAGAAAATACCCATGAATTTGAGGATAGCGGCTCCCATACCCAGTTGCGGGTCAGGAAAAGCAACTCCTAACTGAATGGAAGTGATGGTATAAGTCACTATATCAGCCACAAAAGCACACAAAAAGACGGAAATATCTTTACGCATTCCCATCTTGCAGGAGAAACGCCAGATCAGATATCCCGCCAGCGGCCCAATGACGGCCATCGACATTCCGTTAGCCCCCAGTGTTGTGATACCACCATGTGCCAGCAGTAATGCCTGAAACAACAGGACAATTGCGCCCAGTATCGCGACAACGGAAGGGCCAAATAAAATCACCGCCAGTGCGACACCGGTCGGGTGTGAGCAGCTTCCGGTGACAGACGGAATTTTCAAAGCTGAAAGGACAAAAATAAATGCACCGCACAGTGCCAGCAGGACTTTCTGATTGTTTTCATCCTGCACAATCTGGCGTAACCTGACCAGACCGACTGCCAGACAGGGTAAAAAAGCCAGCCACCACCCAATAGCCCACATGGGTGGCAAAAATCCCTCCATGACATGCATAGCAAAAACTTCCTGCGGCGCCATCACCAAAAACAGTGCAATAATTGCACTCAATAACGAAGAACTCGTCAGTTTCTGTTGCATAATTCACCTCGATAATTGCCAGTTTTTATTAATTAAAATCGTTGAAAAATAGGATAATTTATGTCCTAAATCCTCTTCACTGAAAGGCTGTGTGGCGAGGTTTCGCCAGCATTGCTCACTCGGCAATGTGGCATCCGCCATCATTAATGCATGCTTCAGAAGGTTGTGACGTTGTAACAAATTGCAGATCAGGGGAAAATGAGAATAAACTTTCATCAGGACAAGACAATCGTGATTAAGTAACGTCTGCTCTAAAACGGCTTCGGAAGCAGTACAGGAAATCACCGCTAATGTCTGGTTTTCCATTGACAGGGGCATCGTGCTGGCCGCAGCAATAGCAGAAAAGGACGTGATCCCCGGCACAATTTCCAGCCAAGGCGGAATGACCATCTGATTCAATACCAGCCGCTGCAAAAGAGATACCCATGTGCTGAACAGCATAGGGTCACCTAAAGTGATAAAACCGACTTTTCTGCCATTCAGTACTTCCTCTTTCAATGAGTGAGCCACTTCATCCCACACCGCGTTTTTAGCGGCTATATCGGCTTTCATTAAAAAGTGGTAAGTGAAAACGTTCGTTTCCGGCAAAAGATATTCTTCAATAATCGAGTGAGCGAGGCTTTTTGCTCCCTTTTTGCCTGTCGGGGCATAGATCACATCAAGTTCGGAAAGAATACGGGCCGCCCGTACCGTAATCAGGTCGCTGGCTCCCGGCCCTACACCAATAACATAAAGTTTTCCGGTCTTTTCTTGTTTGTCCTCTGTTTTTTTATCCATCAGACGCCCTCCTGAGCGTTCAGCGCGCAAGTCAGGTGGTCAACAAACATCTGCCGAATTTTCGGGTTCTCACCCAACCCTTGTAACCACGGGATTGCGACTATACCGGCTTTCTCCAGTTGTGTTTTCCATGAACCTTCTTCATTTGAAGCCATATCATTGATGGCGTGATCCCCTGCCACCAGCATCAGCGGCATCAGATACACTTTGCGGATTCCCTGCTCTTTTAAGCCTTTTATGATTAAAGGAAGCTCTGGGTAGCTTTCAACCGCTCCCACGCGCGCCGGAAAATGGTAATGACTCATCAGATGATCAAGGCAGGCATAAGCCGAAAAAGCATGGTGCTCTGTGCCGTGCCCCATAAAGACAATACATTCATTCTCTGTCAGTACAGGAAGCTGGTGGCGCAATGCCCGCATCAGTTGCAGATAATCATCAAAATGGCTGAGTAACGGAGCACCAATCACTAATCGTTTAAAGTGAGGCCGGAATTTTTCAACTTCATGCAGCACCTTTTCATATTCATCACCATTGATGATATGCAGGCATTGAATCGCAACATCGTTATAACCCGCGTGAAGTAATCGGGTTAGTGCATCATGAGGATTATCAATATGAATATTATCGCGCTGGCACAATTTGCGAATAATCATACCGGAAGTAAATGCCCGAAAGAGTTCCCTGTCAGGAAACACTGATGCCAGTTGTTGTTCACAGGATTCAATATTATTTTTCAGTGTTTCGTGATAACTGGTTCCGAAACTTATCACCAATAGTGCTTTTTTCATTTTGCTTTTCCTTATTGGCTTATTCATAAGAAATTTTTTATTGATAAAAATGTGCCAGTAAGTGCTTCACCTCTTCTAATCCATTCACTTTTATGATCCCCTCTCCTTCAAATTGTTGTTCCGGGCGACAAAGCACAACGCAGGGCAGCCCGAGAGAAAGGCAGGGTTCCACTTTCTCCCGGAAACCACCCTGTTCACCAGATTCTTTAGTAATCACAACTTCCGCCCGACAAAATTGGTAAAAAGCACGATTAAAGTCAGCGCTGAAAGGGCCTTTCAGGGCAAAAATCTGATCAACGGATAAACCACAGGATTCACACATTTTCAAAACTTCTGCCGTTGGTAATACCCGTGCTAATACGGTTTTTCCTTGCAGGTACTCCGTATAATCGACCAGCTGTTTACTGCCGGTTGTCAGTAAAATTCGTGTACCCAGCCTGATGGCTGTTTCACATGCCTGTTTAATCGTTGCGACTTTATGAATAAGAGGATTTTCGACCGCATCAATATCGCTGGGGCGGATATAACGGATAAGAGGAATACCTAACTTCTGGCAGGTATTGAAGATATTCTGGCTCAGCCTTTCTGCATAAGGATGAGAAGCATCAATCACCCTTTTAATCTCCCGCAATTTCAGGTAATCAGCCATCTCTTCGGCTTCCATTCTGCCGGTAATAATTTCACCACGAATCCCCGTTGCCTGCTGTACTCCTGCGGGCGTTGCCACCGACAGGCAATAATCAATACCGGTAACATCCATCATCTGGCAGATCTGCCGTGCATCACTAGTACCGCCAAAAATGAGGGTCGTCGGGAATTTCATAGTCGGTATCCCCTTGGCGTGATCATCAAACCATCGCGTATATAGGTTGACTGATTACCGACTATCACCAGACTACGCATATCAACTCGGGAAAAATCCATTGAGGAAAAAGTGGTCAGCCATTTATCTTCATGTTTGCGTCCGGCTGATTTCACCACTCCCACGGGCGTATCTGCCGATTTCCACGGCGCCATCAGAGAAAATGCCCGGGCCAGATGTTCTTCGCGTCCACGACTGCGCGGGTTATAGAAACAGACGACAAAATCGGCTTCTGCCGCCGCCTTTACCCGCTTTTCAATTAATTCCCACGGCGTGAGCAGATCACTCAGGCTAATGTGACAAAAGTCATGCATCAACGGTGCTCCCAACAACGCAGCACAGGCTGTACTTGCCGTCACGCCTGCCACCAGCCTGACTTCAACCTTACGTTTCTGCTGGCTGACCAGCTCCAGAATCAGACCAGCCATGCCATAAATACCGGCATCACCACTACAAACCACCGCCACATTTTTACCCTGCTCAGCCAGTTCAATCGCGGTCTGACAACGTTCAATCTCTTTGCACATGCCGGTTTTAATAATTTCTTTATCACCAACCAACGGTTTCACTAAATGGGTATAGGTTTTATAACCGACCACGATGTCAGCAGCTCTCAAGGCCGCTATCGCTTCCTGCGTCATCATGGCTTCGCTGCCGGGGCCAATTCCAATGACAGTTAACATGGTTTCAATACTCCTAATGTGATGGTGATACCCTGCTCTCGCAGGGTGTGACCAACTAAGTGCCCTTCACTCATTAACCAGGCCACGGGTTGGGAGACGCTGCCGATGCCTACCGTTTTCCGGACAAATTCAGACGTGGGAAATACCTGTTCATAACGGGAAAGCTGATTAACAGAAAAAGTTCGGAATGGAATCTGATGCTTCTGGCTCAATTGAATTAATGCTGGCTCATCTTTTTTCAGTTCAATACTGCCGATGGCTTTTAGTGCCAATGAATCAAGGTTGTATTCCGACAGATGACGATCCAATAGTTCCGCACATTGCGCGATTTCTACACCTCGCCGACAGCCTATTCCGACAACAATACGGCGAGGAATTAATTTAATTACAGGAATTGCCAACGCCAGATGGATTCGTTCATAACTAACGCATACTAAAGCATCCAGTTCAGGGAGTTCCTCCAAAGTGTCAACCGGAATGAACCCACGTGTATCATGGCGATTTTTTTCATCATGCAAATTGGGATGCCACCAGATCCCCACCCGTTTACCGTTGACCAGCATTTGATTAACGGTTTTAACGCTGTCACGGAAATTCTCTATTTTTCCGTCCAGTTGCTGGGATAACAGATCCAGAGCAGCAACCTGATTTACATCCGTGGCCGTCGTGATGACCGCCTGACCGTCAAGGATATCTGCTATCTGCTGTGCCAGTTTATTTGCCCCGCCCATATGCCCTGACAATAGGCTGATGGCAAATTGTCCTTTTTCATCCAGTACGATAACGGCCGGATCAGTCATTTTATCCCGGAGTAAGGGAGCAATAACCCGAATGGCAATGCCTGTTGCACCAATCATTATCAGTGCGCTATACCGAGTGAATACTTTGCGTACCGTATTGGAAAAACTGCTGTCAAATGGGAAAAAACCACTTTCCACCAGCTCAGGAGAAGTAAAACAATCTATCGCTAACCAGGACTGGAGACGGCGAGCCAGCGCGATACCTCCCGCTGTCAGACAAAACAGGGCATACTCTTTATCAGGCATTGCTGATTCAAGTGACGTTGTCACATCATCTGCCACTCTATCAGGCGTTACGGTATTCATGGCTGAACCTCGCATCGTACAGTTTTGAATAGTGGAACTCTTCCCCCAGAAAAGCCCCCACCAGAATCAGCGCCGTTTTACGAATACCGGCACAGCGTACCTGTTCAGCAATTGTTTCCAGCGTTCCCCGCACAATCTGGGAATCCGGCCATGTAGCCTTATAAACCACGGCAACCGGCGTTTCCTGTTCATAGCCTCCCTGAATCAGCCGCGACACAACTTCCTGAATATTCTGTACCGAAAGGAAGATCGCCATTGAGGTTTGATGAGCGGCAAAGGCTTCCAGCGTTTCCTGTGGTGGCATCGGTGTTCTGCCTTCCATTCGGGTAATAATCAAACTTTGGGCGATCTCAGGGACTGTGTATTCCACTCCCAATTGCGCAGCAGCGCCAAGAAATGAACTGACTCCGGGTACAGAGACAAAACTGATCCCGTGGTTTGCCAGTTCTTCCGCCTGTTCACGAATAGAGCCAAACAGCGATAAATCCCCCGTTTGCAGGCGAACCACTAATTTTTTTCCTTTTACACCCTTCACCATCAACTCAGTGATTTCAGATAACGTCAATCCGGCACTGTCATGACATTCTGCATCGGGTCGGCAATAGCTCAATAGCTCAGGATTTACCAGTGACCCGGCATAAATCACGACCTGAGCCTGGCGTAATAATTGATATCCTTTCAGGGTAATCAGGCTCTTATCTCCCGGCCCTGCACCGACAAACCAGATTTTTTCAGTATCAAAACGGATTTCATCATTATGGTGAAATTCAGGCATTGTTCTGTACCTCCTGACCGGAATACTTCAGACAGGACAGCAGGTAAGTCGGATTGTTAGGTTTGAAATAATGCCCCTGTCCTAGTGCTGTCAGCTCCCCTACCTGAATCTCACGCCCGTCCAGCTCTGTTACCTCGACCACCGAAGGCGAACTCAGATATGACAATGCCTGAATGAAGTTTTCCAACAGAATAAAAGTCATGACTAAACGGCCGCCTGCATGCAGATTCAGCAACGACCAATCAATGATTTCAGTCAGGTGCCCGCCTGTTCCGCCAATGAAAATAGCATCTGCATGACTATCCACTGGCACAGGAGCACTAGCAGACTTAATGCGGATCTTATGACAGGAAAAATGCTGAACATTTTCGATCAGTAACCGCAGTGCATCTTCTTTGCGTTCAATAGCGATGATATCCAGCGCAGGGTAACGCAACGCCGCTTCAATACTGATACTGCCTGTACCCGCACCAACGTCAATAAAGTGACGGGCGTTTTCCAGTTGCAGGCGTTCAAGTGCCAGTGCTCTAACCACTTCTTTGGTCATTGGAATGCGATGACCGCGCAAAAACAGTTCATCTTTCATCAGGATCACCATTCAGGATAATCACTACATTCAGGCCATAATTAACGTCACCACGTTGCACTACCTGCTCTGCGGTCAGGCAACGAATTTGTTCATGTTTGAGGGATAAATTCTCACCAATCACCATGTGGCGCGGTTGTTCCCGAGCCAGAATTTCCTGTGCAATCTGATAAGGGCCAATGACGTTATCCGTTACCATGGCGATTTTTTCGAGTTGAAGTAACCAATCAAAATCCGGTTTACGTCCGTGGCTGCTGGTGAGGTAAATATCATTCATATCCAGCAAAATTTGCGCACACAAATACTGGACTGAACTGATACCGGAAATAATGCGGATATTTTTTCTGGCGCTATGCTTTTCATCAGCATGGAATTCTGGAGAATACAGCTTTGAGAAATGCCCGGTAATCCGCTTCCCTATGCCATAAAAGAGAGGATCACCTGAAGCCAGCACCACAATGTTCCGATGCTGATTCTGTTCAAGCCACTGCATTAACGCATCCATATCGGCATCGACTGGGTGGGTTTCTCCGGTGAAGTCAGGGAATTCGGCAAGATGACGTTTTCCTCCGACCAATACTTCCGCCTGCCCGATAGCATCCAAAGCAGCCATTGTCTGGCTTGTCGTAGTACCTGGGCCAATGCCCACGATAGTGATCATCGGTTGCCCTCCATAAAGTCCTGCACTATCTGGTCTACAGGCCGGTTACAACCCAATACGCGATTATCGAAGGAGAACAAAATGGCATCACACTGTGGTTTACCCTTGGCGAAACGCAGCATCTGATCGATACGCCAACATATTTTCTGTGCTATTTGCGGGTACACCCTCTGCCAGCCCTGTTCAGCAATTAATTCAATAGCAGCTTCAGTGGTATCGCATTGATCTACCGCTTTAATCAGTTCGAAAGGTGCTCCTATTACGGCCAGATTGGCGATCAGTGTTTCCATACGCCCATCAGCGATATGGCTGTGAGTATGAAAAATGCCCGCCGCGATTTTCACTAATTTGCCGACATGTCCCACCAGCACGATATGACGGAATTCCAGACGTACAGCTTCCTGTAACATGTAACCGACAAAGTTGCTCATGGTGACGACATAGTTCGCATTGATTCCCAACTGCTGGCTGACAAAACGCTCACCATGATTACCCGGCACGAAAATAACGCGTTCCATGCCACTGGCACGTTTAGTTTCTAACTCCAGAGCCAGCGAACGTTTCCAACTCTCTTCTGACATTGGAGTCACAATGCCTGTTGTGCCGATAATGGAAATTCCGCCTATAATTCCCAACCGATCGTTATAAGTTTGCTTCGCCCGTTCTTCGCCTTCAGGCGCAAAAATGGTGATATTTGCTCCGCGATTCGGGCCGATGACCTCCCGTACAGTCTCCTCAATGGTATGCCGTGGAGTTTTATTGATCGCAGCCCAACCTATCGGCAACCCGACTCCCATTCGCGTTACCCTGCCAATACCTTCACCACCATCCAGTGTGATAACACCACTGTTATTCAGTAAAACCTGAGCAAAAATCAGCATCCCGTGGGTTGCATCCACATCATCACCGCCATCTTTGCGAATAGCAGCAATGGCTCGATCCCCTTCAATTAAGGGTTGTTCGACGTTCAAAGCCAGTGTGACGCCGGAAGGTGTGACAATCGAAACCTGATGAATAATCTGCTGGCGCAGAACCATTAATGCGGCAACTCTGGCAGCCGCAGTTGCACAAGAGCCGGTGGTATAGCCTTTACGGTACTGTTTTCCTCTGTGCCAGACTGTTCCGAGGTTATCGCTTCCTGAACAGTCAATGTGTTTCTCACTGACTTCATTCATGCTTCACCTCCGGCATCCGGTACAGGATTGCATTGATGATAGCGGCGGCAATATTGCTGCCTCCCTTACGACCTTTTGCTGCAATGCAGCTTATTCCACTATTAATCAGAGCATTCTTTGATTCTTCCGCGCCAACAAACCCAACAGGCACGCCGATAACAGCAATCGGTGCGATTTGAGGTTCGGGTAAACAAAGATGCTCTAATAAACGGAACAGCGCTGTCGGCGCGTTGCCAAAGATAAAAATCTTCTCTTCCGGCTCTTGCAGAGCCAGCTCAACCGCAGCCATTGAACGCGTAATATGCTGAGTTTTTGCCATATGAATAGTGCGGGGATCACTGATATAACAACGGCATTCACTACCATACTGAGCCAGACGGGTTTTGTTGATGCCGGACAGTGCCATTGTCGTATCGGTGTATAACGTGCAACCCCGCAATATTCCGTTGCGAATCAGGCGAAAGACATCAGGAGAGAAATAGAGAAGATTAAGCCAGTCAAAATCGGCAGTAGTATGAATGACCCGTTTGATTACGGCTTCCTGCTCTTTATCGACAAAGTGGTAATCAGGATACGATTCGGAAATAATCCGACTGATGATATCGAAACTATTTTTTTCAATCTGTTGTGGCTGGCGGATGTAATCAATCATGTGCTGCTTCCTTCTTATATCATCACGCTGAACAGGCTATAAAACAGGGCAAACAGCAGAAGCGCCATGACTGATGCCACTTTCATTATCTGAACAGAACGGGGTATATCGTCAGGTGTGACTTCGCGTCTTGCATCACCAAGCCACGGTTTTTCAACAAGCTGGTTAAAGTAAACATTTGGTCCTCCCAGCCGGATGCCTAACGCCCCGGCCATCGTTGCTTCTGACCAGCCGCTGTTGGGGCTGCTGTGCTGGTAGCGATCACGCCAGCCAATACGCAATGCCTGCTGAAAATTCAGCCCCTGCCATTTTGCCGCCATAGCCAACAAGAGCCAGCCCAGACGTGCAGGTAACCAATTTGCTAAATCATCCATACGGGCTGAAAACATACCTATGGCCTGATAGCGGGGGGTTTTATATCCCACCATCGAATCAAGGGTATTGATCGCTTTGTAAGCCATGGCAAGTGGAGCACCGCCAAGCATCAGGAAAAATAAGGGGGCAATTACGCCATCTACGCTGTTCTCTGCCACAGTTTCAATCACAGCGCGGCTGATTTGTGGCGGTTGCAACTGAGAAGTATCCCGGCCAACAATCTTGGCAAGTTCCAGCCGACTGTTATCTAACTTCTTCTGATACGTTTCTTCTGGCTGACACAGTGCGCGATGAACAGCCTTTGCCGCATCACTCAGGCTGCCTCCTGCTAATAGGGTATAAATCAGCCAGATTTCAGCCATACACCCCAGCCAGAACATCAATCCATAGGCTAATTGCAAAAACCAATAGCTCGCCAGCCAACTACTCCCGACAACGACAAACCATAACAACACGCCTCCCCATTTCAGACTGGCTTCGCTGTGACAAAACCGGCGAATAACCTGTTCAGTTTGATTGATAAGTTTTCCTATCCAGCGAACGGGATGAGGCCAGTGAAGAGGATCACCCAATTTCATATCCAGAATAAAAGCAGAAAACCACAATAAGACCGTCATAACAGCCTCCGTGCCATTATCAACCAGCGATGGAGCAAGTGAGGGCGTTGAGCGAAATGAATATGCAGATAACTTGCCAGCGTATTGCCATTCTGGTAACCGCCCTGCCAGCTTTTTTCTATTTTTTCTGAGGTTTCTTTAGTATGTGCTCTCTTCACATATTGAAAAATAGGTGGTTGGGTCGTGATGAAATCGGAGTAATGGAATTCATGCCCCCGCAACGTTTCGCCTTTGGCAATTAAAGGGGTATCGCACATTGCTGTCGCTTCACAGTAACCAAAGCGTTTCAGTTGAGCCCCCATCAGGCTTTCACCGGAGATCAGCCCGACCATGCTATGCCGTACACCATCGGCATCAATCAGGGCATCACCGAGATACATCAAACCACCGCATTCTGCATAAATCGGGATACCTTTCTGATGAGCCTGACGTAATGCGGTATGCATGGCGTAATTAGAGGATAAAGTGCGGGCATGAACTTCAGGATATCCGCCTCCCAGATAAATCATCTGACATTCAGGTAGTTGGCGATCATGCAAAGGGCTGAAACGCTTGATTGATACGCCGGACTTCTCCAATAACAACAGGTTATCCGGATAATAGAAGTGAAATGCCTCGTCTTCTGCCAGTGCCAGCGTCAACCCCTGCCCGAGCGCGGAATCAACCAAAGGATCTATCTCGCCTTTTGGCAGGGAAGATAGCTGGGTTAATGACAGCAACTTATCCAAATCTATTGAATCTGCAACCTGCTGAGCAAAATGAGACCAACATTCCGCAGGCTGAACACTCTGTTCTTGTGCAGGAATCAATCCAAGATGGCGGGATGGTAGTGCGACTTCAGGCATAACAGGAAGCCGCCCCAGAACGGGAATACGGCAGTAGCTTTCAATGGCTTGTTTTAATAGTTGAAAATGGCTATCCCGATTGACGCGGTTGATTAAAACCCCCGCAATATTGACTGCCGGATCAAATAACTGAAAGCCCATTACTGTCGCCGCAATTGAGGTGGAAACCGCCTTCCCGTCCACCACTAAAATTACGGGACACCCCAGTTGCTTTGCCATCGCTGCGCTGCTGCAATAATCAGGGTCTGTACCATAACCATCATACAGCCCCATCACGCCTTCAATGACGGCGACATCGCAATCGGCCATAGCTTCGTTAAACAAACCATTCAGAATGGGCTCCGGGATCATGAAGGCATCAAGGTTCCTTGAGGCAACCCCTGTTACAGCACGATGCCAGCCACCATCCAGATAATCAGGCCCGATTTTGAACGGTTGTACCCGCAGAGCACGGTCTATCAAGGTTCGCATGATGCCTAGCGTTACCGTTGTCTTACCACATCCACTACCTGTACCGGCGATGATAAAAGCATATTTTTTTTGCATGTGCTGACCCCAAAACATTTAAACTCTGTATTGGTGTTAAAATCAGATTCGATCTTTTTAGGTTTTCTTCGCGTTAAATCTTTATGAGTAATAGAATCTACAATTCATATGAATTCAATTATTGATATATATCAAACAAAAGAATTTTTAATTCAATCGTCATATAATAATTAATATTTCACCGATAATATAAATGACACGTCATTTAAAATAAACACACAACAAACTAAAAAACATTCATTATTAAAAACAAAAATTGATTTAAATCAATTTAATTTGTTCAGCATAGAGCCAATAATCGAAAATTCATTTATATCATTATTAAAATCACAAACAAAAAAACCTGTTCTTTTATTATATTTCTCTCTGGTTTTTTATATTTTACATCTATAGAGGTGCTCTAATGAATAAAGGATGTGTGTGGTTAGTCGGTGCAGGTCCCGGTGATGCGGGTTTAATTACAGTCAAAGGTTTGCAGTGTATTCAGGCTGCGGATGTCATTGTTCATGATCGGCTTGTCAATCCTGAACTTATTGCTCAGATACCGGATTGCTGTGAAATTATTAATGTCGGTAAAGAACACGATTATCACCCTATTCCACAAAACACCATTAACCAAATTCTGATAAAACAGGCACTGGCCGGAAAACAGGTTGTGCGTCTGAAAGGCGGCGATCCTTATGTTTTCGGCCGTGGGGGAGAAGAAGCAGAAGTACTGGCACAATATGGCATTAAATTTGAAATTGTTCCCGGGATCAGTTCCTCAATTGGCGGTTTAGCTTACGCTGGTATTCCAGTCACTCACCGCAATTACGCATCAGGCTTTCATATTGTGACCGGCCACACTTCTCAGGAAAACAAGCAACAAAACTGGAAAATACTCGCTCAGTTGGAAGGAACACTTATTATTTTGATGGGCATGACCCGACTGGCAGAGATCTGTCAACAATTAGTTCAGCATGGCAAACCCGCTACAACACCGGCAGCAGTGGTCATGTATGCCAGTCATGCCGAGCAAGAAAGCGTTATCGGGACATTGGAAACGCTGGCAGTAAAAACAGCAGAAAGAGAATTGCATGCTCCCGCACTGATTGTGATCGGCGATGTGGTTAATTTAAGTGAAAAACTTTGCTTTTCACCTTCTTACTGTGATCTCCCTTCACTTTTCCCTATGTCAGAGAATTACATTGATGGAGCAATATCATGAGTGAACATGGCGGCAATATTATTGGTATTTCTCAGCAATATGGTATTTCAGCCAGTGAGTTAATTGATTTCAGTGCCAATATTAATCCGCTGGGACCACCAGAACGCGTTAAGATTTTGATAAAAAATAGTCTGGCTGATATTGAAAAGTATCCCGATGTGGACTATCGCTATTTACATCGGGCAATTGCAAAAGCTCATCAATGTGATACGACACAGGTCATCGCAGGTAATGGTGCGACAGAGCTTATTTATGCTGTTGTCCGTTATCTTAAACCAAAACGCGCTTTGCTCCTTACGCCGGGGTTTGCCGAGTATCGACGGGCTTTGCAACAGTTCGGAACAAAAATTATCGATTATTCAT
The DNA here is from genome assembly GCF_002632485.1 of Xenorhabdus innexi. Classification (GTDB taxonomy): domain Bacteria; phylum Pseudomonadota; class Gammaproteobacteria; order Enterobacterales; family Enterobacteriaceae; genus Xenorhabdus; species Xenorhabdus innexi. The sequence continues at coordinate 171,660 of NZ_NIBU01000001.1, read as the reverse complement.
TAACGGAGGAAAGCGGATTTCAACCTGATTTACGCCTGCTGGATGCACTTACTACGATTAAACCCGATTGTTTGTTTATCGCCACCCCCAATAATCCCACCGGATTAATGCCGGATAATCAATTTATGCAAGCGCTGGTGGAATATTGTGAGAAAAATAGAATTTCTCTGATTGTGGATGAATCTTTTATTGATTTTTTACCTGATAACCGGGGACTGATCCCTCAATGCTCCGCCACAAAACATCTTTATATACTGCGTTCCATGACTAAATTTTTTGCTATCGCCGGGTTACGTCTGGGTTATTTAATCAGTGGCAATACAACGGCCATTGCAGAAATGAAAAATCGACGTGAACCGTGGTCAATTAATACTTTCGCGGCGAGAGTTGGTGAGATTTTATTTGATGAACATGATTATATTGCTGCGACACATCAATGGCTGAAATCACAGCAACATTATTTATGGAGCCAACTTTCAGCCTTCCCTGAACTGGTGCTCTGGCAACCATCAGCCAATTTTTTATTCTTCCGTAACAATCAGCCTGATGTCGATTTATGGCACTCCTTGTTGAAACATAAGATATTAATCCGTCATTGTAAAAATTATGCCGGATTAGATGAACGCTACTATCGAATAGCTGTGCGCAGTGAGTGGGAAAATAAACGCCTAATTGCAGCTATGCAGCAAATTTTTGTTTATAAAGTTTTTTGATGTGCAACTATCTATAGCGAAAATTTTCCACGCAACCCTATCAGGTTTCCGAATGGGTCTTCTAACTGACACATTCCTAAACCATTTTCTATTATCATTGGCCCCCGATATAGCTTTGCACCTATTCCCTGAAATGTCTGGATAGCTGTTTTAAGGCAAGGAACTAACCAATACATAACCGTGCCATTTTTCCCCGCATAAACTTTTTCATCCGCCTGCACTATTTCCAGAATAAAACCTCCTATTTTTAGAATAGTGAAGTTAAATTCTTCTAAATAGATACTTTTTGCATCAGGAAATGCCTGTTTATACCATTCTAATCCTTGAGTAACATCAGGTACAGGAATCAAAAGTGTGGCTGGTTTTATCATGAGAATCCTATTATTAGTCATATAGTATTATTTTTAGATAATTAATCGCTAATTCGATATGGTTTCCATATACCATAAAAAATCTATCAATTTATCCATATTTTTTCTAAAGTATACCTCTCATGATTTACCTCAATCTCAAAATAACTCCTTATGATTAATTGTTGACATGCAGGAATAAATTCATGTGGATAAAATTTTCTTAAAATTATCTTTTTATCAAATTGTTAGACTCATTCTCAAAACTTAAACATCTCTCTTTTCATTATCACGATCAAAGAACTTCTTAATTTCTTGCTTGACTAAAGATAAATAACTTTCTCTAATTAATAGTTGAAAGGAAAAACTAGTTAACGATTGGTAAAAGGGGACGACTATGATTGTTTTTGTGACTGGAGCAACAGCTGGATTTGGTGAAGCAATTGCACGGAAATTTATTGAACATGGTTCCATCGTTATTGCTACCGGGCGTCGTAAAGAGCGTCTGGATAAACTAAAGGAGGAATTGGGTGAAAGCTTTTATCCTATACAACTGGATGTCAGGGATCGCACCGCAATTGAGAAAGTAATGCGGGAGCTGCCTGATAACTTACGTAATATTGATATTCTCGTGAATAATGCCGGTCTTGCATTGGGACTGGAGCCAGCTCATCAGGCTAACCTTGATGACTGGGAAACCATGATTGATACCAATACAAAAGGTTTAGTGAATATGACCCGTGCTTTATTGCCTAACATGGTGAAAATGAATCATGGTCATATTATTAATATTGGTTCAGTCGCCGCAAATTGGCCATATGCAGGTGGTAATGTCTACGGTGCCACTAAAGCATTTGTAAAGCAGTTCAGTCTGGGACTTAGAGCTGATTTACAAGGGAAAAAAGTCCGTGTTACCGATATTGAACCGGGTCTGGTCGGAGGAACAGAGTTTTCTCAGGTTCGCTTTAAAGGTGATGGGGAAAAAGTGAATAGAATTTATGAAGGTGCTGATGCTCTGACTGCTGATGATATTGCAGACGCCGTATTTTGGGTTGCTAACCTACCGGGGCGCGTCAATATTAATACATTAGAAATGATGCCGGTTTGCCAGACATTTGCGGGCCTTAGTATACATAGAGATTAAAAATTTAAGCTGTTAACCAATTAGTAATGCTATAAATGTTATTTTATACCCGAAATAAGACAGCTCCCTGAAAGAGGTATCAGTTATTTCGGGTATCATTCAGTGAATACTTTGTGAGTGAGGTCAAACATGAATATTCATCGTCTTTTAACAGCCATTACCCTTCCTGCTATTGCCCTTCTGTTACCCCTGTTCTGGCAGACTCCTGCGTTTTCCACCCCTTGTACATCTGATAACTGCGTCATTATCAATGGTGGCGGGGAAAATTCTATGACCAGAGAAACCGCAAGACAGGATAAGGAGATGTGGAACGAACAACGCTCTCTGCGTGAGAAGATGACTCAGCGCAGAGAAAAGAAATTTGAAGAACATGAAAATGACGTTGACAATAAGGATGCTTGTTTGAAAAACTCTAACCTGAATGCTTATTGGGAGCCAAGTACAAAGCGCTGTCTGGATGTTAATACAGGCCGCCCTATTAATCCTGAATAGGCTACACTCGTATCGATAAAACAAAGGAGACAAGGTGAGAAAATTCTTACTGACCGGAGCCATGTTAATTACTGCCGCTTCATCTTTCGCAGTTCAGGCATCACAAGATCAGACTCCACAGTCTAATGTAGTGACAAATAAAGTCGTGGCATGTGACGCACTGAAAGAACAAATAGCACAGAAAATCATTAACAACGGTGTTAAACAAGCCGACTTTAAACTTGAAGTTATCGATAATGATCAGGCAGTTAATGACGGTGAGAAAGTCGTTGGGAGCTGTAATCGTGGCAAACAGAAAATTATTTATACCCGCCTTTCTCACTCTAATGATGAAAGCCAATCCACTCAGTAATGCAATCACATCACAAGAAGGGAGTGAATACAGCAACTCCCTTCTTGCTCTTACAGATGATCCAATTTCGATATAACGTTGCTATCCAGATAATGAGATAACTCCCGCTCTTCTGGCCTTAAAAGATAAGGAATTTCTCCTAATTGAGGCGCCGGTATGTGACAACGTAACATTTCCAGCACTTCAGCGTAATGTGCTAATCCGGGATTGATACGATTGGCTATCCAACCAAGCAATGGTACGCCATCACTGATTATTGATTGTGCAGTCAAAATAGCATGATTAACACACCCGGCCTGAATACCCACAACTAAAATAACAGGCAGTTTTTCTTTCACAACCCAGTCAGAATAGAAAACATTATCTTGCAGTAACGCCCGCCAGCCACCCTTTCCGTCAACAATCACACGGTCTGCTTTATGACTTAGCTCATTGAGACAATCCGTCATCTGAGCAAAATCAATCAAAGTCCCTTCCCCTGTTATAGGTTCATACCCTACAGCAATGTTTTCTTCATGATTGAAAAATTGCAGTAATGCGCGGGTAACAACCGTTTTACCGATATTGGTATCCGTGCCTGTAACAAATAAGCGCGTTAACATAAATTTATTTCCGTGATAACAGATTAGACTGGTTACTCTTTGCTGTAACTAGAGAACTGAGTTGAAGTGTAGGGGATGTGCTTGAGGTAGGGATTGCGTTAGCTCAATGTTTTGCCTGATGTGCGCTATCCCTGCATAATTTCGAGCAGTAACTGACCACTGTACAGAGATTGCTTAATCAACGATGCCGCGGGCAAAGTTCCTGAGTTGGCAAATGCTGTCGCGGCTATATCCACTTTTTCGCTGTATCCGGGGAGAGAAAGTTGAGTTATTTTTTGTTGAATGACAGGGTAAAGAATATGTTTCGCTTCGTTCAACGGAGAACCTATCAGTATCTTATCGGGATTGAAGATATTGACCATAATCGCCATGATATGCCCTATTCTTTCCCCGACATCACGGATGATTTCTGTTGCCAGCAGATCACCCTGATTAGCAGCCTGACAAAAAAACTCCACTGTCAGAGATGTTGTTGTAGATATTAATGAATCGGGGTGTTGTCTGGCTGATTTTTGAGCTTTCAGCAAAATATTTTTAATACCAACAACAGTTTCCAGACAGCCTGTGTTACCACAATAGCAACGTTCACCATCAGGATCGACCTGAGTATGGCCTATTTCAACAACACTCTGATTTCCTGCATGAAGTATTTTTCCTGCGGTCATAATTCCGACACCAACATTGTCATCAATCACAACCTGAATGATGTTTTGACTTCCTTTCCCAGCACCATATAAAGATTCGGCAATTGTCCACGCGGTAATGCCATGCTGCAAAAAAATCGGCACACCGACTCGCTGGTATAGAAATGAACAGAGGGAAAGATTCTGGATATCGTAATATGGAGAGTGATGAATGATTCCATTAACGGGATCAATAATCGCATTCGTGGTAACGCTGACGGCAGTTAAACGTTCAAGAAGAGATTGATAGCGGAATAAAAAATTATCCACCAATTCAATGAGATAATCCAGAAAATGCTGATTTTCAGAAACCGGAAACAGTAACTCATCTTCAACAATAAGGTGATTGCTTAAATCCCTAAGCCCGAATACAACACTTCCTTTGTCAATACGTACACACAGGAATTGCCACCCTTTACTATCCAATTTCAGTCCGATGGCCGGACGACCACGAAACCCCAGTTCGGGGAATTCGACTTCTTTTACTAAATGAGCTTCGATCAATTCCCGCGTGATTTTAGTAATACTGGCAGGAGCCAACTGCGCTTTTTTAGAGAGTGCAATACGTGAAATAGGCCCATACTGATCAATCAGGCGGTAAACCAGACCAATATTAATCTGCTTAATCTGGTCAACATGGCTTGGTTGTACATCTACACTCACTTCGCCCTCACGATTTAATTTACCCCTCTAAATAATTAATAACGATTATGTCGCCGTTTAAATTAGAAGATATCCGTTTGAGGCAAAAATGTGATCTTTCACACGAAGTTCTCGTGATTGTTATTGTTGTTTAACAATTATTTGAGAGCAACAGTGTAATTAGACGCTCTGCTGCCGGACTGTTCTGGATATTTTTATGATTAACCAGCCATACTTCAGAATAAGCGGGCGCATTAGCTAACGGGATATACCGGACGCCATCAATTTTCATCGGTGTAAATGACTCAGTAACAATACTGATCCCTAAACCTGCGGCGACTAAACCAAGTATGGTCATCGCTTCTCCCGCTTCCTGTGAGATCATGGGAGATACGCCAGCACTGGCAAACAAGGCGATGATTTCATCGTATAAAGCAGTGCCCACATCCCGTTCAAAAAATACCAATGGATAATCAGACAACATTTCTACGGTTATTCCCTGATTGGTATACTCCAGCAACGGGTGCCCGTCATATACAGCAAGCATAAAACGTTCACGGAACAACAACCGATGTTCCAAATTATCAGGTAATAACGTGTTGCGCATAATTCCTATATCAATCCTGCCTGTCTGCAATGGTGCAATCTGTTTTTTGGTATTCATCTGATGCATGTGAACCAAAACATCAGGGTAAGACTCCCGGAATTGCCGCAAACTGAGAGCTACTTTATGCATAAAAGGCGTGGTAGATGTGAAACCGATAGAAATTTCACCTAATTCACCCTGCTGCATTCTGGCTGCTTTAGTTGCCGCAGCATCAACCTGAGACAATATTTGATATGCCTCCTTGAGAAACATATGACCTGCTGCGGTCAGGGCAACTGTACGATTATTACGAGCCAACAATCTGGCTTTAATATTTGTTTCCAGAGACTGAATCTGCTGGCTTAACGGAGGCTGTGAAATGTTCAATCGCTCTGCTGCACGCCCAAAATGCAGCTCTTCTGCGACTGCAATAAAATAACGTAAGTGCCTTAATTCTATGTTAATAGTCATCATTCACCATCAATTGATATTTTTAAAGTATTATTTATTATCATTAATATATTAGACAAAATATTTACAACTTCCTACTCTTGTTCCAGAACAAAATCTTAACGTTTTTTTAGCCTCTTTGTATAAATCCTGCCAAGCGGATTTTAAGGAAGTAAAATGGGTACAATCTCAGAGATCAGTGGAACTTCAGTGGGTGCTGGTGTTCCACGAGATACTGAAAAAAAAGTTCGTAATAGGGAATACACTGGCTACATACAGCGCAATGATCCTGCATACTTACGTGTTACTCTGTCATTTTTTACAGTCGGGTTAGCAACTTTTGCCCTGCTTTACTTCATCCAACCTATACTGCCTATCTTATCGAAAGAATTTTCAGTTTCACCTGCTAACAGTAGTTTAGCCCTATCCTTATCCACAGGTATGCTGTCATTGGGATTATTGATCACAGGCCCTTTATCTGACGCAATTGGCCGCAAAAATGTGATTGTTATCTCTCTGATTTTCGCTTCCTTACTGACGCTGTTGAGTAGTATTACTACCAGCTGGCATGGTTTTTTAATTATCCGGGCATTGGTCGGGTTGTCCTTAAGCGGCGTAGCCGCAGTTGCAATGACCTATCTGAGCGAAGAAATCCATCCTGGCTGTGTTGCCTTATCCATCGGGCTTTATATCAGTGGGAATTCATTTGGCGGAATGAGCGGGCGATTAATAACTGGCGTAATAGCAGATGATTATTCCTGGCATCTGGCGGTCATTTTATTAGGTTCATTTTCACTTATTGCCGCCCTCGTATTTTGGATGATGCTTCCTCCCTCCAAACATTTCAAATCATGCTCTCTCAAACCTAAGGCATTATTTATTAATCTGAAATTACATTTCCGTGATCAGGGGCTACCTCTTTTATTTGCTGAAGCTTTCTTGCTGATGGGAGGCTTTGTCACAATGTTTAACTACATTGGCTATCGATTATTAGATGCTCCCTATCATCTGAGCCAGACAGTTGTGGGGCTATTATCTGTTGTTTATCTGACCGGTGTTTACAGTGCTGCAAAAGCCGGAGCATCGATTAGTCATTATGGACGGGGAAAAGTATTATTAATTGCAATCAGTATGATGCTGATTGGTAATTTGATCATGATTTTCTCTTATCTCTGGGCTCTGTTCTTTGGTCTGACAATTTTGACAATGGGTTTCTTTGCTGCTCATACCGTAGCCAGTGGTTGGATAGGAGCGAGAACCAAACGAGCCAAAGCACAGGCTTCATCACTTTATCTGTTCTGTTATTATGCAGGCTCAAGTATATCTGGAACATTAGGTGGGATATTTTGGTCTTATTATCAATGGAACGGTGTCGCGGCTTTTATTTCATTATTAATGATTGCTGCTTTTTATATAGGTATAAAGCTTAATAAATTAACATAATAATAAAGTATATATATTCATAGATTTTGAGAGGCAGAAGCCTCTCATTAATCTTAAGAGTATAAATAATCGCATGTTGATAAAAGTAATCACCAAAATGGATGAATTACAGATAACAAAGAAGCAACTCAATACAGCAGGTATCATGATTAATAATAGGATTCTGTTGGTAAAGAAACAACTTTCACTAAATAACCATCAATAATTTCAATATCTTTGTTTTTTTTAAGAGAAGATAATATGCGCTGAATACAACTGCGAGATAGTGTACATCGCTGTTCTATGTATTTGATAGCTGATATATTTTCTCTGAATTCATCGGGTAATGTGATAAGACGGGATAATAAGCTACATACTATATCTTTAGCGCCATGGCGGAATATACTGATATCTCTGGCATATAAGAACGCCATTTTATATGAAATAACCCTCATCCACTCTCTATAAAGATCATTCTTTTTTATGGCATTCAACGCATTAATGCGAGGAAGTTGATACATCTTACAATCAGGTCCAAGTTCGATAGAGTAATAGGTTTCTGAACCTGAATAAAAAGATAACCCCAAGATATAGGGAGAAAAAACGGTGGCAATAATTAAATTATCTCCTATTCTGCGTATGTTTACATATCCTTTTACTAATAAAAAGAATTTAGCAAATTCATCTTCAATTTTAATTAATGAGCCTTGTGTTGGTAAATCTGGGAAAACGATTTCAGAATAAGGCAATAATGTATCGATAATTTTACTGAAAGAATTCACTGGTTTAATTAATTTATTCATACCAACCACCCATGAACAAAATTCACACTACCAAAAAATTTTCTCATTTGTTTACGAAATGAAGAAAGTTTTACTCTCCTGATAAAAAACACCCTTAAGAGAAAGGTTATCTTAAAGACAGTAGTTATCTGGTTTAGCTTTTATCATAACGTAAAAATAATTGGCAATAACTAATTTAAAATATAATGTGCTATGAACTCCCCTATCGGGCTTTATTTTCTTTTGTTCTCGATGTTTGCACTGGTTTTTTTGTTCTCTTATAAGTATGTTGTAACTAAAATAAAGAAAAGGCACTGAATGAAAAAGTGGGACTACAAAATATGAATAAATTATTTTCAATAGAGTCACTTACCTCTTGTTTTAAAAAACAGGAAGCTAAATTAGCTGAATTAGTTGAACTGTTAATGAAATACCCTCTTATTGATGCACGAGTATTTCAATTGCCGCAAATTGAAAAAGGTGAAGAGCATGAACAGGTTACTGAAATTGAGGTTAGTCCATTACAGGGAGAAGAAGCGCTTAACTTAGGGTTACGGTTTTATCAGAAGCTATTTATACACCATAACCATCCCAATATCAGCAGCAAAGCCGCAAGCCGATTACCGGGAGCATTGTGCTTTTCAGTCAGCCAGCAGCAATATAAAGCAGCAATGATTATTATTAGTGAAATCAACCAGTTAAAAACAGAACTGGAAAATATAGTTACTAAGGAATCTGGCGTCAGCAAAGAACAACGATTTGAGTTCGTTCATGATCATTTGCGTGGTTTAATTACCTTAAATGCCTACCGGACGATTACTCCACTCATAGATCCAGATACTATCAACTTTGGCTGGGCCAATAAAAACATCATCAATAAAGTAACAAAGCAACAAATTCTGGAAAGGCTGGAAAAAAGTTATAATGCCGGGCGGGCAGTCCCTCCCTACTCCAGTGAGCAGTGGACAACGCTTGTCGGATTGGAAATCACTGATATCAAGAAATTGCCGGATGATGTGATATTGAAAATTAAACGACCAGTAAAAGTACAACCTATTGCACGCGTCTGGTATTCAGAAATACAAAAACAGGTTCAATATGCCTGCCCTCTTCCTATCATCGCTTTTTATACAAACGATAGTGGTATAACTCCCAAGGTAGGTTCGCTGCCAAATTACAACGCTAATACAATTAAATACCGCCACAGACCCAAAGCTAAACCGCTTGAGTTGGTAATCCCTCGTTTACATCTTTATCGGGAAATATAAGAAGAAAACCGGAGGAAAAACCTCCGGTTCACATCAACCCATCAACTATTGAGAATGGGGAGTGTTACTTCATACTGCCAACCATATCTTCCGGGCGTACCCAAGCATCAAATTCAGCTTCCGTCAGGTAGCCCAACTGCATTGCTGACTGCTTCAGCGTCAGACCTTCTTTATGTGCTTTCTTAGCAATTTCTGCTGCTTTGTCATAACCAATATGGGTATTCAGAGCTGTAACCAGCATCAGAGATTCATTCAGCAATTGAGTAATACGATCACGATTAGGCTCAATTCCGATGGCACAATGTTCATTGAAGCTGCGCATACCATCAGCTAACAGACGGACGGACTGCAAGAAATTATGAATTACCATCGGACGGAATACGTTCAGCTCAAAGTTACCGGATGCCCCACCAATATTGACAGCAACATCGTTACCCATAACTTGAGCGCACAGCATAGTCATAGCTTCACACTGAGTCGGGTTTACTTTGCCCGGCATAATGGAGCTACCCGGCTCATTTTCAGGGATAGAAATTTCACCGATACCACAACGAGGGCCGGAAGCCAGCCAACGAACATCGTTCGCAATTTTCATCAGTGATGAAGCCAGACCTTTCAGTGCGCCATGGGAATGAACCAGTGCATCACAAGTGCCTAATGCTTCAAATTTGTTTGGTGAAGTGATAAAAGGCTGACCGGATAATTCAGCGATTTTTTTCGCAACGCGAACCGCATACTCAGGATGCGTATTCAGGCCGGTACCAACCGCCGTTCCGCCCAGAGCCAGTTCACAAACATGAGGGATGCTGTTTTCAATATGTTTCAGGTTATGAGCCAGCATTGCTGCCCAACCTGAAATTTCCTGACCTAAAGTCAGTGGAGTTGCATCCTGTAGGTGAGTACGGCCAATTTTTACGATATCTCTGAATGCTTCTGCTTTGTCTGCCAGTGTTTTTTGCAGTATTTTCAGCTCAGGCAACAGATGTTCACGTAATGCGATAACCGCCGCAACATGCATTGCTGTCGGGAAGACGTCATTCGAGCTTTGGCTCTTGTTAACATCATCATTAGGGTGGATCAGGCGTTCATTACCTCTTTGACCACCGAGGATCTCACTACCACGGTTCGCCAGCACTTCATTCATGTTCATATTGCTTTGAGTGCCTGAACCCGTCTGCCAGATAGCAAGAGGGAATTCTGTCGGGTGTTTATCTTCCAACACCTCTTTCGCCGCAGCGATAATTGCATCACCGCGTTCCTTAGGTAAAAGGCCCAGATCCATATTGACACTGGCCGCGGCCTGCTTGGTTAACGCAAGAGCATGAATCAATGCAACAGGCATTTTTTCCTGAGAAATGCGGAAATGCTCCAGTGAACGCTGAGTTTGCGCTCCCCATAATTGGTCAGCAGGTACTTCGATAGGTCCCATTGAGTCTTTTTCAATGCGAGTGGCTGCCATTACTATCTCCTTAGCACACAGAATAATTGAATACGCCGGATCCAACTGTTTTTAACTCACCCAACAGTGCAGATAAATTAATCGGCATCTCTTTATAATGCCATAAATTTATTATCGATAATGCGACCTAATCGTGTTTATTGTATTGTTGTCATATAAAGTTGTTGTATAACTACGTTTTTTTATTACAGGAAAATCCCGCCATGCTGAAAATGACCAACCAAATCCAACATTATGATTGGGGAAGTAAAACCGCACTGACCGATATTTATGGTATCGAGAATCCGGGTAATCAGCCTATGGCAGAGCTATGGATGGGCGCGCATCCCAAATGCAGTTCTCAGGTAATTGATCCTGAAACGGGCAACACGGTTGCCCTTAATCAGCTTATTGCTAAAAATCCAGAAAAATATCTGGGTCAAAAAGTTGCTACTCAGTTCGGACGGCTGCCATTTTTATTTAAGGTATTGTGTGCCGCTCAGCCGCTTTCTATTCAGGTTCATCCGGATAAATTATCGGCAGAAAAAGGTTTTGCCAGAGAAAATGCAGCGGGCATTCCACTGAATTCTCCACAACGTAATTATAAAGACGATAATCATAAACCTGAATTAGTCTATGCTCTGACACCTTTCCGAGCGATGAATGCTTTCAGGCCATTATCAGAAATTATCGAGCTACTTAGTTATGTTTCGAACGCACATCCCGATATTCAGCCATTTATTCAGAACGCTACCGAGCAGGGTTTGTCATTCCTTTTTTCTCAGTTGTTGAGTATGCAGGGTAAGCAAAAAAGTTTAGCTATTGCGGTATTAAAATCTGCATTGAATAGTCGGCAGGGAGAACCCTGGGATACTATTAAAAAAATGACCGAATTTTACCCTGAAGATAATGGTCTGTTTACCCCTCTCCTGCTTAATATTGTGGAACTACAGCCGGGTCAGGCTATGTTTCTCTATGCCCGTACTCCTCATGCTTATCTTGAAGGTGTTGCATTGGAAGTGATGGCAAATTCAGATAATGTCCTGCGTGCCGGATTAACCAGTAAACATATGGATGTGCCTGAATTAATGTCAAATCTGGAGTTTATCTCTAAACCAGCTACTACACTGCTGACTATCCCAACACAAGAAAAAGAAGCTCTGAATTACCCTGTTCCTGTCAACGATTTTAATTTTTCTATTTATGCTGTTTCAGAGCAGCCGATAACGCTGGAAAATGATTCAGCATCAGTTCTTTTTTGTTTTAACGGTCAGTTGACAATCAAATCTTCTGAACAGGAATTGAAACTGCACGCAGGTGAATCAATCTTTTTATCGGCGGTAGAGAAAACAGTAACTCTTTACGGTAATGGAAAATTTGCTGTAGTGTCTAATAAATAATTTATGATTCATATAGTTAAAATGTTAATCATCTATTACCAATCACACTTTTATTGAAAAATGATTAAAAGTTCGTTGGTTAATCTATACAATTAACAACTATTTTTTACACAAAGACATATCGTCTATGGCAATCAATAATGTCATCGACGTAAAAAAGGATAAATTCCCACATGAAAAAATCGCTAGTAGCTGTAGGTGTTATTGTTGCTTTAGGTGCTGTGTGGACAGGTGCATCCTGGTACACAGGGAAGCAGGTTGAAGTCCGTATGGATAAGTTGGTTAAAAACACAAACGAAATGCTTACAGATGCTTTCCCTAATAGTGGCCTTGTAGTACAAGTCAAAAATTTCCAGCGTGGAATTTTCAGTTCTGATGCCAACTTCACCCTGAGCACAAAAAATACTGAAGGCTCGAAAACAGACGACGAAATCATTTTCAAATCGCATATCGATCATGGGCCATTCCCGGCTTCTGCCCTGAAAGGCTTCAGTTTCATCCCTGCATTAGCTTCTGCGCATACAGAAATTGAACAAAACGATGCCACAAAAAAACTGTTTGAAATTACTGATGGTAAATCTCTGTTTAATATTGATGCCAGAATCGGTTATAGCGGTAACATATCTTCTGATATCGAGATTATCCCAGTTGAGCATACTGATAAAGACGGGGTTAAAGTTTCCTTCTCTGGCGCCCAAATCAACACTGATGTTAACCGTGATTTAAGTGTATTTTCTTTTACGGCCAAAAGTGATGACCTGACCGTAAATATACCTTCAGAGAAAAGAGAAATAACCCTAAAAGGGGTTGATTTTAAGGCAGATTATAGTAAGGGTAAATTCGGTGTTTATCTTGGGGATCACAACTATACCATTGGCGAAATAGCTTCCAGAAATGCAGGTCAAGATGATGTTCTGATCAAGAATATCAAAATGACCGCCAAAAGAAGTGAAAATAGTCAGGTTGTAAACGCGAACGAAACTTATGACATTGGTGCACTAAAACTGGGTAATATGGATTTCGGCTCTGGTCAGCTTGCTTTTAATGCAAATGATCTGGATGGTAAATCTGTTCATGAATTTTTGCAAACCACCGATACTATTTTAGCAAAATCATTATTCGGCAATAAACTGGCACAGTTGCCAGAAGATACTATGGCTGAGTTATACAGCAAACTGCCACTGTTGTTGAAAGGCAACCCTAAATTCAGTATCACGCCATTCAGCTGGAAAAACAGCCAAGGTGAAAGCAGCATAGACTTTAGTATTGCTCTACAGAATATACCAGAAGATCTGAGCAGTATTATCCATATGGGAACAGAAGAACAGATCCGCACTCTGCTTCAATCTCTGTCACTGAATGTTAATCTGTCTAAGCCAATGCTGATTGAACAGATCACTAAAACTGCTGAATATTCAGGTGAAGATAAAAACAACGCAGAAGCTACCGCAAAGATGCAGGTTCAGTTTTTCGGTGCTCAGGGTGCGGCACTTAACATCGTGACTAACACAGATGATGCCATTGACCTCCATCTTCACTACGCTGATGACAAAGTCAAATTTAACGGTAAGGAATCCAGCTTACATCAATTCCTGCTTGATAATCGCCTCATCGACTCCTATGATGGTGCAAATGAGCAAAGTCAGCATGATGAAACTGAACTTCCTGCTGCTGAGTAATCAAACAGAACCTATATGAAGAAAGTACATGCTGAGGTTAAAATAACCTAATAAGCAAAAACATCGTAAAAAACCGATCTATAGTGCTTTCATTGCCAGTCAATGCGTTGACTGGCTTTTTTGTATATTTTTTTGATAACTATATAAAATAAGAAGGATAAAAAATGATTGATACACAGCTTCCGCTGACCGATTTACACCGTCACCTTGATGGTAATATTCGCCCCGAAACCATTTTGGATCTTGGTCGTCAGCACAATATTGCCCTCCCCGCTTATGAACTGGAAGCACTGCGTCCTCATGTGCAAATCATTGAAAGTGAGCCAGACCTCATCAGTTTCCTGCAAAAACTGGATTGGGGTGTTGCTGTTCTGGCTGATTTGGATGCCTGCCGCAGGGTTGCTGTAGAAAACGTCGAAGATGTGGTTAACGCCGGGCTGGATTACGCTGAACTGCGTTTCTCACCTTATTATATGGCAATGAAACACCAGCTTCCTGTTGAGGGTGTTGTGGAAGCCGTCATTGATGGTATTCATTCCGCCAGCAAGCAGCACGATATCCAAATCCGCCTGATCGGTATTCTGAGCAGAACATTCGGAGAAAAAGCCTGTTCCGAGGAATTGGCGGGTCTGCTCGCTCATAAACAACATATTACTGCAATGGATTTAGCGGGTGATGAACTGGGCTTCCCCGGCCATTTGTTTGAACAGCACTTTATTCAGGCTCGTGATGCAGGCTGGAATATCAGTGTACACGCCGGAGAAGCCGCTGGCGCGGAAAGCATCTGGCACGCTATTCGTGAACTGGGAGCAACCCGTATCGGTCATGGTGTTAAAGCAATTACCGATCCGGCACTAATGGATTATTTGGCAGAGCACCGTATCGGTATTGAATCCTGCCTGACATCAAACCTGCAAACCAGTACTGTCAGCTCTTTATCAGCTCACCCACTGAAAAAGTTCCTTGAGCACGGCATTCTGGCATCCATCAACACTGATGACCCTGCCGTTGAAGGAATTGAAATCCGCAATGAGTACAATATTGCCGCGCCTGCCGCAGGTTTATCATCAGAGCAAATCCGACTGGCACAGATCAATGGACTGGAAACCGCATTCCTCAGCGAAGCAGAAAAACAGGCATTAAGAATTAAAGTTGCCAACCGTTAACAGGCAATTTCATCTTATAGCAACTTAAAATATAAGATTATGAAGGCAGAAATTACTCTGCCTTTTTTGAGCGTCTGGCATATCGATTCGCAAGCACAGCGCAAACCATCAGCTGGATTTGATGAAATATCATCAGCGGCAACAGCATAATGCCTACCATTGCAGCCGGAAATAAAACATTTGCCATCGGTACACCATTGGCAAGGCTTTTCTTCGAACCACAAAAAACTATCGTGATTTCGTCTTCTTTGCTGAATCCCAATAAGCGTGAGCTGTATATATTGATGGTTAATACCACTGCGAGCAGAATACAGCAGACAATACCTATCATTATTAATGAGTAAGCATCAATTTTATGCCAAATCCCTTCAACAACGGCTTCGCTGAATGCAACGTAAACCACCAGCAAAATAGATGAGCGATCAGTGGTATTAACGAGTTTTTTATGCTTTTCGACCCAATGAGCGATCAATGGACGTGACAGATGACCAACGATAAAAGGCACCATTAATTGCAGGATAATGTCTTTTATCGCCTGCCACGTATCAGGCTGGTTTCCGCCATCATGTGTCTGGATAAGGTAACCGACAAGTAGTGGTGAGAGAAATATCCCCAGTATGCTGGATGCAGAAGCACTGCATATAGCCGCAGCAACATTCCCTTTGGCGACAGAGGTAAAAGCAATGGCTGATTGAACGGTGGCTGGTAAAGCACAAAGATACAGAAACCCCATATAAACAGATGGTGACATCCATTCCGGTACAATAAAATGTAACCCCATTCCCAATACAGGAAATAAAACAAAAGTACTCAGAAAGATAACCAGATGCAAACGCCAGTGCCCCATTCCCGCCAGAATCGCATCACGAGAAAGTTTGGCTCCATGCATAAAAAATAACAGTGCAATAGCGGCTGTAGTCAGGTACTGAAACCCTGTTTTCACTTCCCCTTCACAGGGAAAAAACGATGCAATCATGACGACAGTAAGCAATGTCAGCAGAAAAGGATCTATTTTTAATTTTTGCCACCAACTCATCAGTACCATTCCTCTTACCTTTGGATTAATTCATCACCAAGTCAGTCAATAACGACAGTGCGTTGCTCTTTCGCTGACTTTTCACCTGCTTCAATCAGCTTCATAACCAAGATAGCTTCCTCCGCAGTCACTGGATTTGGTTTCCCCGCCAGAATCGCATCACGGACAGCAGCATAATACGCACCATAGTTACCCGGTAAATTAGGAATAGCCTGCGTAACCAGATTATCGCCTTGTGACACTGTCACATGACCATCACGTGCGTCATATCCCCAATCCTTCTGTGTCAGGCTTTCCCCTGCTTTCAGCCGCTCTTCCTGTGTATCCAAACCATATTTTACATAACTGCCGGACATACCATGTAAGGTATAAATAGGCGATTCTGTAGCGACAAGCATTGATGCATGTAATACAACTTTTAACGCAGGGTATTTGAGCTGAGTATGGAAATAATCCGCTGTTTCAGCATTTGGGCGTATTATTCCCAAATCTGTTGTAATGGCCTGAGGTTTCCCGAACAACTGCAATGCCTGATCCAGCAAATGAGGGCCTAAATCATACCAAATCCCGCTACCTGCTCCTGCGGCTTCTCTCCAGCGTTGACGCACAGCCGGACGATAACGGTCAAAATGAGATTCGTAATACTTTAATTCACCCAATACATTTTCTTTAAGTAGTGACTGAACTGTCAGAAAACCAGAATCCCAGCGACGATTATGAAATACCGATAATAATAAATTAGCCTCTTCTGCCTGCTGCTTGAGAGATTCAGCTTCTGCTACAGTAATTGTGAAAGGCTTATCAACCACAACATGTTTTCCGGCAGACAGGGCTTTTTGCGCTAATGGGAAATGCGTATCGTTAGGCGTCGGAATAACAATAAGGTCAATGTCAGAATCACTGAATAACGCATCTGGAGAAGAGACAACATTTATAGTCGGCCAGTCTTTCTTGACTTTTTCCGCATCGCTGCTGGAAATAGCAGCTAAATCGACATTCGGGGTTCCTGTAATTAATGGCGCATGAAACGTTTTACTGGCATAACCATAACCAACCAGACCAACTTTCAGAACACGACTCATAATGACCTCTCAACATTTACAAAAGGATAAGAAAATATCACCAGCACTGACTCATTAGCAAATAATCCTGCTTCCTGTGTTACTATCTTTTTATATCTGAATACCCATCATGGAGAGAATGTTTTTTATGTATCAATCCAATGATTATTATCGTATCAGTGGTTGGTTATTGGCACCTGCTGCTTATTTAATGATGACATTTATCGCTGCCAGTACAATGTTAGTTTTATATGGCATGACCTATTCCGAGAAAAGTATATTAATCCACCAAATAGGTGGTGATTTCGTAGCTCAGTGGTATATATCTGTATTAACCACGGCTATTATGTGGTGTTTCACGCTTTGGGTATTAAAATTACTTTTCATTCGTTCAAAAAGATTTCCACGTATTTTTATCATCTGGCTGACACTTTCTGTGCTTATTGCGGTCAAAACTTTTGCGTTCTCTCCCATTTCTGACGACCGTGCAGTCAGTTCATTACTTTGGTCACTATTAGCTGCTGCGATTTTTGTTCCTTATATTAAACGCTCTTATCGAGTAAAAATGACTTTCACACAAGATCGATAACATCCCCCACAATTGATTGTTATCATTGCCCCCGCTTGCCTCACCGTAAAGTGGGGAATTTCTGTCACTTTCATGACTATATTATTTCATCAAATAATCTTATTTTTCAGGTATAGCAATGACTGAATACCTCTTGTTATTTATTGGCACGGTTCTGGTCAATAACTTCGTTTTGGTGAAGTTTTTGGGCCTATGTCCGTTTATGGGTGTTTCCAAAAAGCTTGAAACCGCTATTGGTATGGGAATGGCGACCACATTTGTTCTGACGCTGGCTTCCATCAGTTCATGGCTGGTAAATTCTTATATTCTTATCCCGTTGGATTTGGTTTATTTACGCACGTTAAGTTTCATTCTTGTTATTGCTGTTGTCGTTCAGTTCACGGAGTTAGCCGTCCGTAAAACCAGCCCTTCACTCTACCGTCTATTAGGCATTTTTCTGCCTTTGATAACAACAAACTGTGCTGTACTCGGTGTGGCTCTGCTGAATGTCAATCAATCACATGATTTTTTACAGTCTGCTGTATATGGTTTCGGCGCTGCTGCCGGGTTTTCGCTTGTAATGGTACTGTTTGCTGCCATTCGTGAACGTCTGGCTGTTGCCAATATACCGGCCCCTTTTCGTGGTTCATCGATAGGGCTTATCACTGCGGGGTTAATGTCCCTTGCATTTATGGGCTTTAGTGGTTTGGTGAAATTCTGATGATATCTTTATGGATTGCTGTCGGAGTACTGGGTGTACTCGGGTTAATTTTTGGGTTAATTCTCGGTTTTGCAGCCCGTCGTTTTAAAGTGGAAGAAGACCCGATCGTTGAGAAGGTTGATAATCTACTGCCACAAAGCCAGTGCGGGCAATGTGGTTATCCGGGGTGCCGCCCTTATGCAGAGGCGGTTATCAACAATGGAGAGATGATCAACAAATGTGCCCCTGGCGGAGAGCAGGTAATGCTCAAAATGTCTGAATTACTGGGGGTTGATCCACAGCCGTTGGACGGTGATGAAAGCATACAAAATCCCGCCAGAAAAGTTGCTTTTATTGATGAAGAAAACTGCATCGGCTGTACGAAATGCATTCAGGCCTGCCCTGTTGATGCCATTATCGGTGCAAACCGGGCTATGCATACCGTCGTTGAAGATCTCTGCACTGGCTGCGACTTATGTGTCGCTCCGTGCCCGACTGATTGTATTACGATGATCCCTGTGGCAACGACGACAGCCAACTGGAAATGGGATTTGAATTCAATTCCGGTCAAAAATATTCCTGTTGAACCAAGCCCTCTGTTTATGTCATCGGCTAAGCCTGTTGAGGTTAAAGTCAATGTTTAACCTATTCAATTTGCTTACCAATAAAAACAAAATATGGGATTTTGATGGCGGCATTCATCCACCAGAAATGAAGCTGCAATCCAGTCAGACACCATTGCGCTATGCTCCGTTACCAGAAGAATTAATTATTCCGCTCCAGCAACATATTGGCCCGGAAGGCGAGCTACTGGTGAAAGCCGGAGACAAGGTACTGAAAGGCCAGCCACTGACGCGAGGTTCCGGTAGAACCGTTCCTGTCCATGCCTCGACTTCCGGTATGATTACAGCAATTGAGCCACACGTTACAGCTCACCCATCGGGTCTTAAAGAGCTGTGCATCCGCCTGCTGCCGGATGGCAAAGACCAATGGTGTGAACAGGTTAAAACCGCAGATTACTCATCCCTTGATGCTGACACTTTACTGCAACGTATTCATGCCGCAGGGATAGCAGGTCTTGGTGGTGCAGGTTTTCCGACAGCAGCAAAACTAAGAGGTGGCGGGCATATCAACACCTTGATCATCAATGCCGCTGAGTGTGAACCTTATATCACAGCAGATGACCGTCTGATGCAGGAACATGCCGGTGAGATCATTGAAGGCATCCGCATTCTGGTACATCTGCTCAAGCCGAAACAGGTTCTGATTGGTATCGAAGATAATAAACCAGAGGCGATCCAGGCTCTGAACCTTGCCTTGCTAGGTGATAAATCGATAACCGTGCGTGTCATCCCGACAAAGTACCCCTCAGGTGGTGCAAAACAGTTAACCAAGATACTGACGGGCAAAGAAGTCCCGTCTGGTGGGCGCTCTTCCGATATTGGTATCCTGATGCAGAATATCGGCACTGTGATGGCTATCAAACGGGCCATTATTGATGGGGAACCATTAATTGAACGCGTTGTTACCTTAACAGGAGAAGCCATTTCTTCACCCGGTAATTTCTGGGCACGTTTAGGGACACCCGTTAATTTTCTGTTGCAACAGGCTGGTTTTATTCCTCAGTCAGAACAGATGGTCGTTATGGGTGGCCCATTAATGGGCTTTACCCTGCCTGACTTGAATGTACCCATCGTCAAAATCAGCAACTGTATACTTGCTCCCTCCGTGCAGGAAATGGAACCAAAAACCGCTGAAGAAGCCTGTATCCGTTGTGGTCTATGTGTTGATGCCTGCCCTGCCGGGCTATTGCCTCAGCAACTTTACTGGTTCAGTCGGGGACAGGAACACGAAAAAGCCAGAAATCATAACTTATTTGACTGCATTGAATGCGGAGCCTGTGCTTATGTCTGTCCCAGTAATATTCCGCTTGTTCAATACTATCGGCAGGAAAAAGCCGAAATACGAACCATTGATGCTGAAAACCGTCGGGCTGCCGAAGCTAAGTTGAGGTTTGAAGCCAAACAAGCACGTATGGATCGCGAAAAACTGGCTCGCGAAGAGCGACATAAAAAAGCCGCCGTTCAGGTGGGCAGTGAGGATAAAAGTGCGGTACAGGCAGCTCTGGCTCGTGCGAAGGAAAAACAATCCTCCGCCGGAGAAACAATCACCGTACAAGCTGGTCAGTTACCTGATAATGCAGCGGCGATTGCGGCTCGTAAAGCAAGAAAAGAGCAATTACGCGCCCGTCAGGCAGAAAAACAGCCCGCGAATACCATTACTCCAGCAGACGCAACACCTGTAGAAAACGCAGAAGATCCGCGCAAAGCTGCTTTAGCCGCTGCCATTGCCCGGGCTAAAGCGAAAAAAGCCGCTCAGGCTCAGCCGGAACCTGCTCCTGTGCAAGAGGCACCGCCTGCGGTTTCGGAAGAGGCTGATCCGCGCAAAGCTGCTGTTGCCGCTGCGATTGCCCGTGTAAAGGCGAAGAAAGCGGCTCAGGAAAAACAAGAAACTCTAACAGAATAGTGACATTTATCGATGAAATTTAGGCCAGTCAACACTGACAACAACCTGTTAAAAGTCGCCAGTTCGCCTTTTACACACAGTAAAAAAAATACCAGCCAGATTATGTTATGGGTGGTTTTTGCTGCTATACCCGGCATCGCCTTACAAACTTACTTTTTCGGTTATGGAACCCTGTTCCAGATCTTATTGGCAGTCATTACAGCCCTGCTAGCAGAATCCGCAGCTATCACATTAAAAAAACAGTTGGTTATTCCTTATCTGAAAGATAACTCGGCATTAGTCACCGGATTACTGCTCGGGATTAGCCTGCCACCACTGGCACCGTGGTGGCTTATCGTGCTGGGTACGTTCTTCGCCATTATCATTGCCAAACATCTCTATGGCGGTCTGGGGCAAAACCCATTTAATCCGGCGATGGTCGGTTATGTGGTTCTGCTTATCTCATTTCCGGTACAAATGACCAGTTGGATGGCACCCGTTTCCTTACAGACCGTTACATTAGCGCCCTGGGATTGTCTGATGGTCATTTTCACAGGGCATACACCTGATGGCTCTACTCTGTTACAACTTCTACAGGGAGTTGACGGGTTAAGTCAGGCCACACCACTGGATAGCTTCAAAACCGGCAGACTGACGCACGATATAAGTGAAGTATTACAGCAGCCCATCTTACAAGGCACTCTGGCAGGCGTTGGCTGGCAGTGGATTAATGTGGCTTATCTGGTAGGCGGATTAATTATGCTGAACCGCAAAGTCATTAGCTGGCATATCCCGACTGCATTTCTTCTGGTACTGGGAAGCTGCGCCCTGATTAGCTGGCTACTTGATCCCGGTCGTTACTCGCCGCCTCTATTACAGCTTTTCTCTGGAGCAACGATGTTGGGTGCCTTTTTTATCGCAACCGATCCGGTCAGCGCATCCACAACACCAAAAGGACGTCTGATTTATGGTGCCATTATTGGTTTGCTAATTTGGGTTATCCGCGTTTATGGCGGTTACCCGGATGCTGTGGCTTTTGCGGTTTTACTGGCAAATATTTGTGTACCACTGATCGACAATTACACACAGCCTCGTGCTTACGGTCATAAATAAGGGAGTGACTATGTTAGACACAATGCGGCGTCACGGTATTACCCTCGCCATTTTTGCCGCCTGCACGACAGGGTTAACTGCGGTTGTCTACTCTTTAACAAAAGACAGGATTGCAGAGCAGGCCGCATTACAACATAAAATATTACTGGATCAGGTTGTTCCACCAGCACTCTATAACAACGATATGCCCAATGAATGTTATCTGGTAACAGCCGATGCTCTGGGCAGCCAACAATCTCACCGCCTCTACCTCGCTCGTAAAAATGGCACTCCGGTTGCTGCCGCACTGGAAAGTACGGCTCCCGATGGCTATTCAGGGGCTATTCAATTGCTGATCGGAGCAGATTTTTCCGGCAAAGTTTTTGGTGTTCGTGTGACTGAACATCATGAAACACCGGGATTGGGAGATAAAATTGATACCCGTATTTCCAATTGGATTTATGCTTTTTCCGGCAAAAAAATTACCTCTCCCAGCGATCCTGACTGGGCAGTGAAAAAAGATGGCGGAGAATTTGACCAGTTTACCGGAGCGACCATTACCCCGCGTGCTGTTGTCAATGCGGTAAAACGCACCGCGCTTTATATGGAAACCATCCCGTCACAACTCTCTTCATTACCGACATGTGGAGCTAAATAAATGAGTGAAACCAAAAACCTATTTTTTCAGGGATTATGGAAAAACAACTCTGCATTAGTACAGCTTTTGGGGCTTTGCCCCCTTCTGGCGGTCTCTTCCACTGCCACTAACGCATTAGGGTTGGGGTTGGCAACAACGTTGGTACTGTTGAGTACCAATATTGCCGTCTCCGCCTTACGTCGCTGGGTTCCTCATGAAATCCGTATTCCAATTTATGTGATGATCATTGCATCTGTCGTCAGTGCCGTTCAGATGCTAATCAACGCTTTCGCATTCGGATTATATGAATCACTGGGTATTTTCATTCCACTTATTGTGACTAACTGTATCGTTATTGGTCGTGCAGAGGCCTACGCATCAAAAAACTCCGTTTATCACTCCGCAATGGATGGGGTTGCTATGGGATTAGGTGCAACGTTTGCCTTATTCGTACTTGGTGCGATGCGTGAAATTCTGGGTAATGGCACACTGTTTGATGGTGCCGATCTTTTATTAGGAAGTTGGGCAAAGTCACTGCGGATTGAAATTATTCATATGGATTCCCCATTCCTGCTCGCCATTCTGCCACCGGGAGCTTTTATTGGATTAGGTCTAATGCTGGCAGGAAAATATATCATTGATGAGCGTCTCAAAAATCGTACAGATAACAAAACACGTCATTATGAAGTGGATAAAGGCTGTGGCAGTCATATCACAAAAGGCTAAGAGGGGTGTAATCAGGTATGAATAAACAAAAACGGGTCGAGATCCTGACCCGCTTGCGGGATAACAACCCAAAGCCAACCACTGAATTAATCTTCAATTCACCTTTTGAATTACTGATCTCGGTATTACTGTCCGCTCAGGCGACAGATGTCAGCGTTAATAAGGCCACGGCGAAACTTTATCCTGTTGCCAATACGCCACAGACTATTCTCGACTTAGGCGTTGATGGTTTAAAAGAATACATAAAAACCATCGGGTTATATAACACCAAAGCGGAAAATGTGATCAAAACCTGCCGGATTTTGCTGGAAAAACATCAGGGTGAAGTACCGGAAGATCGCGCCGCACTGGAAGCATTACCGGGAGTAGGCCGTAAAACCGCCAATGTTGTTCTGAACACCGCTTTTGGCTGGCCGACGATCGCCGTTGATACGCATATCTTCCGGGTCAGCAACCGGACTCAGTTTGCGCCGGGAAAAAACGTTGATGAAGTGGAAAAAAAACTTCTAAAAGTTGTTCCTGATGAATTCAAGGTTGATTGCCATCACTGGCTGATTTTACACGGCCGCTATACCTGCATTGCCCGTAAACCGCGCTGTGGCTCCTGTATTATTGAGGATCTGTGTGAGTATACAGAAAAAACAGAGTAATCAATTCCTCCCGCCAGATAAGGCGGGAGATTTATTAATACAGGAGCAGATTACCAATCACTCATATACATATCTCTTAGTTAAAATTTCCTCACCTCCTGCTCTTAAGGGCAATTTTTCCCCCACTTCTCATGCTCGAACTTCACTTTCTCACCGTTAGAGTGATCATAATAAACCACTTTTCTTTCTAGGGATTTACTCACATCATATGTAGTAATATCTATTACTTTTTCTTTACCTCTCGTAGATGTAGTAATGCCATAATACATCCCCTTATGGAGTCCACCACCAGGGTGTACTTCAAGTTTAATGTTTCCTACACCTTTCCCCCCGTCAATTGTCATAAATGTAGCCTTCCCTGATCCACGCTTACCTGAGATAATATCAGACACCGTAACATCTGCTTCCTTTAATTCATCCTTTATTTCTTCGGCAGTCTTTCCCCATAAAGAACTTGGGTTATCTAAAATATCCTGAATAGCATGCTTTGCCTTTTCGCTTATTGGCTCTTGAGGGGCTAATCCGCTGGAATCAATCCAACTTATCGGATTATGCACATACCCGTACGGATTCAGCCCACCCAGCAGCCCTATCGGGTCTGGCGTCAGATATTGCCCTGTATCGCATTCATAATACCGGAACCGATTATAATATAACCCACTTTCCTCATCCTCATACTGCCCGGCGAACCGCAGATTGCAGCCAATGTGATAATCCTCATCATTGGCAGCCAATAGTGGCATTCGTTCGGCTTTGCCCCATGTCCTTAATCGGCTTGCCCATACCAGCTTACCGTTTTCACTGAGTATTTCCCGTGGTGTGCCCTGATGATCGCTGACAATATAGTGAAGTTTTCCTTTTTCATAACGGGCAGAAGGGGTTAATGCTCCCGGTTGATATAACCAGCAAATACTGTGATCACCAGCAGGTGTACCATCGGCATAGAGAGGAATTTCCTCAACCATCCGATCACCGCTCCACAGGTAGTCATAACCCATAACGGTATCGGGTTTTGCCGTTAAATCCGGTTTACCATCCAGCCAGCGTTGCAGGTTAGCGGCAGCCAGTTTGCCATCATGGACTTTCAGTTTGCGGATACGCCGCCCGAAAGCATCATAACGATAGTGCCAGCGTGAACCATCTGGTGTTTCGCAATGCGTAAGCTGGTTTTGACCATCCCAACGATAACGCCAGATTTGTGGCCGGAAACCGTCTCGATGTTCGGTTTTTTCCACCTGCCTGCCGTTATCATCGTAACGGTAAGTGACATTGCCACGCTTAACAACCCGCCCTGCCTGCTGGCGTTGTTCGATCTGTTCAATCGCCCCTTTTGCATCCACCAGCACATGTAGGTTTACATTGCCATTGAGGTCATAACCAAATTGCTCTTCATAGGGCAAGCGACCATTAAATGTAGCACTGATAATCTGGTCGTTCTGGTTATAACGGTAACGCGTCTGGCCCCAGATACCGTCATCGATCATTCTGACACTGTGGGCACGGTCATATTGCCAGCTCCGGTTAACCGCAGTGGCCTGAGGCGGAAAATGAGGATCATTTTGTGCCAGTGTTTCACGAAATAGTGCCGTAGCGCGTCCGGCGGATTGATGGGCCAGTAATCCGGTCGTGGTATAGCGGCTGGCAAGGATAAAACCTTCTGTACTTTCCCGTACAGTTTCCCGCCCTAAAGCATCATGACTCAAGATCAGCGGCGTATGCTGATTAAGCTGAAAATGGTTAACCGCGCCCATCAGGTTATAACCAAATTGCAGGGTATTCTCACCGATGGTTTCAGCGGTTATTTGTTCAAATTCGTTCCATTCACGGGTAACTTCCCGTCCATTAATACGTTCACAAACCGGCAGGCCAACGGCGTTATATTCATATTCCACCACGGCATCGTCATTGGTGGCCTTAATAAGCTGGCGGCGAGCGTTATATTCATAAGTGGTAACAGATTTCAGTTCTGCCTTATCTTTCGTCTGATGCCAGATTTCCTGTCGGGTTAACAGAGCGGCAGAAGAATAATGCCAGCGCAGTGTGTAATTATCGGGATAACTCGCCTGAATGCGACGCCCCAGCGCATCATACTGATACTCAATAATACGACCGGTAAAGTCTATTTCGCGGATAACCTGACCGGCAGCATCCCGTTCATAGCGATAGGTTTCTCCTGTGGAAGCAGTTACAGAACAAAAACGGGTCAGGCGATCATAACCAAAGTGTAATGTTGTACCATCCGGGCGGGTCATGTGAGTCAGCAGGTCATAAGCACCATAACGGTAGCGGGTTGTACGCCCTTCCCCGTCAGTCACCGCAGCAACACGTCGCTCACTGTCATATTCAAAATGCTGAGTGACACCATCGGGCAATTCAATTTCCGTCAGGCTGCCATTATCAACACTGGCATGAACAGAGCTATAGCGATAACGGGTTTCCTGTTTAAGGGCATCCGTTGTCCGGCGCAGACGCCCCAGTTCATCCAGTTCCAGACCGGTTGTCTGGCCATCGGGTGCCATAATGGCGGCAAGACGCTGATGCTCATCATAGGCATAATGCCATTGCCGACCATCCGGCAGCAGACGTTGCCGCAACTCCCCATGAAGACCGTACTGATACTCTTCTTTACGTCCGTGTGGATCAGTGATAGCCGTCAGACTACCCTGCTCATTATGATGAAACTGCCAGATATCCCCCGTAGGCAACGTCGCTTCAACTAATTGTCCGTATTCATCATAGTTATAATAAAACGTCTCCCCCGTTGGCAGTGTAATTTCGGTCAGCGCACCATCGTTGTTATAGTCAAACGTGGTATAACCGCCCAGCGGGTCAATTTCCCAGACTTTCTGGTTGTAGCGCCACTGCGTCCGTGTTTCACGCCCTAATGGATCAACCACACGGATCACCTGATTATTCTGGTTGTAATAGGAAAGGGTTTTCCCTCCTTCGGCATCAAGATAGGTAGTAACACGGTCATCATCGTTATAGATAAAACAATCTGTCCAATAACCGGCGGAAGAATGAGTAGATACAACCCGCCCGCGCTCATCGTAATCAATATAAAAATCTGTCTGATCCGTATCACGCCAGCGGGTCATATAACCTTGCGCGGTGTATTCATAGAACAGATGGTTTTGCTGAAAGACATTACATTCGGCCAGATAGCCATGCTGGTCGTAATTACATGTAACCAGACGCTGCTGAATCTGCTGAAAGTGGTAATCCACTGCCCGCAGTTGATGCTCCTGATAGTGCAGCGTTAAGCGGAAACCGTCATTGCGGACAATTTCAATTAACTGATGTTGGTCGTTATAGATAAACTGAAGAGTATTCTGATGGCGATCGGTGATAGCCGATAACCGACGCCGATTACCATCAATATGGTTAAAGTGGAAAGTCTGCTGACTTTGTTTATTAACCAGATACAGTTCACCATCAAGCTCCCCTTTCAGTAAACAGTGAAGAAGATGGAGATTACGTGCCAAAACCTGATTTTCCGGTGCAGAAAAATCATAAACCTGCCCGTCAGCATCGGTAAAATGAACTTTTTCACCGTTTATCACTAACTGACGTGACCAGTCATCAGCCCATTTCCGACCAAATAATCCGCTTCGGCAGGTGGTAGAACGATAAGTCCGGGTTAAGGTAATCGGCAATAAACCGGGGATGGCAATAACTGAGAAACTTTGTAGGTAATCACCTGAGGTGATATCGATAGGTTCACCTGCTGTACAATTTGAGCCATGACAGGAAGAAGGGTGATCTTGATCAGATTTTTGGGCTGGTTTTGCTTCTGTTTCTTTTTGGTTTTCTTTAGGTTTTTTAGAGTTAGTGGATTGGCTTTTTTTATTTCCTGCAACCCGGTTACTTTTTTGGGGGGGCTTAGTTGATAGCTTTCTTGCTTTAGTTACAGCGTTGGTTTCAATTTTGGGTAATATCGTCTCTGCTCTCCTAAAAAATGAAGCTCCGACACCTTTGGCCACACCGAAACTTGCTTTAAGTTCTCCTACTCCGACAAACAAAGTTCCAAGATCACCCACTTTCTCTGCGGGAGTATTTAGTTCAAAACGATAGGACTGGATAAAATCTGCTGCCTTTGTCATCCATTGACCAAATTTTGACACCCCACTCAAACCAATTTTGTCTCCCAACCAACTGAACTCTGCTCCCATAATAGAAGGCCCAAGACTTAACGTATCAGGTATTGTATTAGCTAATCCTTTCCCGAAACCTTTCCCTGCACCAATAAGGGTTTGTATATAGTGAACACCTGCTATCTCACCAGGGGAGCTAAGTTTATCGCCATTAAGATGCTTAATTATTCCATTCAGTGCGTCCTCAGGATGTTGTGATATGGTATAGATATCGTTGAAATTTCCACCAACCACTTCTTTAAATGCAGCAGCTCTATCCTTAATAACTTCCCAACCATCATTAATTATCCCTTTAGAGCTTTGCCATAACTTGCTAAAAAAACCTTGCTCTTCTTTCGTTTCTGCTTTAATAAGAGGATTCGCTGCTGACGGCCTTACTGCTGCCTGTGGTGCCTGACCAACAATAGTCCCCAGCGTATTCCCTGTTCCTGTCGGACTATCATTCTTTGCGCCTTTTGCCATATTCCTTTCCTTATGCTCCATTCATCCAGAATTTATCCGTATGGCGTAACGTTAATTTGCCATCCGCCCGCACTGTTTCTGAATGCTCTTTCGGATGACATTTCCCCCCTACTGTGCCACTTTTCATCCCCATTGCCGTTCCTGCCTCATCCCCCAGTGTCTGCGGGACAAAGCTCTGGGCAAATACCACCACCGGCTGCCCGTTTGCCCGTACTGATGAGACCGGAGCAGAGGAATCATCCAGTTTGGCGATAACGGGGTAAGGAATTGGCGGTGTAGCCGGGCCAATCGGGGTTTTGCAGACATCGGGAACCAGACTGATAATCAGCCATTGGCTGTCTTTTCGGGCAATATAGTTATCCGCCATGAGCCTGCTCCTGTTCAGGTGCAAATTTAAGCAGAGGTGATTTGGGGTTTATTTCAAACCGTGCTTCCGCCACCCGGATAGGGAAGTCAATGCTGAAATGCAGACGAAACGTCAACTCCAGTGTCATTGCATCGGTATCAATAATCAGGGTGTCAAGGTTCATCAGAACCGGAAACAGATCGCCACTCTCCATACGGAACAGGATAAAAGGCCGATGCCCCGGTAAGTGGGTTTGCAAAAAACCTTCCGGTGTAAGATTGGTCAGTTGCAGTGAAATATCGGTAGAAGGCCAGTCAATCTGTTGATCCTGCGGGGCGCAATTCCAGTAGCCGAAATCAAAATCCGCTGGCAGATAAGGATGGCGTTGTTCCAGCCATGTTTGATCATAAGTTCCCGCCAATGTTCGCCGTGGTAACCACGCCCGGCCGATAATTCCCATCCCTTGTGGCTGGCTGGCGGGTTCTGTGGCTGAAAGCGAGCCTGCCAGCATTGCAGCAAAATACTGTACAGTTATCGGATCATTGGGATGGGTAATGCGCGGTGCCGGATAACGGGGTAAGTTTTTGGCTCGTGCATACCACGGTAAAACAAACCCCGTTCCGATAGGATTATATTCCCAAACGGCGTGGGCAATGGGTGCTTTATCACCATCGGGATGTTGGCTGAGCTGTTCGGGAGTGAGTTTATCTTCTTCTGCCAGCGCTTCGGCTGCTTTCTTATCATCAGCTTCAATCCGGCATTCCCCGCCAAAGGTATAAGTGTGATCAAGGGATAAACGAGTAAATGGTTTGGGGTCTGAAAGATGCCACTGCCCATTATCGGTGCGGAAAAACTCCCGCTCGCCCGTGATATTCAGTGTTTTATCCAGCAGCGTCCCACCATTGGCATCAGTGACTGACAGGCGAACAGGAAAAGAGGTGCAAGGCTTACCTTCCGGCGCATAAGCCGTACCATTGACAATCACGTCACATTTAGGCTTAAACGGCGCCAGATCACTTTCCTGTAATACCTGCGAAACATTTAACTCTCCCCGGTATTGATCCTGCACACACAGAGATATTATCGGGAGCAGCTCAGCC
The DNA here is from genome assembly GCF_002632485.1 of Xenorhabdus innexi. Classification (GTDB taxonomy): domain Bacteria; phylum Pseudomonadota; class Gammaproteobacteria; order Enterobacterales; family Enterobacteriaceae; genus Xenorhabdus; species Xenorhabdus innexi. The sequence goes on along the minus strand of NZ_NIBU01000001.1, from coordinate 141,454 downwards.
AGATATTCGCCCTTACCCGCAGGCAGTAACTGATAGCCGACTTTCATAGCAATAACATCGTATTCCTGATCTCCGGTATCCAGCATCCGGTAGTTCATCACTGAAAAGGGCGTAAGATTTTTGAATTCCATCGTTCTGTCTCCTCAGTTCAAATCAATGTCTTTGCCACTAATTTGCACAGGGCCGCTGGCTTCGAACAGAAACTCTTTCCCTTTGATGGTAATTCTGCCTTTACTGTCCATACGCAAGGTGCTGTTACCGCATTTCAACTCAATAACTTTACCGGCTGAAATGGACAGGTTTTGCCCCACAGAAATTTTCTTCATCAGACCCACGCTTTCGTTTTGGTTAGCGGAAACAGAGGTATTCATATTGGCCCCGACAGAAATGGTATAAGTCGCCCCGACTTTCAGTACCCTGGCAAGCCCGACAGTTTTAACACTGCTGAGCAGTACCATTTCCTGTTTGCTCTTTTGCACGGTAACGGCTTTATTGCCATTAATCTTTTCGGTGTGATTACCCAGCACCTGCGTAGTGCGGTTATTCAGCACCTTGGTGTTCATATCCTTCTGCGCGTGGATAAATACTTCTTCACTGCCTTTGGCATCTTCAAAGCGCAGTTCGTTAAACCCTTCCCCTTTATGAGTGCGCGTTTTAAACGTGGTACGGGTTTTCTCTGCCGGTAAATTGAGCGGAGGCCGATTACGGCCGTTATAGTTGCAGCCGGTCACAATGGGACGGTCAATATCACCATTAAGGTAGGAAATAATTACTTCCTGACCGATGCGGGGGATCGCCATAAAACCGAACCCATTGCCGTTCCAGCCCTGAGCCACACGAACCCAGCAGGAGGAGTTATCTCCGGCTTCATCGTGCCGGTTCCAGTGGAAATGCACTTTAATGGCACCGTGTTCATTGACAAAAATTTCCTCGCCCGGCGGCCCTACCACCGTTGCCAATTCATCACCATCCGCCAACGGCTTATAACGGTATGGCGGACGCCAGTCGTCTTTTCCCGGAATAAAGGTAATATTATTGGTCAGGGTTGTGCCTTCGCCTGCAATACCTGCTGCCTGTGGCTGAGAGCCAGAATGCGTAACAGTAACCACCTGCCAGCGATTATTCATGGCCACAATCGGATGAGATTTCAGGGTAAAGATTTTACCGGGTCGCAACTGAATGCAGTTAGTCTGTGCTGAACCCTGTTTACTTTCGTTATTAAGCTGTTTAAGACGAATTTCGCCCAGTGGCTTCCCTTCTTTACTCCACGGGAAACGACCATAACTTTCAAATACGGAATGGCGCCCGCCCTGAGGCAATTGAGCCTCAGTCTGCAAAGGCTGAGAAGGCCGCAGCCAGTTGTAATCTTTGTGGATATATTCATCCGGGCAGAGGTACTCCCCGTACTGCCACTGCCATGCTGTGGTATCTTTGTCATCGGTATTGGGTTGGGCGTTGTAAGTCAGATTAAGATCCGCCGTCATGCCTAAATGGGAGTCACTAAAAAAGAGCTGCTCTTCTTCAAACCAGAACGCAATTCCCTCTTCCGCCGCCAATCGGCACCAAAAATCGTAGTCTGATTCACGCTTTTGTGTAGTGTATTCCCGTACCGGATGAAGATTACCGTCTTCATAGAATTTACTGTCCGACTTAACACGGTGCTCTTTCAGCAATTTTTTGAGAATATCCGGTACCGATTGACGCTGGAACAGGCGACTGTCCTGATGGAGTGTCATCCGCCACATTTCTGGCCGGATAATAAAGGTGTAATAAGTTTGTCTTCCGTTGGTATTGCCCTGCGCAGCACCTGCAACAATACCGTTAACTTTGCGCTCCATTTTTCCATTGCGGGTAACGGTTAAAGAGGCATACGTTCCCAACTGGTCATTAAGCACAACACTGTCGAGGGAGCTGACCACCGTCAGTGACAAGTGATAAAGCTGTGATAACCCTTCCTGCAAGTTGAAATTCACAACCTGAAAAGTTGTAACTGATAAAGCACCTATCTGACAGGTAAACACTAGCCCATCCATTTGCACCTCCTTACATAATTGGACGATATCCTTGCAGCGGACAAGGGGATAAAAGCCATCGGATGTTGGAGTTCTGCCCGATCACGGTCATGCGAATACGCATATCTTCACTAAGGCAAAACGGTAAGAACTGATACAGAGCATTAGCAAACCGGAATAGTTCTCCCCGACTGATGTAAGCTGATTCATCCAGTCTCAGTTCAACATGAACACAGCGATGAGGGATTCCACGAATAAGCCAGTCACCGGGAACAGATTGAATATCCAAAATACCCGCCGTCATACGTCGGGTATCACGGTGCGTATTGCGATCCAAATCCGCGTAAAAATCGTAATCCAACAGCAATTGTTTAAGGGCAGAGACTGAATTCAGCCAGAAACCATTGGCAGCATGGTGTGACAGCATTCCCCAGTATCGGGAGCAATCTGTCACAGGGGGGTAAGCAGAAGAGGCAGGTGTCAGGTTTCTGGCTTGCAATCCATCAGGAATATCTTCATCTGTGAGGCAAATATCCCCTGCCATAAGTGCCGGTAAAGCGGTATCAAATGTGACTAAATGACAGGTGAATTCTTCCTCTGGTGGCTGTTCCATCAAACGGGCGTAGCTGTCATAAAACACCAGTGCATACTCCAGACGCCCGAATGCATCACGGGTAACATCCAGTGCATAAAACCAGGTTTCTTCATCTGCACCACGAAAAAAATGGGTAAACTGGCCTATTGGTAAAAACTGAATTCGTTTTCCCCGCGCCTTACCCGGTTCATCTTTTAGTTGAAGTTCCGTTATATGTAAGATCCCCTGCCCTAATGACAAAGGCAGTGGGTAACGGGCGGTATCCGGCGCAAAAGGAAGTGTGATTTTCGATTCACGATCAAGGTTTACTACAGGGACACAATGGAGATGAAAAGAATCTGCCAATTGTGTTTCAGTCAGCGGCAATACCTCATCAAGCTTCAATGTGATGCTGAATTGCCGGGTTTCTTTCATGGATAACCGGCTGCACATCACGGTGGGCAGTGATAAGGTCAGAAAATGGTGAACATGTGGCAGGTAAAGTGATTCCATCAGCATTTGAGGTGCCCAATTTCCTGCTTTTAACTCTGGAGCTGGCAGTATCAGACGGGAAGTACCAGACAAAGGTTCAAACCAAAGCGGTTCAACCGGATAACTCAACCCATTATGGTTTAGTACCGCACTACGTAAATTGCGACACAGAGTAAGCATCAAGGTGTCAGCAACAGCTTCATCAGGACTGAGAAATAAATTAATCGGACGAATAGGCCAGTAATCATCTTTGCCAGTATATTGGAAAGTCAGGGTAATACTGCTGGTTTCAGCCTGATAGTTAATATCCCGCGCCACCAATATTAAAGGCTCGATATTACATTTCCTGCCTGTCACAAATGTTACGCCTGAGTTTGATAAGACCTTTACACCTCGAGGTAATATACAGGTAGGTTCAATACCTTCTATTCCACAGAACTGGACAACACTGGTTGCAGGAATACCTTTTACCGGTAATATTTTTAATTGCTGTAGCAAAGGTAACGTAATTTCAGGAAAAGCATCATCTACTTTTTGGTGTAAACGAGCCATTAATACAGCAAAACCCTGATTCAGTCTCTCAATATCAGGATCGTATCCATTAATAACTTCTGCCAAATGCGGCTTTTCATTACTGGCTAATTTTTCAATTTGCTGTAAATAATCCAATTCCCACTGATAATAAAATTGAAAAGTATCCATGCCTGTCTCTTTTTAAAGCCCCATCAATTTAAGTGCTATATTTATTTTAATCGCATATTACTAACGATTGTTTTTATATAAAAAATAAAAAAATCAACACATTGAAGAAGACACCAGATGTGATAAAAAAAGAAATATACTTTCGTTTATTATCAACCATGAATTTACACGACAATATAATCCAACCAAATAACATTTATAAACATTTAATTAACAATATTTGATTGAATCTAATGAAATATTTAAATAAACAACTATATTCATCCGATATTAAATATATGGCTAACCTTTAGGTGAACATCCAGAACCTAATCTTATATTATTATTGTTACTGGATGATTTTCCTTAATCTGTATAAATATCACTCTCCCCTGATACTTTTTCGTGTTTTGATAAGATGTTACTTGCTCGATACCGTCGATTCGCGTAAAACTATTACCCAAATTATCGATAATAACTCCATAACTCGCCTGATTATTATGTTTCAAAACAATCCGCTGCTTGCTCAGCTAAAACAGCAACTTCATTCTCAAACCTTGCGTGTAGAAGGTTTAGTCAAAGGAACCGAAAAAGGCTTCGGCTTTTTAGAAGTCGATGGTCAAAAAAGTTACTTTATTCCTCCTCCCTATATGAAAAAAGTGATGCATGGCGATCGTGTCACTGCCGCTATTCATACCGATAAAGAAAAAGAGGTCGCTGAACCGGAAGAACTGATTGAACCATTCCTGACCCGCTTTGTTGGTCGGGTTCAGAGAAAAGAAAATGACAACCGGATGTGGATTATTCCCGACCATCCATTGTTAAAAGATACCATTCCATGCCGACCAACCAGCCAAGTAACCCACAATTTTGAACACGGCGACTGGGCCGTTGCGGAAATGCGCCGTCATCCATTGAAAGGTGATCGCGGATTCCATGCTGAAATCACCGGCTATATTACGCGAGGTGATGATCATTTTGCTCCGTGGTGGGTTACTCTTACGCGCCATAGTCTGGAACGTGAAGCTCCATCAATGACAGATTGCCAGATGGATGATAGCTCTCTCGAACGTATCGATCTGACCTCCCTTGACTTTGTCACTATTGACAGTGCAACGACTGAAGATATGGATGATGCGTTGCATATTGTCAAGAATGATGACGGCAGTCTGAAACTGTCTATTGCCATTGCCGATCCGACCGCTTATATCAAGGCTGGCAGCGATCTGGACAAAATTGCTTACCAGCGCAGTTTTACCAACTATCTGCCGGGCTTCAATATTCCGATGCTGCCCCGCGAACTTTCTGATGATTTATGTTCATTGCGCCCGAATGCCCGCCGCCCTGCGCTGGTTTGTCAGGTTTCCATTCTGGAAGACGGGCAGCTAGGTGATGACATTCAATTTTTTGCCGCTTGGGTCGAATCGAAATTCAAACTGGTTTATGACGAAATTTCTGACTGGCTGGAAGGTCAGGAAGGCTGGAAACCGGGTTCAGACGCTGTTACCGAACAGATTACGTTGTTGAAAGAGATGTGTGAACGCCGTAATAACTGGCGCCAAGAGCACGCTCTGGTATTTAAAGATCGCCCTGATTATCGCTTCATTCTGGATGAAGGTGGGAATGTCACTGATATTGTCACTGAACAGCGCCGCACTGCAAACCGCATTGTTGAAGAAGCAATGATTGCAGCTAACCTCTGTGCAGCGAAAATTCTTCGCGATAAATTAGGCTTCGGTATTTATAACGTTCATACCGGCTTTGAACCAACACAGATTGAACAGGTTGTAGAAGTACTCAAGGAACACAATATTGAAACCTGCCCGGAAGCACTTGTTGGGCTGGAAGGATTTTGTGAGTTACGCCGTGAGCTGGATAATCAACCAACTCAGTTCTTAGATAGCCGCATCCGTCGTTTCCAGACCTTTGCAGAAATCAAATCTGAACCGGGCCCACACTTTGGCTTAGGCTTTGATGCTTATGCCACATGGACATCCCCTATCCGTAAGTACAGCGATATTATCAATCACCGTTTATTGAAAGCTGTCATTGAACAAACTGAAGCAGAAAAACCGGCTGAAGAAGTCTGTCTGCAATTATCCGAGCGCCGTCGCGCAAACCGGATGGCTGAACGCGATGTTGGTGACTGGCTTTATGCCCGTTATCTTAAGCCTCATGCCGGTACAGATAAAATCTTTGCCGCTGAGATTATTGATATCACTCGTGGTGGCCTGCGTGTTCGTCTGGTTGACAATGGTGCAATTGCGTTTGTTCCGGGGCCATTCCTGCATTCCGTTCGTGATGAACTTCAATGCAGTCAGGAAACCGGTTCTGTCCTGATTAAAGGTGAAGCTGTTTACCGTCTGAACGATATTATCGACGTGCGCCTTGAAGAAGTCAGAATGGAAACCCGTAATATTGTAGCGCGCCCTGTTAGCTAATAGTTTCAACACAACAGGATGTACTCAATACAACGGGGATTTCCAGAACAATAAACACACTGCCGCTATTATACGCGGCAGTTTCAAAACAAAGATTAAATCACCGTTCAATTCTTATATGAAATTCCCTACACAAAAGCTCATACCCAAGTTCATGCCTAAATTCATTCATAGTACAGTCACATTTTTACCTTTGCTGACTACCCTGATAGCATTCCCTTCTCAGGCATCAGCCAGTGACATTCAGCAGGAACAAATGGTTCATCAGCTTACTGCTTTAGAAAAAAGTGCCAATGGGCATCTCGGGGTAGCCTTGATCAATACCGCAGACCATTCAATTATCGGCTATCGTGCCAATGAGCGCTTTCCATTATGTAGCACCAGTAAATTAATGGCCGTTTCTGCTCTATTGAAAAAAAGCGAAACAGATGAAAAATTATTAAACCAACGTGTTCATTACAAACAAGCCGATTTAGTTGAATATAGCCCGATCACTGAGAAACATATTGAAGATGGTATGACACTGACAGAACTGAGTGCCGCAACTTTGCAATACAGTGATAATACTGCCATGAACCTACTGCTTAACCAGCTAGATGGCCCTGAAAGTGTAACGACTTTTGCCCGAACTCTCGGTGACAATATATTTCGGCTGGATCGTAAAGAACCAGAGTTAAATCTGGTTCAGCCGGGTGATAAACGTGATACATCTTCACCTCAGGCTATGGCAGAAAGTCTATACAAACTGGCTTTAGGTGATGCCTTAGCAACAAATCAACGGGCACAATTGGTGGAGTGGCTGCAAGGAAATACCACAGGTAATGCCAGTATTCGGGCCGGTTTGCCAAAAAACTGGGTAGTCGGGGATAAAACCGGTCGTTGTGATTATGGCTCAACTAACGATATTGCCGTCATCTGGCCGACAGAAAATAGAGCACCATTCGTACTGGTAACTTATTTCACTCAACCCGGCGATAAAAATGCCAAAGCCCGGCCTGATATACTGGCAGAAGCAACCCGCATAATGATTCAGGCTGAATAAAATCCTGCGACAAGTATTATTTATAATCAGAAAATTATGATCACAAGCTATGCTATGAGTCTGCTGTATTGCATAGCTTGTGAAGATAGATAAAGAGAAAGGAGATCTAAATCAGCCACCAGCCAGTTTGACTTTCATGCCCTTAGCTTCCAGCAACTGTTTCAGCAGGTCCCGTTTATCGCCCTGAATTTCAATCTCTCCATCCTTGACTGAACCACCACAACCACATTTTTTCTTCAATTCGGCGGCCAGTTTAGCAATAGTCTGGTCATCAGCATCAATTCCTGTGATAACACAAACTCCCTTGCCTTTGCGTCCGCTGGTCTGACGTTGGATACGCACAATACCATCACCTTTAGGGCGAGCCGGTGGTGCTTTTTCCTCATGAATGCGGCCCATATCTGTCGAATAAACCAGACGCGAATTATTACCCATGAACGATCCCGATAGATTGATTAATTTGTTGTAATGCCAATGCCGGATTTTCTGCACGCGTAATCGGACGCCCGATCACCATATAATCCACACCAGCCTGAATTGCCTGCGGTGGCGTCATGATACGGCGCTGATCCCCTGCATCCGAACCTTCAGGGCGGATACCCGGTGTAATAAGTTTGAATTCCTGACCACACACTGCTTTCAGTTGTTGTGCTTCATGAGCCGAACAAACCACACCATCCAAACCACACTGTTTGGTCAGTTTCGCCAGACGCTCAGCGTATTGAGCCGGTGTCAGATCAATTCCAATACCTGACAAATCTGACTGTTCCATGCTGGTCAGAACAGTTACTGCAATCAACAATGGGGCATCATTACCATAAGGTAATAAAATTTCTTTAGCGGCGGTCATCATTCTTTCTCCGCCACTGGCATGAACATTGACCATCCAGACACCCAACTCTGCCGCTGCGGCTACAGCTCTTGCTGTTGTGTTAGGAATATCATGAAATTTAAGATCCAAAAATACGTCAAAACCACGCTGGTGCAACACACGGATAAATTGTGGGCCATTCAATGTAAACATCTCTTTACCCACTTTCAGGCGACAAGATTGCGGGTCAATCTTATCGACAAATGCCAGTGCTGCATCTTGGTTGTCATAATCCAACGCAACCACAATGGGTGATTTAATTTGTTTACTTAAAACTTGACCTGTATGGGATGTCATTTTTCGGCCTTTAATTTAATAGTGAATTTATTTCGAGAATGAAAATGTGATAAATGAAAATATGCCACCAATAACGTGACGTTGTCACTGCCCATCTAAGCCACGAATAGGTTTAATGGTGTCCCATGAACGACATGAAGGACAATGCCAATAAATTGAACGAGAAGTAAAGCCACACTTATGGCATCTATAATCTGGCTTAGTTCGGATTTGTTCACCCACCATGTTGCGTAAAAGGAGCAAACTTTCTTTGGCCCGCCCTTCTTCTGCGTCAGCCAGATGGTAATTCATCAGGCGATAAAAAAGACGCATCGTAGGATGGCGTTCCAGTTGTCGGTTAATGTAAATCTGGGCTGTATCGCGCCCTTCTTTTTGCTCAACAATATCGGCCAGATGGATCTCTGCAATTGAGCCACAATTTTCTTCTACACAACGCCGGATAAATGCTTCCCACTCTTCTGGCTGAGCCAGTTCCAGATAGCATTCCTGTAACATCGGCAAGACTTCGCTGACCAGTTGTTTATCCTGCTCAAGAATACGCTTCAGCACCTCAGTTGCTTTGATATATTCTTTTTGCGCCATATAAATACGGCCAAACATAATCGATACACGGGCGCAATTTTTATTGGCCTGAGCGGCCTTGTTCAAATGCCCTATAGCATCACTGAAATCGTCTTCTCCCATGCCCTGTAGCGCTAACTCACAATAAAAATGGGCGATTTCTTGCCGAAACTGTTGCTTACCCAGCTTGACCAGTTTTTCCGCCACATCAATGGCCTTACTCCAGTCACTGGTTGATTGATAGATGGTCAACAAAGAATTAAGTGCACTCTCGCGAAAATCCTTTTCACTCACTAACTGAACAAACATGTTTTCTGCCCGATCATACAACCCGGCTGCCATGTAATCTCTGCCGAGCTGCTGGGTCGCCAGTAGACGCTGTTCAAATGTCAGGGAGGCACTTTCCATGAGGGATTGGTGAATACGAATAGCTCTTTCAACTTCGCCACGGGAGCGGAACAAATTTCCCAGCGTTAAATGTGCTTCAAATGCGGAACTATCCTCTTTTAACATATCGAGAAACAGATCGACAGCCTTGTCCTGTTGATTAGAAAGTAAAAAATTAACCCCATCAACATATTCACGCGACAGACGATCTGCCGATTGTTGCTTATCTTGTTGAGCACTTCTGCGCCCCATATACCAGCCATACGCGGCGGCAATAGGAAGTAACAGAAACAACAGCTCTAACATGGAGGATTATTCCTTGTCCAGAATCACTGAGGCTGGAGATGCAGTTTTTGTAGATAGTTCAACTGGCTGCTCCAACTGGGTCTCTAAACGCGTAATTTTACGTTTCGCGCGTTTTAACGACATGCTGGCACGCAAATAGAACCCTCCACAAATTCCCCACCCAAGTGCAAAACCGATAGCAAACAACGATGCCAGCAAAGTGGATATAGAATAATCACCTTTAGCAATCAAATAATTGAAGGTTACTACTTGATTATTATTTGCTCCCAGTGTCACTGAGATAACAAAAACAACCAATGCCAGCAATAAGATCAGAAAATATTTCACATTGTTTCCTGTTATCAATGGGTTGTTGCTGATTGATATGCCAAATAACAGATATGGCGGCTTGCTAAATTAGCATTTCTCATCCACGCAAAGGAAGTATTTTATTGTACTAAACCAATATTTCACCCTTTTTGTGACAATATTCTACTTTGTTGCCTGTAATTCAGTCATTGTTTTCAGTTGAACAAGTATTCTGAATAAAGCAAATAACTATATGTATCACTATATATGGGTTTTTACCGGTATACAGACACCCGATATGTCTACAAAAATATGTTTACAGTTTAGCATGTTAATATTATTGCAAACGGGAACACTCTCTCCTGTGCTTTATCCGAAAATCCGGTATATCTTTATCTACGGACGTAAGCATAATTTCTGTTATACTCGCGATGCGTACATGCGCTGTAATCAGAGAAAATTTTTGCGTAGTTTTAGCTGATTTCCAAACTGGTATTGTTCTGAGTATCACAATATTGTCATTGTAACGAGCTAAATCAACATATGAATACAAACATACAGCTAACACGAATAGCTGAAGCCAAACTGCCTACTCCCTGGGGCGAGTTTCTGATGATCGGATTTGAAGAGATAGAAACAGGCCGTGACCATGTTGCCCTTGTGTATGGTGACATTTCAGGTAATGAGCCGGTTTTATCCCGTATCCATTCAGAGTGCCTGACCGGAGATGCTTTATTTAGCTTAAGGTGCGACTGTGGTTTTCAGCTCGAAGCTGCTCTGTCACAAATCAGTCAGGAAGGCCGGGGGGTTCTGCTGTATCACCGCCAGGAAGGCCGCAATATTGGTCTGCTGAATAAAATTCGAGCTTATGCATTACAGGATCAAGGTGTTGATACTGTCGAAGCGAACCACCAGTTAGGTTTTGCTGCCGATGAGCGAGATTTCACTCTGTGTTCAGACATGTATAAATTATTGGGTGTGCATGCTATCCGTCTTCTGACAAATAATCCGCAAAAAGTGGAAATTATGGCCGGAGCGGGTATTAACATTGTCGAGCGAGTACCGCTGATTGTAGGACGTAATCCTAATAATGCTTATTATCTCGATACAAAAGCACGCCTGATGGGGCATCTGCTGTCCAAATCCAGCTAATATCTTTTTTACAGAAAAGAAAATAAAAACTGCGTCGGTGTGGGCGCAGTTTTTCATTTCAGTTTCGTTTATTTTTAACGCGTTTACTTCAACATATTGCGGATAACATAATGCAATATGCCACCATTATAGAAATAGGCCAGCTCGGTATTGGTATCAATACGGCAATGAGCATTAACCAGCGTTTCTTCCCCATTGGCGTAAGTGATTTTCACTACAATAATCTGCCCGGGTTTGATATCACTTAATCCGCGAATATCAATGGATTCATCCCCTTTCAGGTTAAGGATTTTACGAGTGATTCCCTGTGGAAATTCCAGCGGTAATACTCCCATGCCGATCAGGTTAGAGCGGTGAATTCGCTCAAAAGATTCCGCAATAACCACCCTCACTCCCAATAAACTGGTTCCTTTGGCTGCCCAGTCACGACTGGAGCCGGAGCCATATTCTTTACCGGCAATAATGGCCAGCGGCTTTTTCTCTTCCTGATAACGCATGGCGGCATCATAAATAGCCAGTTGGTTTTGTGACGGGATATGACGCGTATATCCCCCTTCAATACCGGGCACCATTTCATTACGAATACGGATATTCGCAAATGTGCCACGCATCATAACTTCGTGATTTCCCCGTCTTGAACCATACGAGTTAAAATCTTTCGGAGCAACTCCGTGTTCCTGTAAATATCGCCCAGCCGGACTGTCTGCCTTGATATTCCCAGCGGGAGAAATGTGGTCTGTTGTTACTGAATCACCCAGAATGGCCAGAATATTTGCCTGATGGATATCAGTCACCGGCTCGGGTTCTGGTGTCATATGGCTGAAGAAAGGCGGAAGACGAATATAGGTTGAATCCGGCTGCCAGAGGTACGTTGCCGAACTTTCAACTTCCAGCGCCTGCCAGTTTTCATCACCATCAAAAACTGCACTATATTCTTTATGGAACATCTCTGTTCTGACTTTTTCCACGGCTTCCGCAACTTCCCGACTACTCGGCCAGATATCTTTCAGATAGATATCACCCCCTTGTTGATCCTGCCCTATCGGCTCACTGGTCAGATCCCGCTTCATACTGCCAGAAAGCGCATAAGCGACTACCAATGGCGGGGAAGCAAGCCAGTTAGTTTTGACCAGTGGATGAATTCGACCTTCAAAGTTCCGGTTACCGGAAAGTACGGCTCCGACAGTCAAATCAGACTGTTTAATCGCAGCCTCAATTTCTTCCTGCAACGGCCCGGAGTTGCCAATGCAAGTGGTACAGCCGTATCCCACCAGATTAAAACCTAATTCTTCAAGATAGGGCATGAACCCCGCCAGCTTCAGGTATTCCGTTACCACTTTAGAACCCGGAGCCAGTGATGTTTTAACCCACGGTTGTCTCTGTAACCCCTTTTCAACCGCTTTTTTGGCAAGTAAACCTGCTGTCATCAATACACTGGGGTTTGAAGTATTGGTACAGGAGGTAATAGCAGCAATGACTACGGCTCCTTCCTGTAAAGAAAACGTATCATTGCCTATAGTGATAGGGGGAGAAGGTTTCAAACTCTGCTTTCTGTTGATATCCAGTTCCATCGCGGACTGGAAAGCATGCGGAACATCACCTAATGTGACTCTGTCCTGTGGCCGTTTTGGTCCTGCCAGACTGGCTTCTACCGTAAACATATCCAGTTCAAGATTGCTGGTGAAAATGGGTTCATCCCCGGCATGGCGCCACAACCCTTGCTGTTTACTATAAGCCTCAACCAGTGCAATTTCATCTTCACTGCGTCCGGTTAACCGCATATAACTCAGGGTAATATCATCGACAGGGAAGAAACCACAGGTTGCCCCATATTCCGGTGACATATTGGCAATCGTTGCCCTATCAGCCAATGGTAAATCAGCCAGACCATCACCGTAGAATTCAACAAATTTGCCGACAACACCGTGTTTACGCAGCATTTGTGTGACAGTCAGAACGAGGTCAGTCGCGGTAATCCCTTCGCGCAATTTTCCTGTCAGCTTAAAACCAACCACATCCGGGATCAGCATAGAAATTGGCTGCCCCAGCATCGCGGCTTCAGCTTCGATTCCACCGACGCCCCACCCAAGCACACCTAGGCCATTAATCATCGTGGTATGGGAATCGGTGCCAACCAATGTGTCCGGGTAGGCAAAATCCCTTCCGTCACGATTTTCATACCAAACCGTCTTACCTAAATATTCAAGGTTAACCTGATGGCAGATACCCGTTCCGGGAGGAACAACACGGAAACGATTGAAGGCTTTCTGCCCCCAGCGTAAGAATAAATAGCGTTCATAGTTACGTTCCATCTCGATCTGAACATTCTCTTCAAACGCCTGTTCAGTGCCGAATTTATCCACCATGACAGAGTGGTCAATCACCAGATCGACCGGTGATAAAGGGTTCACCTGCTCTGCATTTCCGCCAAGCCTTAAAACTGCCTCTCTCATTGCAGCAAGATCCACAACAGCAGGCACACCGGTAAAATCCTGCATTAATACACGGGCGGGACGATAGGCAATTTCCCGCTCAGCATGACCACTTTTTTGCCACGCTACCAGTGCTTTCAGGTCATCTTCAACAACAGAATCACCATCGATATTACGCAGAAGGTTTTCAAGCAGGACTTTCAGGGATTTCGGAAGGCGGGATATTTCACCCAGTTGCTCGGATAACAGAGGCAAACTGTAATAATGGTAGGTCTTACTGCCAGAAGATGTACTGCTAATGGAAAGTGTTGAAGCACAGTCCGTTTTTAATCTAGACGACATAACTCCTCCATTTTTATATTTATGACCAGCTATACCCTATGAATTTCAATTTGAAAAACAACGGATATTTATAATTAAACATAACATACTAGTCGATAATTGTTACCCGGCTTTCACATATCTTGCCAACCCGCTGTAATTCCTCACTTATTGATAAATTTTAGTGATGACACCCACAAAATAGATATGTTCTATTGATTGCCGGAACTGATATTCAGTGCCTCAAATAACACCATTACCCTATTATTGTTTATTAACTATTGGAAGGTGAATTATGGATAATGAAATAATTATTAAGCGTGAAAATTATTTAAATCAGATCAAGCAGGCTGAACAATTTTTCTATCATGATATTGAAGATCGTTTCATGCTCTCTGATCACAAATTCAGCGACACTGATGGCTTGGTTCAATTTGTTATTGCATCTCAACTAAATGATAAATCAAGAATTATAGGAAAAATGGATGAAATAAAGAAAATTCAGATAGCGCTTTCCTCCATTGCTACTGATTATATCATCAGATATTCCGATACCCGTGGCCGACAGTACAGAACAGATGTCCAATTCTGGGGCGATATTATGGGAAAATTGCCATTAATAAGTGTCAGAAATATTGAGAATCAAACATATCAACATGTTATGAAAGGGTTTTCTATCGCAACCAATTTATTGCAGTTGATTATGGATATTGTTGTGAATGCCAATTCTCCGGGCATGAAGAGTTTTTCTCAATTTCTGCAAAAACAAGGCGATGCGATCAGGCTCGGTCTGAAAAAAAATAATGACCGTTATTCAACAATTACGCTGGCAAGCGTCATTGAAGCTGTCGGAAACGAAAATCAGGTAATGTATATTCCAAAATTGAAACTATATAAACTGGATTTTGACAGAACAAACTCAGAAGTAACATCAAATTGCGCTTCCAATGAAACAATCAATGTTGAATTTAATTATTCTTCCTGTGTGTCATTATTCGATTATCAGGCATTGGAAGATTCAGAAATAAAAGCGGCTTTTGAACGCTTTCTTCTTAAAAACAAACGTAAATCAATAGAAAAATCAGATAACTTTTTTAGCGGAGAATTCTAAATTTTAGTTTGAATAATAAAATTACGCACTATTGTTATATCCTTATCTCAGCGTTATTCTGAAACCAGTTAAATTTATTGTTATCGGAGTGATAAACATGCATACACCTCGTAAAATGCAAATGAAAGACAGAGAAGATATTACTCAGTTTATTTCTGCTTATAGCTTTGGATTGCTGGTTTCACCCTCTTTAACCGGAACACATCTTCCCTTAGTGCTCAATCCCGATGAAGGGGAACATGGTACGCTGTACGGTCATATATCTAAAGCTAATTCACACTGGAAAGAACTGGATAACCAGCGAGTTCTGGTCGTTTTTACCGGGCCACATGCCTACATTTCGCCTACTTGGTATGAATCTGAGCAGGCTGTGCCAACCTGGAATTACACCGCAGTTCATTGTTACGGTGTCACAAAATTTTTAAACAATCTTGAAACTCAATCAGCCTTAGAAGATTTAGTTAATAAATACGAACCGGGGTTAATGAATAATACTGAGTTAATGCCGGAGGAGTATGTTAATAAACAACGTCAGGCAATTGTCGGATT
Source organism: Xenorhabdus innexi (assembly GCF_002632485.1). Classification (GTDB taxonomy): domain Bacteria; phylum Pseudomonadota; class Gammaproteobacteria; order Enterobacterales; family Enterobacteriaceae; genus Xenorhabdus; species Xenorhabdus innexi. The sequence goes on along the minus strand of NZ_NIBU01000001.1, from coordinate 125,937 downwards.
CAAAATCGTTATCACAGAAATACATGCAAAGGAAAAGCTCGGTCAGCATAAAAATCAGGGCGATCAAAAAGGCGTGTTTACAGCTCTGAGTAAAAGTAAAATGCCAGACAATAAAGAACTTGCTGATTATATGGAAAAGCATAATATCGGCACAGGGAAATAACAATCCGTCTTCTATGACCTCATATAAAACAAATCAACAGGTGATTTTATTAATGATACTGCCAGAATATGAGATCGCAAATAAAAACCATCGCAAGTAAAATAATCCATCAACCAAATGTAAAAAACCGAGGAAATAACTTCAGTTATTCCCTCGGTTTCTCTTGCTTATGTTCTTATATCACAATTAAACAATTGGTAATTCAATATCTTTAAACATCTCTTCAATCTCTTCATTAGACCGTAGAGCAATCGCCTGATCCACTACATTACGGGTTAGATGAGGCGCAAAACGCCAGATGAAATCATACATATAACTACGCAAGAAGCTACTGCGACGGAAGCCAATCTTAGTTGTGCTATAGCTGAACTTATCACGCATATCGATTCGAACCAGATCACTATCCTGAACCGGCTCTACCGCCATGCTTGCAATAACCCCGACCCCCAGTCCCAAACGCACATAGGTCTTAATCACATCGGCATCTGTCGCGGTGAATACAATTTTAGGCTTAAGCCCGGCACGGTCAAAAGCGACATCCAGCTCTGAACGTCCTGTGAAACCAAATGTGTAGGTCACAATCGGGTATTCTGCCAATTCTTCAATTGTTACATTCTGCCTTGCCGCCAATGGATGATCTTTAGTGACAACAACTGAGCGATTCCAGTGATAGCAAGGCAGCATGATAAGATCACTATAAAGATGAAGCGCTTCAGTGGCTATTGCAAAATCACTGTTCCCTTTACAGACTTCTTCTGCAATTTGAGTTGGTGACCCCTGATGCATATGAAGGGAAACATTAGGATAACGTTCAATAAACCCTTTAATGACCGGCGGTAAAGCATACCTTGCCTGTGTGTGTGTTGTAGCAATATACAAAGACCCACGATCCGGGTAGGTGTGTTCACTGGCAACTGAGCGAATCGAATCAATTTTTGACAGGACTTCACGTGAAATACGAACGATTTCCTCACCAGCCGGTGTAACGTGTGTCAGATGTTTACCACTGCGTGCAAATATTTGAATACCCAGCTCATCTTCAAGCATCCTTACCTGTTTGCTGATCCCTGGTTGAGAGGTATACAATCCTTCGGCCGTAGAAGAGACATTCAGGTTGTGATTAACCACTTCTACGATATAACGTAATTGCTGTAGTTTCATATCAGCACTGTCCCTAAATTGTAATTTATATACGAATGTTTTTTGTAGTTTGTATCAGCTCTATATTGCTAATAGTTATTCTCTTATAACTATATAGAATATATTTACGTGGATATATAACTACTATAACACTTGCTGTATATATATTTAACAAATAATTAGGGTAAATAACGATTATAAATTAAGTTTCATAAAAATATTATGTTTAGATCCTGCATAAGAACAAAAAAAGCCAGTTCAGAGAACTGGCTTTCCAGAAAAAAATTTCATCTTTTAAGTCAAAAATAAAATATTTGTCTGATTGCATTTCAATAGATTGATTGGCAACCCATGCTCATAACCATTATTTTTCTTTGACCGTCCATTTACCATCAACAAAAAATGCTGTCCAACCTGTCGCTTTGCCATTCTTCTCTGAAGAGACATATTGTTGTTTCGTCTTACGGCTAAAACGTACAACTGTTTTGTTACCTTCAGGGTCTTCAATCGGTGCTTCCGCCAGATAACGCAACTTCTCCGGTAAACGTTCCTTGAACTGAGCAAGCTCTTCCACTAAAGGTGCACGTGTTTCCCGCGATTTAGGGAATGTGCTGGCAGCCAGAAATACACCGGCGGCTCCATCACGCAGAACGAAGTAAGCATCTGACTTTTCGCATAGCAACTCAGGCAGTGGAACAGGATCTTCTTTTGGTGGGGCAACTTCCCCGCTACGCAGGATCTTACGGGTATTTTTACACCCTTCGTTTGTACATCCCATATACTTACCAAAACGCCCCATTTTCAGGTGCATTTCCGATCCACACTTATCACATTCAACGATAGGGCCGTCATAGCCTTTGATACGGAACTCACCATTCTCTACTTCGTAACCATCACAGGCGGGATTATTACCGCAGACATGTAATTTACGTTGAGTATCAATCAAATAGCTGTCCATTGCTGTGCCACATTTAGAACAGCGACGGCGGGCGCGCAATGCATTAGTCTCTGCGTCATCCCCTTCAAGAATGTTCAGTATTTCATTTTCCGGGATCAGATTAATGGTTTGTTTACAGCGCTCTTTTGGCGATAGCGCATAACCTGAACAACCTAAAAATACCCCTGTCGTTGCAGTACGAATTCCCATCGGGCGGCTACAGGTCGGGCATTCAATAGAAGTAATGACCATTGGATTCGGGCGCATTCCGCCTTCTTCCGGATCTTTGCTGGCGGTATCCAATTGCTCACTGAAGTTGACGAAAAACTCATCCAATACGCCTTTCCAGTTTGCTTCATTGTTTGCAACATGATCGAGCTGATTTTCCATTCTTGCCGTAAAATCATAGCTCATCAATTCGTTAAAGTTTTCCTCTAAACGATCGTTGACAATTTCGCCCATTTTTTCCGCATAGAAACGACGGTTTTCAACCCGTACATACCCGCGATCCTGAATGGTGGAAATGATTGAAGCATAAGTCGATGGACGCCCAATACCACGTTTTTCCAGTTCCCTAACCAGCGAAGCCTCACTAAAACGCGCCGGTGGCTTAGTAAAGTGTTGGCTTGGAAGCAATTTTTGTAAATCAAGACTTGTCCCGACTTCCACCACAGGTAAAGTACGGTCGTCATCGCCTTTACGTAAAGCGGGCATCACTTTTGTCCAGCCATCAAAACGTAAAGTACGGCCTTTTGCCCGTAGTTCAAAATCCCCGGCCCGAACAGTCAGTGTTGTTGAATCATATTTTGCCGGAGTCATCTGACAGGCAATAAACTGACGCCAGATAAGCTGATACAACTTTTGGGCATCAGTTTCCATATCCTTCAGGGCTTCAGCCATAATCTCAACATTAGACGGCCGGATGGCTTCATGAGCTTCCTGAGAATTCTCTTTGCTGCTGTAAATATTGGCTTCTTTAGGCAGGTATTTGTCACCAAAGTTGTCACTGATATAACCGCGCACCATGCTCAACGCATCCTGACTCAGGTTAGTCGAATCAGTACGCATATAAGTAATGTGGCCTGCTTCATATAATTTCTGAGCCATCATCATGGTTTTCTTAACGCCAAAACCCAGACGGGTACTGGCAGCCTGTTGCAACGTTGAAGTAATAAATGGTGCATTCGGCTTACTTGACGTTGGACGATCTTCCCGGTCGGTGATCTTATAGCTGGCTTTTTCAAGTAAAGATACGGCTGCCTGAGTCTGTTGCGCATTAACTGGCTTAAATGGTTTCCCCTCTTTATGGGTAACTTCCATATGAAGCTCAATGCCCTCATTAGCCATGAGATCCGCATATATCTGCCAGTATTCCTCTGGAACAAAGGCTTTGATTTCCCGTTCACGCTCAACAACAAGGCGAACCGCTACAGATTGAACACGACCAGCAGACAGCCCTCTGGCAACTTTTTTCCACAATAGTGGTGAAACCATGTAGCCCACTACGCGATCCATAAAACGGCGCGCCTGTTGTGCATTAACACGGTCAAGGTTCAACTCACCCGGCTTATCAAAAGCCTGAGTGATAGCGTTTTTGGTAATCTCATTAAAAACAACGCGGCTGAAACGTGTCTCGTCTCCGCCAATTACTTCCCGCAAATGCCAGGCAATGGCTTCCCCTTCGCGATCAAGGTCCGTTGCCAGATAAATATGCTGTGCTTTTTCAGCCAGTGTTTTCAGCTCTGCTACCACTTTTTCTTTGCCGGGTAAGATTTGATAATTTGCTTCCCAGCCATGGTAGGGATCAATTCCCATTCGGTTAACCAGCGCTGTTTTCTCATCCTTTTTAGTTTTCTTTTTATTCTTATCGGTAGATGAGTTCGAGCTCTTTTGACTCGTTGTACCACTAGTCGGCAAATCACGGATATGACCAACGCTGGATTTCACAACGTAGTCATTTCCCAGATATTTATTGATTGTTTTGGCTTTTGCCGGGGACTCCACTATAACAAGAGCTTTACCCATAGTTACCTTTACCTAATTATCTTCTTTTCAGATGGCGAAAATTACGAAGTTATGTTGCGGTATATAAAATAGATCTCTTTTTATATTGCGATAGATTCGCAAGATATCAACTAATTTTTATCCCAGACTTTCGTTCAAACACCAAACCCTTTGAAATACATGAGATATTTTATACACAAACGCATACCATGCAATTACATGGTTTAACAGTTGTAAACAAAATCTTCCATCTGCATGACGAAAAGCCCACACTCTACCTGATAAAAAACGATGCGCAACAACTTATTTTTCGGAAAAGCAGAATAGGTACAAATGAGAACATTTCCAGTCAAACGATAATTGCTGTTATAAAAACCAAATGAAATAATTAGGAAAAGCGTGATTTTTCCACAGAATAAACCATCACCCAAGGCAGGCCGGATAGTGTGAGGCAGAAGGCGAACACACTTATTTTATGAGGCGGATAATATAACTGTCATATTGTCTGTCATACTATCCGCCATTGTGCCGCTATTAATGGAGCTTACAATTTACTCCATGTACCGCCAGATTTACTGTCAGAGCAATGGCTTCTGGCCTCTTTGCCACCAGCGCATCAACAATTTATCAGCACTTTCCATCACACCTCCCATAAAACGTTCTACTACACGCTTACGGCGGGAATAACTGACCCCAATCACTTCACGATGCTCAATTTGAGCAATCAGAAAATCATCACTGACACCGATTTCATCAATCAACCCATGTTCTTGTGCCTGTGTGCCATACCAATGCTCGCCTGTTGCTACTTTCTCTACATCCAGTCCCGGACGATGATCATGAATAAACGATTTGAATAAAGTATGTGTTTCATTCAATTCTTCCTGAAATTTCTGTCGCCCCTGTTCGGTATTTTCCCCAAGCATAGTCAGAGTACGCTTATATTCGCCTGCGGTATGAAGTTCGATATCGACATCATTTTTCTTCAGTAACCGATGAATATTCGGCAACTGAGCAACTACACCAATTGAACCAATAATGGCAAAAGGTGCGGCAATAATACGATCGGCCACACATGCCATCATATAACCACCACTGGCTGCTACCTTATCTACCGCAACTGTCAGCCGGATACCTTTTTGTTTCAGACGGGCTAATTGGGATGCAGCAAGCCCGTAACCATGCACCACACCGCCGGGGCTTTCCAAGCGCACCAAAACTTCATCTTTCTGATCAGCGACAGCCAGAACAGCGCTGATCTCTTCGCGCAGAGAGTCCACTTCATGAGCATCCATACTGCCTTTGAAGTCAAGAACGTAAAGGCTGGTTTTCTGTGTACTTTTCAGACCGCTTTTCGCCTCAGCCTTTTTCTGCTTTGCTTCACTTTTTTGCTGTTTTTTCTGCTCTTTCTGCCAGATTTTCTGCTCGGCCTCACTCATTCGAGCCTGCTGCATCTGACGTTGTTTTTCCTTATAAGACTCACCAAGATTGGTCAGGCGTAATTCACCTTTTTGCATTGTTTTACGCATACCAACCCCAATGCTAAATACCACCAGAACGACGACTGCCAGGACGATAGTGACTACTTTTGCCAAAAACAGCCCGTATAGAGAAACATACTCCACAGATCCACCTTTCTTTATTTATGATGAACAATATTTATTTCATTTTAACCAAAAACCTGAAACAGTGCTCTAACAGTTTATCTTGCTTCTGTTCCGCCAAATCTCCCGACCAATAAATCATTAATATTATTTGTTTATTTGCGCAGAAAAAGTAGATGAGATTTTGCCAATTTGACGATAACACGAAGTTTTGTTCTGATGAGCCGTTATATGCTACATATATCCATCCCATCCGCCAGATTTAAAAACAGTTTATAGAAGAGAATCAGATGTCAGACTACCAACCAAAAAATGACCTGCTGCAACAAAAAATCATTTTAGTTACTGGTGCCGGTGATGGTATTGGTCGTGAAGCCGCATTAACTTATGCCCGCCATGGCGCTCAGGTTATTTTGCTTGGGCGTACAACGGCAAAATTGGAAGCGGTTAAACAGATAATCGAAAATGAAGGCGGCTTACCTGCGGCTGTTTATACAATGGATCTTTTAACTGTGACGGCTGATGAATGCCTGAACTTTGCTGATGAACTGGCACAGCATTATCCGCGTCTGGATGGTGTATTACATAACGCTGGGTTATTGGGGGTTGTCGCTCCCATCACAGAACAACCTGTTCAACTTTGGCATGATGTGATGCAGGTGAATGTCAATGCCACATTTATGCTGACTCAGGTACTGATCCCACTGTTAATGAAATCCCCCGCAGGTTCTTTGGTATTTACCAGTTCCAGTGTTGGGCGCGAAGGAAGAAGTGGCTGGGGGGTCTATTCCGTTTCCAAATTCGCCACAGAAGGTCTGATGCAAGTTTTAGCACAGGAATATCAGGGAACTTCACTGCGGGTTAATTGTATTAATCCGGGCGGAACCCGCACCAGTATGCGTGCCAGTGCATTCCCTGATGAAAATTCAGCCAAATTAAAAACGCCAGCGGATATTATGCCGGTTTATCTTTACCTGATGGGAGATGACAGCCTGCATGATTCAGGTATCAGTTTTGATGCACAACCGGGCCGCAAAGCGGGGCCAGCCGAATAATGACAAGAGATAACAGCCAGTACCAGAAAAGACAACAGCGCCTGAAAGAAAAAGTCGATGCGCGTATTGCTGCCGCACAGCAAGAACGCGGTATCGTTATGGTTTTTACCGGCAATGGAAAAGGGAAAACAACCGCCGCATTCGGTACTGTCACCCGTGCCGTTGGTCATGGTCAACGTGCTGGCGTGATCCAGTTCATCAAAGGTACATGGGAAAACGGAGAAAAAAATCTGCTGGAAAAGAATGGGGTTGAGTTTCATGTGATGGGAACCGGATTTACCTGGGAAACCCAAAATCGGGAAACAGATACTCAGGCCTGCCTGTCTGTGTGGCAGTATGCCCTAAAATTGCTATCCGATCCTACACTCCAGCTTGTTGTACTTGATGAACTGACGTATATGGTGAGTTACGGTTATCTCGAACTCAACGATGTGCTTACCGCACTGAAACAACGCCCTACCAGCCAGTCCGTTATTATTACCGGGCGAGGCTGTCACCGTGAACTACTTGAGTTTGCTGATACTGTTACCGAAATGCGACCAGTCAAACATGCTTTTGATGCAGGAATTAAAGCCCAGAAAGGCATTGATTGGTAAGAAATAATTCCCGCTGTTTCAATATCTGCTGAGCATTGAAACAGCGGTCAGAGAAGAGTATTAACGGCCTTTAAGCGGGGCTTTTCTTCCTGCATTCTGGCGGGAGCTGCTGCTTGAAGAGCGCTTTCCTGCCGGGCGGGATGCGACCTGAGAATGTCTCCTTACTGCGCGGCGGATCTGATTGGCTTTTAGACGGCGCTGGTCGCGTTCAACGGCAACTTTGGATACAATTTCTTCATTCAGCTCAACCAACTGGCGTAAATAGTTAGTCTGCTCCAGCCCTAACTCAGTCCAGCCGCCACGAGGCAGACCTTTCGGCAGATCAATGTCACCGTAACGAACTCGGATCAAACGACTCACCTGCACACCAACGGCTTCCCACAAACGTCTGACTTCACGGTTACGCCCTTCCGTTAACGTGACGTTGTACCACTGGTTAATTCCTTCCCCGCCTTTAAACGAGATAGTTTTAAATGAAGCCGGGCCATCTTCCAGTTGTACACCCTGTGTCAGTTGGCGCAGTTTTGCATTATCTACTTCACCAAAAACGCGAACCGCATATTCACGTTCAACCTCACGGCTTGGATGCATCAGACGGTTTGCCAGTTCACCATCGGTTGTAAACAGCAGCAGCCCGCAGGTATTAATATCCAGACGTCCAACCGCAATCCAGCGCGCACCCTGCATTTTCGGCAGGCGATCAAAAACTGTCGGGCGGCCTTCCGGGTCGTGTCGGGTACACAGTTCACCTTCTGGCTTATAGTAAGCCAGAACACGACAAACTGTTTTTTGTGGCTCTTTGATATTTAAGATACGACCGTCAAAACGGATTTTTGTACCGGGTTTTACTTCGATGCGATCACCCAACGTTGCGATCTTGCCATCAATGCTAATGCGCCCCTGTTGAATATACCCTTCAATTTCACGGCGTGAACCATGACCAGAACGCGCAAGAATTTTTTGTAACTTTTCTGTTTTATCGCTCATTGAGCAACCTCTGCTGTCGCCTTCACAGGCGTCGTATAATAAAAAATAATAACGTGGTTATCTTATAAAAAAGGCGTTACATCGCCTTCACCTTCGCGGAGAACCACAGGTGAATCTTCGGTTAAATCTATTACTGTTGTTGGTTGCTGCCCAAGATAGCCACCGTGGATAATTAAATCAACTTGTTTACCCAGCGTATCCTTAATCTCTTCCGGATCAGATTCAGCAAAATCATTTCCGGGTAAAATCAGGCTACATGACATCAACGGCTCACGCATTGCCTCGAGCAGCGCTAAAGCTATAGGGTTAGATGGCACACGCAGACCGATAGTCTTACGTTTCTCGTTCATTAAACGGCGCGGCACTTCTTTTGTCGCCTGTAGAATAAATGTGTAATTTCCGGGAGTATTATTTTTGATTAACCGGAATGCCTGATTACTCACATGGGCATAAGTCGCAATTTCTGATAAATCACGACACATCAGCGTAAAATTGTGCCGCCCATCTAATTGACGAATGCGGCATATGCGGGTCATTGCGTCCTTATTTTCGAGACAGCAGCCAATGGCATAACCTGAATCAGTAGGATAGATGACAACTCCGCCCTTTTTCAGCACTTCCACACTCTGGTCAATAAGACGTGTCTGTGGATTGTCAGGATGGATATAAAAAAACTGGCTCATACAATAACCTCTACTTCTATGCAGCCTCGCCGCCTTAAGTTTTATGCAGCCCCGCGTTGTGACCAGTCGTGCCATATCGGTACAACATCACCCGGTAACCACAAATTACGACCAAGTTCTATCCATGAACAAGGCTGGTGAAAATCCGACCCTAATGATACTTTCAGCCCATATTCTCTTGCCAGTTGACCAAGTTGTTGCCTTTCATTAGGTGCCTGCTGGCATTGCGCAACTTCCATTGCATCACCACCATGCTGCTTAAACCAGTCAATTAAGCGCTTCAGCCATTTCATTGACAAACCATATCTGCCGGGGTGAGCGATCACCGCCTGCCCTCCGGCCTGATGAATGGCTTCAACAGCCTGCTCGATTGTACACCATTGAGGCGGAACATAACCGATTTTTCCTCTCGCCAGATATTTTTTGAAAACTTTCTGGATTGTCGGTTCAATTCCCGCTTCAATCAGATAACGGGCAAAGTGCCCACGAGTGACCTGTCCGCCATTAGCTAACCGGGATGCACCTTCCCAGGCATCGGGAATGCCTGCTTTAGCTAACCGCTTCCCGATTTCAATCCCGCGTTCTTTTCTTAAATTAACCTGCTTCGCCAGAAATGTTTTTAAAGCAACGGAGTTGATATCAATATTTAAGCCGACGATATGAATTTCCATATTTTGCCATAACGTTGAAATTTCAACGCCGGATATTAAGGTCAGAGGGAGCTGATTTTGGCTGATATGGTTTAAAGCCGCCGGAATACCGGCCGTCGTATCGTGGTCAGTAATTGCCAGTATATTGATGCCCGTGGAAATGGCCCTGTCCACTAATTGCTCAGGTGATAAAACGCCATCTGAAGCCGTCGTATGGCTATGTAGATCATAACGTTTTGTCATTTCACTGATGGCATCAGTCATTGTTCTTTACCTGTGTGTTGGATGAAAAGCAGGAGCACTGTCTATCAGCTATCAGGTGATATGACGTACAAAACAGGGATGATACCACAGTGATTAGAGTTACAGGGGCTAAATACCGAATAGGCTATATTATTGAATAAAAGAAACCCTATCGCATCATGATTAAGTATCAATTAAATGATTATGACCCCAAAAAACGGTTGACAAGCAAACCAAGAATCAGTTTACTAGTACGCAGGATTTATTCGGATACATGTTACTAACACTCTACTAACAAGGCACTTATGATGATCACACTTATGAAAATTATGAGAACAGCTCAAACCATGCGTTGGTGGCTCTACTTCCCTCTCAGGGCGGTTGAATGACGCACATAAGTGAGATCCAAAGTGCCAATGACCCGCTCTGAAAAGCGGGTTTTTTTATGCCATTTTTTGTAGGTAAAAACTGTAAATAACGATAATAAAAGAGGTGGGGTATGACAGATAAGGACTTCAATATTTCGGTAAATCAGCGAGAAACAGTCTATCAGGCTGATCCAACGCTGCTTTTCAACCAGCTATGTAATAATCGGCCAGCAACATTATTGTTAGAATCTGCTGAAATTAACAGTAAGAGAGATCTCAAAAGCATATTGATTATTGATAGCGCTATACGCATCGCAGCTAACGGTCGGCAGGTTGATTTTACAGCGTTAACTAAAAATGGCGAAAATCTGCTGCCTGTCTTAGCTAATCTGCTATCAGAAAAAGCCCTGACTACTCTCAAAGCACCCACCCTTCAGGTACAATTTCCTGCTATTAAAGAGAATTTAGACGAAGATAGCCGCTTAAAAGCCGATTCTGTTTTTGATGCATTACGTGCCATTACTGAATTATCTTCTTTTGCGGAAGATCCTGATGCCATTTTTGCAGGCGGATTGTTTTCCTATGATTTAGTCGCCGAATTCGAACAACTTCCCACACTCAAAACCTCTCAACGCTGCCCTGATTTCTGCTTTTATCTGGCGGAAACCATAATGATGATTGACCACCAAAATCAGCGCGCTATGTTACAAACTTCGCTGTTTGGTGCATCAAAGGCAGAAAATCAGCGCCTTGAGGAGCGTTTAACTGCGCTGGAAAATACCATTGCCGAGCCTCGCCAGCTCTTAAAACCGGTCACACTCCCTGACATGGAAATTTCCTGTAACCGGAGTGATGAACAGTACGCTGATATCGTGCAGCAGTTACAGCAATTTATCCGGCAGGGAGATATCTTTCAGGCTGTTCCATCCCGACGTTTTACCTTACCCTGCCCGGCTCCGCTGAATGCTTACCATACTCTGAAAAAACAAAACCCAAGCCCTTATATGTTTTTTATGCAGGATCAGGATTTTTGCCTGTTTGGCGCTTCGCCCGAAAGTGCCCTCAAATATGATTCCGATAGTCAGCAAATTGAAATTTATCCCATCGCAGGAACACGACCACGCGGACGTGATGCCTGTGGTGAGTTAGATGCTGATCTGGATAGCCGACTTGAACTAGAAATGCGCACCGATGCTAAAGAGTTATCCGAGCATGTCATGCTGGTTGATTTAGCCCGTAATGATTTAGCCCGTATTTGCGAACCGGGTAGCCGCTATGTTGCGGATTTAATGAAAGTCGATCGCTATTCATTTGTCATGCATCTTGTTTCCCGGGTTGTCGGTACACTTCGCCATGATCTGGATATTTTCCATGCCTATCAGGCCTGTATGAATATGGGAACACTGACAGGCGCCCCGAAAATCCGGGCGATGCAGCTTATTGCCCGGTATGAGAATGAACGTCGGGGCAGTTATGGCGGTGCAGTAGGCTATTTCACCGGTAAAGGGGATTTTGACTCATGCATTGTTATTCGTTCTGCCTATGTAGAAAACGGGGAAGCATCTGTTCAGGTGGGAGCGGGTATCGTTCTGGACTCAGTTCCGTACTCAGAAGTTCAGGAAACTCAGAGTAAATCCAGAGCTGTCATTCGTGCTATTGCTCAAGCTCACAACACGGAGGTCACATTCTGATGGCGAATATTCTTCTGATCGATAATGTTGACTCTTTTACCTACAATCTCGTGGATCAACTACGCTGTGGTGGGCATCAGGTTATTATCTACCGTAATACGGTATCCGCAGAGATAATAATGGCTCAACTTGAAAACATGCTATCGCCATTACTGATGCTGTCTCCGGGGCCGGGAAAACCATCAGATGCCGGATGTATGCCACAATTACTTCAACAGGTTATCGGAAAAATTCCGGTGATCGGCATATGCCTCGGGCATCAGGCAATTATCGAAGCTTATGGTGGCGATATCTCAGCAGCCACTGAAATCCTGCACGGCAAATCAACATCAGCAATTCATGATGGAGTGGCTATGTTCTTCGGGCTGCCTAACCCGCTTCCTGTTGCTCGTTATCATTCTCTTGTCGGTGTAAATATTCCGTCAACATTGGTTGTTTCGGCTTATTGTCACGACACTGTAATGGCTGTTCGTCATGACGATAACAGAGTTTGTGGATTCCAGTTCCACCCTGAATCTATCCTGACAACACAAGGAAGCCGATTACTTGAACAAACGCTGGCATGGGCACTCAAGTTGCCAGAGCAAGGTCAATAAAAGGAGGATGGGAAAATGCAATTAATTTTCGAAAAACTGTTCAGTGCCCAAGCCCTGACCCAGCAGGAAAGCAAAAAACTTTTTACTGCTATTATTTGCGGTGAGTTGAGCGATACCCAATTAGCCGCTGTATTAATCAGTATGAAACTGCGCGGTGAACAGCCACAGGAAATTGCCGGAGCTGCACAGGCATTTTTAGCCAATACATCTCCGTTTCCGCGCCCCGATTACACCTTCTGTGACATCGTTGGAACAGGCGGTGATGGCACAAACAGCATCAATATCTCAACAACCAGTGCTTTTGTCGCGGCAGCCTGCGGTCTTAAAGTAGCAAAACACGGTAATCGCAGCATTTCCAGTCGCTCAGGATCATCCGATTTGCTGGCTGAATTTGGTATTTCACTGGATGCCAGTGCTGAAGAATCCCGTCGGGCACTGGATGAAATCAATATCTGCTTTCTTTTTGCCCCCCGCTATCACAGTGGATTCCGTCATGCCGTGAATGTTCGCCAGCAACTGAAAACCCGTACTTTGTTCAATATTCTCGGCCCGTTAATCAACCCAGCCCGTCCACCGCTTGCCCTGATTGGTGTTTACAACCCAGAACTAGTGAACCCTATCGCCCAGACACTACAGGTATTGGGTTATCAGCGTGCTGCCGTTGTACATAGCGGAGGTATGGATGAAGTTGCTTTACACGCTCCGACTCAAATTGCTGAACTTAACCATGGTGAAATTATCCAATATCAGTTAACAGCGGAAGACTTCGGGCTGCCAAATCACCCGATATCAGCACTCAGCGGAGGAACACCACAGGAAAACCATCATATGATGAGCTTATTACTACAAGGGCAAGGTAAAAAAGCGCATATTGATGCGGTAGCGGCCAATGTTGCTCTTTTAATGAGAATACATGGTCAGGAAGACTTACGGCAAAATACGCAACAGGCATTGGATACGATTTACAGCGGTCGTGCCTATGAAAAAGTGATCACATTAGCAGCAGGGTTTTAATGATGAAAAGCAATGTATTACAGAAAATCGTTGAAGATAAGGCGTCATATCTCATCACTCGCAAGGCTGAACAGCCGCTGGAAAGTTTTTTGGATTCCGTTGTGCCAAGCCACCGCCGGTTTTATCAGGCACTGACGCACAAACAGACCGTTTTTATTCTGGAATGCAAAAAGGCGTCGCCTTCAAAGGGATTAATTAGGCCTGATTTTGATCCGGTGCGCATTGCTAAAACCTACCAGCCTTATGCTGCCGCAGTCTCAGTACTGACCGACGAAAAATATTTTCAGGGCAGTTATGATTTTCTCCGTCTGGTCAGTGCAGCCGTGCACCAGCCTGTTCTGTGTAAAGATTTCATCATTGATCCCTATCAGGTTTATCTGGCTCGTTATTATCAGGCAGATGCCATCCTGCTGATGCTTTCCGTACTGGATGATGAAACCTATCGTCAGCTTTCAGATCTGGCTCACAGCCTTAATATGGGAGTATTAACGGAAGTCAGTAATGAATCTGAACGCCACCGGGCAATCGCACTGGGAGCAAAGGTCGTTGGTATCAATAACCGGGATCTGCGAGATCTGTCCATCGATTTGCAACGTACCCGTAAGCTGGCAGCAGGCTTACCCGAAGAGACTATCGTTATTAGTGAATCAGGCATTCACAGCCACCAGCAAATACGCGAGTTGAGCCAGTTTGCAGACGGTTTTCTGATTGGCAGTGCTTTGATGTCTCAGTCCGATTTGGATCTTGCGTTACGCCGCCTGATTCTGGGTGACAATAAAATTTGTGGTTTAACCCGCCCACAAGATGCAAAAGCAGCTCTACAGGCAGGGGCTGTCTATGGCGGTCTGATTTTTGCCGAAAAATCACCGCGCAGGATAAGCCAGCAACAAGCGCAGCAAATTATTAATGAAGTACCTTTGTTATATGTGGGTGTATTCCAGAATCAGCCCATTGATTTTGTCTGCCAGACTGCCCGGACTCTTTCACTGACCGCAGTTCAGCTACACGGTAATGAAGATCAATCCTATATTGATGCGCTTCGCTCTTTACTGCCCGAATCCTGTGAAATCTGGAAATCCGTTGATATGTCAAAAACGGAAGGATTTTCCGGCCTGTCTAATATTGACCACTTATTACTGGACAATGGTTCCGGAGGTACAGGAAAAACGTTTAACTGGAAATTAATTGATAAAAGTTTTCAGCAGAACAGTGTTCTCGCCGGGGGGTTAAATGCTGATAACTGTCGGCAGGCCGCCGCATTGGGTTGTTACGGACTGGATTTTAATTCCGGTGTTGAACTCAAACCCGGAATTAAAAGCAGCCAGAAAATAAAACAGGTTTTTCAACAATTACGCTGCTACCAGTGATATTTCAGACAACTAATATTCAGACAGAAAGTGGGAAATGAAAACAATGAGTAAATTAAATCCGTATTTTGGTGAATTTGGCGGACAATTCGTCCCCCAAATTCTCAGCCCTGCCCTTGACCAATTAGAAGAAGCATTTATCGAGGCAAAAAGTGACCCTGAATTTCAGCAGGAATTTCATGACCTACTGAAAAATTATGCCGGTCGTCCGACCGCGTTAACGCTATGCCAGAATTTAACCAAAGGCACCAAAACCCGTTTATATCTGAAACGTGAAGATTTACTTCATGGCGGGGCACATAAAACCAATCAGGTATTAGGTCAGGCGTTACTGGCGAAACGAATGGGAAAAAAAGAGATCATTGCCGAAACGGGGGCTGGTCAGCATGGCGTGGCAACCGCGCTGGCGTGCGCGCTGCTTGGCCTGAAATGCCGTGTTTACATGGGGGCAAAAGATATTGAACGCCAATCCCCCAACGTATTCCGTATGCGTCTGATGGGTGCAGAAGTCATTCCTGTTCACAGTGGCTCTGCAACCCTGAAAGATGCCTGTAATGAAGCCATGCGTGACTGGTCCGGCAGTTATGATAAAGCACATTACTTGCTTGGCACTGCTGCTGGCCCGCATCCTTATCCAACAATGGTACGTGAATTCCAGCGTATGATTGGTGAAGAAGCCAAAGCTCAGATTCTGGAAAGAGAAGGACGCCTGCCCGATGCCGTCATTGCCTGTATTGGCGGAGGTTCAAATGCTATCGGATTATTTGCGGAATTTATTCCTGAAACGGATGTGCGTCTGATAGGCGTTGAACCCGCAGGGCATGGTATTGAAACCGGAGAGCATGGAGCACCATTAAAACACGGCAAACTGGGCATCTATTTTGGTATGAAATCGCCGATTATGCAGACAGAAGACGGGCAGATAGAAGAATCATATTCCATTTCTGCCGGTTTAGATTTTCCTTCCGTTGGCCCTCAGCACGCCTACCTTAACAGCATCGGGCGGGCGGATTATGTCTCCATCACAGATGATGAAGCACTGGACGCATTTAAAGCGCTGTCACTGAATGAAGGAATTATTCCGGCATTAGAGTCTTCACACGCCCTCGCCTATGCACTGAAAATGATCCAGCAGGAGCCGGATAAAGAACAATTACTCATCGTCAATTTATCCGGTCGTGGCGACAAAGATATCTTTACTGTTCACAATATCCTGAAATCCAGGGGGGAAATCTGATGGAACGTTATGAGCTGCTATTCAAGAAATTAGAAAAACAAAATCAGGGCGCTTTTGTTCCTTTTGTCACTCTCGGTGATCCTAATCCTGAATTATCTTTAGATATCATTGATGCCCTCATTTCCGGCGGAGCCGATGCGCTGGAGATTGGTATTCCTTTTTCCGACCCTCTGGCAGACGGGCCGACGATCCAGAATGCTAACCTGCGTGCTCTATCTTCCCATGTTACACCAACACTCTGTTTCGAATTACTGACACAAATTCGGGCAAAGTATCCCGATATTCCCATCGGCCTGCTAATGTATGCAAATCTGGTATTCCACAATGGAATAGATGAATTTTACGCCCGCTGTAAAAATGCCGGGGTTGATTCCGTTCTGGTTGCTGATGTGCCAGTCTCTGAATCGCGCCCTTTTTACTCTGCAGCCATAAAGCACAATATTGCTCCCATTTTCATCTGTCCGCCCAATGCAGATGATAATTTATTGCGTGAAATTGCCTCATTCGGACGCGGTTACACTTATCTGCTATCCAGAGCAGGTACTACCGGTGTACAGAACAGGATGGAAAATCCACTGACAGAGCTGGTCAACAAACTCAAAGAATATCGTGCAGCTCCGGCTATACAGGGGTTTGGCATTTCCGAGCCAGCACAGGTGACATCTGTTATTAACAGTGGTGCAGCGGGTGCAATCTCAGGTTCAGCCGTAGTCAATATCATTGAGAATAATTTACATCAACCACAGGTTATGTTAGAAAAACTCAGGGTATTTGTTCATTCAATGAAATCCGCTACCCTACGATAGTATCGGTTTCCCCCATAAGTGAATTTATGGGGGAAATGACTAAAAACAAAATCTACTTTATTTGTAAGTTCCCTTATCTTCAACAATACTTCTGAATTACTGCTATTCCAACATTCCTCTGTAAAAGCCTTGCCACAGTGATGTGTGTAAAATCATCGCCAGAGAACAAAAATCGTATTTTATTATTCCTGACATCAACGGAGAGCCATTATGAAAAAATCACAATCCATTTATGCATTCTTTATCGCAGCCGTTATCACCGCAATGTTATCTGCATGTGCGCCAACAGCCACTACCGAAAGCACAGGCAACTATATTGATGACACCGTAATCACAACAAAAATAAAAACGGCACTATTTGAAGACAAAAGTCTTAACTCCAATGATATCAATGTCGAAACTTATAAAGGGCGTGTTCAGTTGAGTGGTTTTGCGCGTTCCCCCGAAGAAGTCAGGCAGGCCATTCAAATTGCAAGAAGCATTTCGGGAGTTAAAACGGTTATTAACTCGATAAAACTCCGGTGATTAAACTGATATAAGTTAACCTGAATTCTGGATAAGAAATTGACGGTGATTTCTTGACCATTTTCGACTGAATGATGACTTATAGCCTTAAACGGAAAAAAACCGTCACTGAAAATTTTCTATTAAAATAGATGTTTCAGTGACGGCTTAAACATAATTCGGATTATAGAATTTTACACAGGAAACAATTGTAAAATAGTGGGTATCGTGACCAGTGCAATAAGCAGAGAAATGATAATGGAAAAAGAGATAATTTCCTGTTTAAACCCATATTTATTCGCAAAAACATAAACACCCGCTCCGATAGGCTGCGCAGCCATGACAATCGCGGTAATTAACCAAAACTGATTTTAAATGGAATGTAACTTCAGGCAGGGATAAAAAAAGCCCCGAAACGGGGCTGAAAGACAGGAGCACTGTCTATCAGCTATCAGGTGATATGACGTACAAAACAGGGATGATACCACAGTGATTAGAATTACAGGGGCTAAATACCGATTCGGCTGTATTATTGAATAAAAGAAACCCTATCGCATCATGATTAAGTATCAAGTAAACGATAGGGTCGGAATAACTATTTACTGTGCCTGTTTTTTATTAAAACCTATCAATCAACAGATTAAGATATCTATCTTAGGTATGGACGATAACAAAACCGGCGTTGTGCTGAAGTGGGTTGCCCGCAATATTGGGCATAAATTGTTAATGTGTACTCACCCAGTTGAGTAATTTCTTCATTAAAATTCCACTGCCCATTACCATCAGCGGTTATACTATTTTTTGCAGCATATTCTGATGTCATCATCTCTTTAGATAAATTAAACCCCCGGCAAAAAACATTTTCACTATGCAGAATATGATATGACATCTCCATATTCGGTTGTGCTGTTCCTTCTATACTCACATCTATTGGATGATTATATTTACGATAGATTCCCTCATGAGGGTTGGTGATACTCAAAACAGCCGCATTCACATCATCAGTTTTCTTATTGTAATAGGGATGGCCATTAACTGTAATAGTCTGCTTGGCTTTGACTGTGTATATTCCCGGTTGCGCGTTTTCCAGAGTACAGCTCCATGTACCATCCGTCATTGAAACACGTACAGGGCCACATTTCTGGGGTTTTTTACCCTCCAATGTAGCTTCCAAAGAGATATCAGCCCCTGTTGTTGCGATCCCTGTAATCGGAATAGAAACAGTTTTATTTGCAACCGCACAATCCGGTTCAGCCGTAGGATTAATGGTAATATCCTGCATGTAAATCACATCAAAATTGCGTATTACGGGCTTACCTGATGCTACATCACCTATCCATTGCTGAGCCAGGAGCTTATATGAACCCGGAATTGATTTCATGGTCGGGCAAGCCCAATGCTGATTTTCATCAACATATGTACTACAAAGCAGTGCACCAGAAAGATGTATGGTGATATGTGCTCCTACCTGCCCTTTACCTGCTATGGTATAGGTCGGGGTTTTGATTTGCTCTCCTTCTGTAGGTTCAAGCACACGCATTTGCAGATTATCCCCGTAACGCACTTTAAAACCCCGATTAACATGAGTGCCTGCATCATCCATAGCTGTTACATTATAATCCCCCGATACAGAACTATAAGGCCCACATGTCCACGTATAATTCTGCTTATTGAGCTTCGCAGAGCATTCATCATGGCCACCGAATGCTTTTACAGTAACTGTTTTAGCATTCTCAGGTATTGAGCCACTCAAGGTATATGAAGGTGTTTTTATAACTTCACCTTCTTTGGGGCACTTTATTGTTAGTGCATCATCTCCTATATAAAATGCCACTTTTGCCGTGGATTGTTTCACTTTGTTCAGGAAGGCTGTTGCTACCAACGTCTGTTCTCCTTTAGTGGAGGTATCTAATCCATTAATTCCTTCCCAATTTCCCTGATCATCTACAGTCATGCCATTCTGACAAATTTGCGACAACTCTTTGCTATCCAGACAAACTGTCGTCCCCGGCATTCCGGTACCCTTCGGCAAGATGTTTTCAAGATACTGATATAATCCACCGTTATGTGGTTGCGTGATAGCCACTGATCTCGTGGTTTTAGTCTGAACTTCAAAAGAAACAGATGAATGGGAATTCTGCGTACCATCAATAAATTGTTCAGCGGATACAGTATATTTACCCTCTTCCGGCTGATAAGGCCCACAAGACCATTTGCCTGATTTATCAATAGTGGTACGACAATCTTTAGTGTTACCAAACGCATTAATGTGTACTTCAGCCCCTTCTTCCCCAGTACCTTCAATAGAGAAAGGGAGAGTCGTTATTTTCGCACCATGAACAGGATGAGTAATATCTATTTTTGTTTTGGCAACAACATACTTGCGTGTGACCTGAGACGTTCTTTCATAATCTCCCCCAAATGCTGTCGAGGTCGTTTCCTTATACTGAGCCGCATAAATATAGAATGTTCCTTCACTTGTTGCCGATAATACCGGTTGGTTAGGGCAGGCCCATTTACCTTTTGAATCCACAGTAGCAGAACAAATTATTCCCTTCTTAGATCTTGGAAGTGTCATTTTTTTTGGAGGTAGAAACTCTTTTGCCCCGGTAACGATAATTAATTGCTTAGGGCTTCCCTGACCTTCAATAGATATCCCATCATGTAGCTTATATTGCGCTCCCTTGGCTGGTGAGGTAATGCGCATAGGAACAGTAAAATGCCAGGTGATCGGCTCCCCGACATGCGCCTTATTGTGAGTTTCCTGTAGCTTAATCGTATAGGTATCTCCACCTGAAATAGCACTAGGATGAATAATCAAATCCCAAAAGGAGCCAAGGCCAGTGCTGAATGGCGAGTTAAATAATGAAGATATGCCGCCGAAAATCGACCCGAATATATTACTGAGAAAACCACCGAAACCGCTACCACCGCCGGAGCCGCTTAGTGAGCCTGAAAGGCGGATAGGATTATCTGGATCTACAGTTGAATTATCTTTAGGGTTCTTTACGTCAAATTTTTCCTTTTCCGGATCATCATTTTCACCTTTAATAGTCAGCTTGGTAGTATCTTTAGCAACAACTTTTCCTTCTTTCATTAATTCAGCGGTTATTTCATAAGTACCCTCTGGAAAAATTATTGGATTCCCACATTCCCAATTACCATTATCACTTACAACAGCGCCGGTACAAATAGAAGTCTCCTGAGCAAGTTTTTGATTATTCTCCTCCGGTTTTGATAAAGAAGGATCTATTTTTCGCCTTTTAACATCAACCTCATCTCCGGGAATATTAGAACTACCGGATAAATAACTGGCAGTACCTACTGTACTGGTTTCTCCAGTAGAAGGAGTTTCAATCTTAACTTCAGGTGTTATTATCCGAAAATAACTTCTTTCAAAAGATGTATTTCCCCAATATCGTTTAAATTTTTCCAACCCTAATGGATAATATTCATCCGCTACTTCAATATAGTAAAGCCCATCTTTTAGTTCATAATAGGGTCGTTCAATCTCCCAAGTTGGAGGTCTATTTTTCTCATGATTCAGAACAAGACGAGAAAAATAAACCTCTCCACCCGCTAATTTTATTTTAGAAAAAGTCTCTTTACCCTCATCTTTCTTATATATAGAATACTCAGACTTTAAAATAAAATCCTTATTTGGCAAAGTATACTCATTGTCATCACCACCCTCCCCCTTGGCCAATATATTAGGTTGATTTGAAGAGTTTATTTCTCTCGGATTGTTAATATCATACTTATCCTTGAATGTTGGCGCTAAATATCCTCCAATTAGACTTGATTTACTCCATAACACTGGGTCAAATGGGTCAACATGATCAATTTTTTGCGTAACGAAAAGTTTAAAACTCGACAACACTTCATTTGATTTAGTTATTTTTTTATTAAGAATATATTTCTTGCCTGAAGGATCATTACCACAATCTAAATATGCCTGATTGAAAAAACAAAAGAAGCTCGCTGAATCATCTAACACCAAGCTGAAAGGTAACATTTTAGTATATGAATTTACGCCATCAACTTTAATGACTGGTTTTTTATTTTCTTTTGGTTGAAACAATATATTAACCTGATCGTAAATATTTAATTTATCAGTATGTTGCTTTGCGGTTATTTTATAATTCCATTTTGTTTCATCACTTGGGCTTTCAGTGACTTTAATATCCTCTTTGACTTCACATGACCAAAAACCATAATTTGTTGTTTTTATCCTATTATTAGATCCAGGCATCTTGCATAATTCTTTTTGACCATATTTATCATCGCTAGTATTAGATTGCAATGTGAGCTCAATTTCTGAATCAGGATCAGCATACCCACGTATTATAAAATTCTTAGTAGATACTGTTGATTTATCAGCCGGATAAACAATACCGAATTCTTTTGAAATGGAAGATATCTTTGCTTGTACACTATCCTCTCTCCACGCTACATTTTTTGACAAACTATCGGGTGATTCTCTGGCTATAATAATCACATTTTGCTCTTCTTCTTTATTAACTCCTTCAGTAAAAAATTCATTGTTCGGAATCTTACATTTCCAATTACCTTTATTATCAACAGTATCTTTACATTTGAATTTTTTTTGCGGGGCATCATTAATAGAATAAATTATTTCTATTACACTGCTTGGTCTTCCCCATCCCTCAATAAGAATATCATCACCTCTCTTTTTCAAATGAGAATTCCAATCCGGGTTATCAATCCAGATCTGCTTCATTGTTTCAGAAAACCACTTCCCAGGAGAAAAAGGTTCGATAAAATCCCTCTTATTATGTTTACCTGTAGTATCTGAAATTGCAAAAAAAGGGTAATCTTGATTATAAGCATCTTCCTGATTTACACTGGCCATGTCAAAACCAAAAGAAGCAACCCCAATAATTGTATCGTTCCAAATAATAGGTCCCCCGGAATCACCATTTTGTATAACCCCCGGCTTTAATCCTTCTTTTTTATTTGCTGTTGCAACCAGTCCATTATTGTCAAAATAATCATGTGCAGGAGAAACAATAATCACATCAGCACGATACTGTGTATTATCACTATCATCTTGCCGCTTACCTGTTTTTTTATTAATTCCTCTATAACCATACCCATAGGCAGAAGCTTGATAATAATCACTATCTAATCGTTGATAAGCTTCATCATAATTGAAAAAACGACGAATACGACCATACTTTCCATCCAACTCCAATGGATTATCCAACTTTAAAATCGCTAAATCATGCGAATCAGTAGTTTCATATAATGAAGGAATATCCATTTTTATAAAATTATTAGCTGATGCAGTCACTTTTTTATTTTTATTATATGCGCTAACCACATAATAGTTTTTAGCTGTATCATCTTTACAATGCGCTGCAGTTAAAACATAACTCGGCGATATTAATGAACCTGTACATATGCTATTTCCTTTATTTTCTTTATCGACAGAATAGATACTAACAACCCAAGATTTGCATTTATTGCTATTAATATCCTTACAACTATCCTCTCCTCCAGCAATAGTTTTTAATGGTGGCAATTTCATCTCACTTTCAGCAAATGAATTACTAAAATGGAATAAAAACAGTAAAATAAAAACACACCTGATAACAATCATGCCAATCTCCTTAAATATTAAGGCGAAAATTAATTTTTAACAGTGCAATTCATTCCGTCATCACCACCTGTGCATTCGATATTTTTTTTACCTCTGCCATCATAACTCTCATTATTAGATTCTTCTTCAAAGGTAAACGTATACTTTCCTCTACGAGCGTAATTCTTATCTTCATATTTCCAATTACCATTTTCATCAGGTACAGCAATTTTAATACTCCCAACCCCATCAAGTGATATTAGAATATCAGGATCTAAATATTCATCTTCACCTTCATCTTCAATAGTTGGCATAGATGTGCCATAAAACTCGGTGAAAACACCGTCATTTTTAGTTGCTACAGAAAAAAGTTTAGAACTGAGTATTGTCACTTCATCTTTCTCATCAGGCATTAAACCACCAGATGAATCTTTGCCGACAGCAGTAATAGTAATAAAACCTACTGGTACTTCCTGAGCCTCATAATGCCAGGTATCATTATCAGAACTAGCAGGGGATGGTGAAGACTCGGAATTACCGGATTTATATGACACCTCAACTGTAATTCCAGTATCAGCCTTACCTTCTATTGAAACATTTTGTGTATCCTGAGTATTGGAAGAAATGAGTTCCTTATCTTCAGGCTTAGTAATCTTTACAGAACAGGCTTGCACAGAGTAACTCACTTCACTTTTACCGGGCATGCCGGGTAAGAGAGATTGATGAACAGACTGCAATTCTGATGAAGACTCGGAAACTGATGCCTTATAATTAATGGAACAAACTGCCGTTAAATATTCCAGAGTCCATTTACCTGTATCCGTCTCAACACTCGGCGTATAACTTTTTGTTGGTGAATAAATCGTTCCATCATTGTTATAACCCGTTATCTGAACCTGTATATCTCTTGCATCACCTGCTGTATCACTATTAACCAGACCCGATAAATCGTATTTTCCGGCAGGAATAGTTTGCCCATCTTGTATTGAAGTGATCGTTTCTCCGCATGGCGGGCCATTAAATGTAACACCCGAATTACCCATACCAGTAATACTCACTGTGCCGGTAATACCACATGGCACCCACATGTATACTTCCCAGTCATCACCATCACCAATATGCTGGGTTGAGTAACTATTATTATCGAAACTGGTGACAAGTACAGGCCAATTTCCATCTTCAGCACGGCCTTTTCCTGAAACGGAAATATAGTTATTGCCAATGGTGGAATTAGGTTCCGGGCTGGTTATACTCGCAGAGCAATTTTGTGCCGAGTAACTCACTTCGCTTTTACCGGGCATTCCAGGTAGGAGAGATTGATGAACAGACTGTAATTCTGATGAAGACTTGGAAACTGATGCCTTATAGTGAATGGAACAAATGGCTTCTAAACCTTCCAGAGTCCATTTGCCTGTATCCGTATCAACACTCGGCGTATAACTCTTTTCTGGTGAATAAACAGTTCCATCATTGTTATAACCCGTTATCTGAACCTGTATATGTTTTTCATCATCAACCGTATCACTATTTACCTGTCCCGATAAACTGTATTTTCCGGCAGGAATAGTTTGCCCATCTTGTATTGAAGTGATCGTTTCTCCGCATGGCGGGCCATTAAATGTAACACCCGAATTACCCATACCAGTAATACTCACTGTGCCGGTAATACCGCATGGCATCCAGATATGTCCAACCCAATTATCACCATCCCCGGTAGGCTGGGTTGAATAACTCTTCTTATCGAAACTGGTGACAAGCTCAGGCCATTCTCCATCTTCAGTACGGCCTTTTCCTGAAACGGTAATATAGTTATTGTCAGCGGTGGAATTCGGTTTTGGGCTGGTTATACTCGCAGGGCAATTTTGTGCCGAATAACTCACTTCTGCTGATGCTTTTGCTATAGAAAAATATAAGTAAGGAGATGCAGAAGCTTTATATTGAATAGAGCAGACTGCCTCTAAATCTTTCAGAGTCCATTTACCTGCATCCGTATCAATATTCGACGCATAACTCTTTTCTGATGAATAAACAGTTCCATCATTGTTATAACCCGTTATCTGAACCTGCACATTACCAGCACGTGAATCGATATTTGCCAGCCCCGATAAAGAGTATTCTCCAGCTGGAATAGTTTCTCCATCCTGCATTGAGGTAATCGTTGCTTCACACAATGAGCCATCAATTATTAAACCAGAATTATCTACATCTTTAATACTAACTGAAGTACCAAGACCGCATGGAAGCCAGAGGTTACTTTCCCAATGATTATTCGATGTAGCTGTAACACTAACAAAATAAGGAGAAGAAGTAATAGAAGAATTGATACTAAGTTCAGGTAAAGTTCCATCTTCATTTAAACCCTCCCCTGAAACTAAAACCCAGTTATTATCTAAAACTGTATTAGGAGCGGGAGAAGTAATTCTTGGTGGCTCCCAGTCATTATCATCTTTTATAGTGATAGTAATATTATTATTGTCATTAATTGGATAACCATCGTTATTTAAACAATCACCGCCACCACAATCAACAGTAACGGTAAGATCACAACCCCGAGCTGTATCAACATGATAAAACCATCCCATCCCAGGACCCAACCAAGTTGGGTTATAAGAAAAATCTAATGTAATATCACAACCCTTATATTTTTTATTATTAAAAATAGTCTCTGTAGTCCAATCAATAGTTTTTGCTATTCCCGTACATAACGGAATACCAAACGTATTTTTAATTTCAATTTCTTGTCCAAAACTACCCCCGGCTGACACGGAAAAACTTTTTTCTCCTGAATTATACATACAACGATCGTCAATTCTATCAATATTTAATGTGTCATGTTTACTTTCATTTTTAATTGTTAAATTGTAATAATAAAATGGAGGTACTGGCCATATTCCGGGCTTTTTTTCTTGGCTATTTTTTATATATGGGATAATTACCATCCTATCTGATTCAGCTGCATTAGCATTATGAAAAATGATTGATACTATAAAAAATAATATGGAGTATAAATTTATTTTTTTCATAAGATAATATCTCATCAAAAAATGATGTTGTCTGGTGAAAAACAACAGAATGAAATTCACGATAGATTTAAACAGAATTAAATTCAAACAATTCCATTTATAAAAAATATACTATCCGTTACAGATTCAACTCATTGGCCGATACACAGAAGAAAAACACATCAAAAAAAACGGTTGACAAGCAAATAAAGGATCAGTTCGCTAGTACGCAGGATTGATTCAGATACATATTACTAACACTCTACTAACAAGGCGCTTATGATGATCACACTTATGAAAACTATGAGAACAGCTCAAACCGTGCGTTGGTGGCTCTACTTCCCTCTCAGGGCGGTTGAATAACGATAATAAAAGAGGGGGAGTATGACAGATAAGGACTTCAATATTTCGATAAATCAGCGAGAAACGGTCTATCAGGCTGATCCGACGCTGCTTTTCAACCAGCTATGCAATAATCGATCAGCAACGTTATTATTAGAATCTGCTGCCTGTCTTAGCTAATCTGCTATCAGAAAAAACCCTGACTACTCTCAAAGCACACACCCTTCAGGTACAATTTCCTGCTATTAAAAAGAACTTAGACGAAGATAGCCGCTTAAAAGCCGATTCTGTTTTTGATGCATTACATGCTATACCCATCGTAATTAAAGATGGGTATATGTGACTGGGGTGAGCAAGCGTAGCCAACAAAGAAGCAGCTTGAAAGACGAAGTGTATATATCAAATCATCAGAATTTATAACCAACACCGAACATAAATACCCAAGGATTAAGGCGGGTTTTATATTTTTGTTCTTGATCAGCAACTTTAAATTTCACATCAGTTTCAATATTAATCCACCAGAGTGAAGTATTTAACATCCAGTTTTTATCAAGTTGATAATCCAGACCAACCTGCCCTGCAACACCCCAGGAGTTTTTCAGATCCAGACTATTTAAATTTGCCGCTTTTACAGTAGCATTATTATTAAATTTTTCATCAAAAAATGTTGTATAGTTTATACCTACGCCGACATAAGGACGTAATTCATTCTCTGCATTACCGAAATAATATTGAGCCATTAATGTTGGTGGTAACTGTTTAACTCTCGCAATTTCCCCTGCACCCGGCAAATTGACATTATGTTGAAATGGCGTTGCAGCCAATAATTCAGCACCAATATTATCAGTGATCATATAACCGAAAGTTAAACCTAATTGCGTATTATTATTTACATTAAATGAGCCTAAACCTAATACATCATCAGAGCCGGTATGTGGCCTTACCGTTGCTGTACCAGCACGGAACAGGAAGTCACCGGATTCATGGGCAAAAGCAAATGATGGGGCCAGCGTTGCCGCAGCCAGGACAAGCGCAGAAATTTTTTTCATTATCGATCCCATTTATTTAGTTTTTGTGGTTACAAATTTATTATTTCACCTATGGGATATTTTGAATTGATCCAAGTCAAAATTACCTGAATATCTGCCTATCAAAATTTGAGTGGTTAACAACGATTTGTCACAATCCTCACATAAATGGAGCATGCTCCATTTATGACAATGAACCAATTTTAATAAGTAAAATTGCACAATAGTTGTCAACTTTATCTTTTAGCTATCCAATAATCCGTTGAACAAGGTACAATTGGGTTTCATTACTGTTTCATCTGATAGGAGCCATTTACATGCCCATCACGGCAAATACCCTGTATCGTGACAGCCTCAACTTTTTTAAACACCAATTGTTGAATATTGTCATACTCTCTGTTTTAGCCGCGTTGGTGACTACACTGCTGAATCACCTTCTGATACCTGATGGTGAGCAACTTAAGTTATTGACTGAAATACAAGATACTTTTCGGGAATCCGGCAATTCAGGTATTAAAAACTATATTGAGCAATTGGCCCCGGAAACACAGCTAATGCTCATTCGCACAATGGGCGGGATCTTATTTTCCAGTATTTTTGGTGATACTTTACTGACTGCCAGTGTATTAATACTTATCAGTGCTATTTCCAACGGGCATCAGACTAATGCGCTACAAGCCTGTCAACTATCGTTGACTCAATTACCTAAGATGTTTTTACTGGTACTCATCTGTACCCTGTTAGTTCATATAGGTTACGCTTTGATGTTCATTCCGGGAGTTCTGTTTTCAATTGTATTTGCATTTGCTCCGCTTCTGCTGCTTGAGAAAGGCAAAGGTATATTCGTATCCATGCAGGAAAGCTGGCGATTAGCATTCGATACTTTCCGCCTGTTAGTTCCTGCCGTTTTGCTATTGCTTGCAATGAAACTGATTATTGCGCTTGGATTATCCAAAATGCCGGACATCGCCTTATCAACAGCAAATAACCTGTTGTCTTCCCTGTTGCTGATTTATCTATTCCGTTTGTATATGCTGGCTAAACCAAAAAATCCGTAGATGGCAAACCAAACAGCCTCGCTTTATTCAGCGAGGCTCTCTTCAGCCTGTTTTTTACTCTGGATCAAACGAATAGCAAAATAAAGATCGGGAACAACCATTAAATCCTCATCACTACGCCGGAGTTTGTTCTGTTTTATCCAATTCTTTAATTCAGTGCTGCGGCCTGCAAGAACTAATGTTATTCGTTTCCTTTTCAATTCAGTAATCAGTTCATCCAACACAGCGAACACACTGACATCATCATGGGTAAAACTGACTGTTGCATCGATCACCAGCCATTCCGGGCGTTTGGAGGTACTGTTTATATGTTGTAAAACCCGCTTTTTGAAATATCCGGCATTGAAATAAGTCAGAGGAGAGTTAAAACGATACATGACTATTCCATCGACAGGTACAATATTATTGCCCTGATTGATGGAGCGGATCATTCCCTGTTCATTTACTCCTAATAACTGATCTGAAGGACGAAATATAATGCGTAAAAATTGTAATAAACCCAATAACACCGCAAAACCAATTCCATCAATCACACCAACTAACAAAACAGCAACAAGGGTAAAAGTGGATAGTATAAAAGCCTGACGATTGCGTTTCCGATATGCCCAGATATTTTTTAATCCGAGTAATGACCATGTAGAAAATATCAGGACAATACCTAATGACGATAATGGAATATATGACAAAAATTTCGTCATAAAAAGCAACACCAACAAGATGGTGATTGCAGAAATTATCGATACCATCTGGGTTTTGCCACCAAGGGCATCATTGACCGCAGTACGACTGCTGGCTGCACTGACTGCAAACCCCTGAGATAATGATGAAGCAATATTGGCAATACCCAATGCCCGTAATTCTGAATCTGCATCTACCTGATAACCGTTTTTGCTGGCAAAGCTACGCGCCGTTATCATAAAACTGACAAAACTGATAACAGCCAGGTTTATGGAAGGAACCACCAAATCACGGATACTACCCAGTTCAAATTCAGGCACTGGTACAATTGGCAGCCCATCTTTCATATGACCAACAATCTCAATACCATATTGATTTAATTCAAATTGCCAACTCACATAAGTAGATATCAGCATCGCCAGCAATGGTGCTGGCCAGCCCGGACGCAGGAAACGTACACTCAGCAGAACAAGTAAAGTCATTGCAGACATTGCCATTGTCGGCCAGTGAGATTCCAGTAACTTATGTGGTAATGCAATCAACCGCTCAATCAGTTCCAGAGGCAAACCAGAAATCCCGAATACTTTAGTAATCTGGCCCGCCATAATAGTAATGGCTACCCCATTGATAAAACCTTTTAAAATGGGGCGCGAAAGAAAATCTGCAAATGCTCCCAACCGAAAATGGCTTGCCAGTATGCACCAGATCCCTGTCATTAACGTCATTATAATCGCAAGCTGCCAGCGGACATCTGCATTTCCGAATGCCAGAGGTGTTACCGCAGCAGCAATAACAGCACACGTTGCAGCATCCGGCCCGATAATCAACTGGCGGGATGTGCCGAATAGTGCATAAACAAACATAGGCAGAATACAGGCATACAGACCAATAATTGCACTTATGCCCATTAATTCAGCATAAGCAATCGCCACAGGTAAAGCGACAGCGGTAACAGACAGGCCTGCCCGTATATCATGGCTAAAATATTCTTTCCGATAATTGCAAAGACTCTCCAAACCCGGCATCCAGCGATATAACCTTTTCCCCAGCATAGTTTTCCTCAACATAGCCTTACGCAATGGTTTAACACAATTCATAACCAAGTAATCAAGCCGTTACATAATCAATGATTTTACATAATATAGCGATACAAACCTTCTGTGAAAGGAGATACATTATAAAATCAGGTCAAATCAAAACCCACAACGCGCCCTCTCCTGACGGTCTTTTTCTTTAAACCATTTTATTAAGATCTGATACACTCTGGCATAAATTCAGAAACCTGCCATCATGTGTATTACAGTGAGCTAATTTTATGAAACAACTTCTAGATTTTTTGCCATTAGTCGTTTTTTTTGTTGTCTATAAGATGTATGACATTTTCTATGCTTCAGGTGCATTGATCGCTGCTACCGGGCTGGCTGTTGTTATCACTTATGCGGTTTATCGCAAAGTTGAAAAATCATCTTTAATTACCTTCGCAATTACCGCTGTCTTCGGCACACTGACTTTAGCCCTTCATGACCCTTTGTTTATGAAATGGAAAGTAACTGCTGTTTATGCCATTTTTGCACTGGCTCTGCTGATCAGCCAATGGGTGATGAAAAAACCATTAATCCAGCGTATGTTGGGCAAAGAGTTAGAATTGCCTGTTGCTATCTGGAATAAACTGAATATGGCTTGGGCCATTTTCTTCATTGCTTGTGCATTAGCAAATATTTATGTCGCTTTTTGGTTACCTCTAGATGTTTGGGTTAACTTTAAAGTATTCGGGCTAATGGCATTAACACTGGTCTTTATCGTATTGAGTGTGATATATATTTACCGCCATCTGCCCCGCGAACAAGAATAATAACAATAATTTTCATATGGATACCTGCCGGATTATGGGCAGGTATTGTTGTATTCACCAAATAAAGCAAGTTTTCTAATGACACAACAACAATGCTTACCAAACGGAGAATTGGTTCTCCGTACACTGGCTATGCCAGCTGACACTAATGCCAACGGGGATATCTTCGGTGGTTGGCTGATGTCCCAGATGGATATTGGCGGCGCCATTCTGGCAAAAGAAATTGCAATGGGACGTGTAGTTACTGTCAGCGTAAATGGCATCAGTTTTCTAAAACCGGTCGCGGTAGGTGACGTCGTTTGCTGTTATGCCCGTTGTCTGAAAACAGGCAACTCATCCATTACCATTCACATTGAAGTCTGGGTGAAAAAAGTAGCATCTGAACCAGTCGGGCAACGTTATCGTGCCACTGATGCCGTTTTCACCTACGTCGCCGTTAATGAAAATAATACTTCCCGCCCGTTACCGGAAGGGAAAAGAAATTTCAAACTGGAAAGCAGTAACTAAGGGTCGCTACTCATTGAGAAAGTAACCCGTCAAGGTGCTGGTTTTTATCCGGCACCTTGTTGGTTTTGCGTACTCATACTCTGTATCTCATTCAGGTATAAGTAAGGAAAGGGACGATAGTTTTTCTTTAAGTAATCCGGTAAACCGCGCCATTCCTGCCTGATTGAAGCAGCAACAATTGATTTGCATGATCGGTTTTCCATCCTCAGAAAGTGTGACATAAATATTGATAGAGTCATTTTCCCACCGGGTAGAAATGGCCTGACTGGATAGTGCCTGATACTCCCGATGTTCACTTTTCCAGTAACTGCTCAGGTGCAATCCGCCCGGTCTGTTATCAGCAACCGCAGCCTTGAATACATCCTGTAATATGTTGATATTAATCGTCGGTTGTGAGATTTCTACACTGCGCTTCGTTCGGCTGATAATAGATTGCGGAGGTCTCGGCTCCATAAACAGAAAATCAGCCAGAAAGTGTGGATAGAGCCGGGCACGCCGGAATATTTTGCTGTAAAGCCAGCTACCGGTACGGATAGCCAGAGAGTAAAGTTTAGGGCTTTTATGCCAGCGCTGTTCAGCCAGCACGCCAACAGGTAAACCCCACGGGCACTCCATATGGTCATAAGCAGATAAAATCTTTTCCCTGATCTGTTCCAGCAGGGCAATTGTTGCCATTCCCTCCTCTGTTTTTTTATCCTCCTTGTTTTTATTCTTTATGCCTGTTTTATCCATATCGACAGGCACTGGCATGACGCGCAGCGTGGGTGCCATCAGTGTTTCACTTCCGGGCTGTTCCCGCCCTTCCAGTACCGAATTAAGGGAAAAACGCGCCTGGCCTGTCATGGCATAAACCACCTCAGAAACCAGTGTCAGAAAAACCATCTGCAATGTGGCTTTTTGCTGCTTTGCCAGAATACTCAGCGAATCATAGCTATTATCGGGAAATGGCAGGTATAACTCATGGTCGGTAAGGCTATCCTGATTGAGATAACAGGCAGGAAAGCGCGCATATGGATACCCCGTCAGATGACGCCGCCAGAAATCCCGATCCTGCCGCTGCCGACGATGATACGTTGCCCGCTCACGGCTTACCCATTCATCAATCTGCATCTGTTCTGACGGGTTTTTATCACGGTGCTCCAACGACATTTTTTCCCCGTGGCACCCTTGTGCATAAAGATGCCATAGCTGTTGTTCGAACAGATGTATGGCTCCCCCGTCAGCCACAATATGAGGAAAGCATATAAGCAGCAGGTGCTTTGATTTTTCCAGCCGGAAAAGCTGTGTCCGCAGATGGGGCGGTGTTTTCAGGTCAAAGGGGGTATCCGAGAACTGCCGGATAGTGCGGATAATGAGCTGCTCCTGCTTATCAACGCCGTTACTGTCAAAACAGTGGCCTGACAGATCCTTAAACGGCAGGTCAAATTCTCTGATCTGACAAAGCCGCTGCATCGGTGCATAATCCAGAATTTCCGTGCGCAGGGAAATATGTGACTGAATCAGGGTATTGATAGCCTGTTCCAGCACTGTTGTCCGTAATTCTCCTTCAATCAGAATAGACGCCTGATTGTTAGCGGTATCCCCCAGTGCCGTAGCAACAAACCAGAAACAGTGCTGAGCATATCCCAGCGGGAACCAGTCCCCCTTCCCTTGACGCCTTTCTGAGTGATGTGCCCCCCGTTTCTGGGTATGAGTACGGATGATCATTTCCTTTCCTCCGGCCTGGCTGTCTGGCTTTCGTTTTTTTCACTTTCGGTTTTCTGGCGACGAAAATTGACCTGTTCAGCTAATTGTTCAATGGTGGAATATTCGTAAATAAATCCGACGGGAAGTGCCACTTGCAGCCGTTGTTTAATGTTTGCGATGATCTGCACTGCCATAAGCGAGTGTCCATTCAGTTCGAAGAAATCATCAAACACACCCAACGGGCCAACCCCCATTTTCTCCTGCCAGATATCAGCAATAATCTCTTCTGTCTGATCGCGGGGAGGTTGATACTCAATACTCAATATCGGGCGGGGATAAAGATTCTGCTTACTGGTTTGCTGTATGGCTGCGATTTCATGCTGATCTTGTTGCTGTTTTGTTGAGGCACTTTTTATTGCGGTACTTTTTGTGGAAACATGGCTTTCTGTATCGTCGTCAGTATCCGGTAACGGCAGGCCACGGGTCGAGATAGCGTAAACACTGTCACCGTGTGCCAACAGTGATTCCAGCAACTGACAACCCTCTTCCGGCAAAATACCGTGTATAATGCTGTCCTGTTCTTTATCATCCTGATACCACTGTCGCAGGCTATCCACGGCCATGCCGACTTCACGCCATGAATCCCAACCGATGGCAAGGTAACGGGTATCCTGCTTTTTGCCTGAATGACGCAATAAAGCATAAGCGTCCTCAAACGCATTCGCGGCACAATAAGCAACCTGCCCGATGGCTCCTACGGTGGAGGCCAGCGATGAACACAACACGAAAAAATCGGGTGGGCGACGTTTAAATCCATTGCCTATAGAGCCATTACCCATAAGCCCATTACCCATAAACCAATTATCCAGCACCTGGGTTCCCATCACTTTGGACTGAAAAACCTGTAGTGAATCTTCAAATCTGCGGTTCTGAATCAAACCACCGTCGGCAATTCCGGCACAATGGAAGACGCCGTGGATCTGCCCGTACCGGCGAACAACATCGGTTAATGCCTTGCTGACTCTGGAGGCATCCGCCAAATCAGCGGAAATGACTGAAACAGATGCTCCCCTCTGTTGTAATTGCTGTAATAAACGAATGTGACGTGACCGTTTATTATCGGCGTCATGGGTTTCCAGCCAGTTCGTCCATTCGTTCTCAGGAGGTAATTCACTGCGGCTGATGAAGATAAGATGAGGCTGACAGCGACTCGCCAGATAGGTTGCAATGGTGGTACCAATACCGCCGAATCCTCCTGTAATCAGGTAGTTTCCTCCATTCCTGAATAACGGCTTTGATGTAGCGGGTAATGTGACGGTTTCAGTCAACGGAACATAGCGATGCCTTCCCCGAAGTGCCACCGTATTATTTTGATCGCCTGTATCCCCGTTTTGCGCTTCAGGCCGCCCAAGAAGCTCTGTCAATAATGTTGCTATTACTGTGTTAAACCGCCCGGCACTCAGCAACGGCAATGACCATCGGGTAGAAGGCAGAGCAACATCAATACTCCGGCACTGTACCCGTTCAAACTCTTTGGGGATCACGCGATAAGGGCCAATCAGCAGAGCTTTGGCAGGATCGTTACGCTCATGTTCAGTAATGGCATGCAGCCGGTTGGAGAGAATATCTATTTTTAATAGCGCAGTCTTTTCTGATGTTTCCGCTCCCGCCGCAAATTGTCGGGCAATGTGCAGCAAAGATTCATAATTAGTAAAAGCAGTGGTTAATCTAATGGAAGAGGAACGGGTGATCGACCAGCCATGAATAATATGGTTTACCGCTATTTTCTGATGTTGAAAGACCTCGGTCAGTGACTGATAGTCTTCGTTGCGTTGTGGGTGAATCGTTATCTGGCGTGCATTTGTATTAGCCCGGAAATGCCTGCCCCGTATCACCTGCCAGACTTCACCACCCAATTGGCTCAACTCCGCCGTTAATCGTTTTCCTACCCCTGACCGATCCATAAAAATCAGGAAAACCTGCCCATTTAACCGTGCATGATCCTGCATGGGTACCGTCATCTGTTTCCAGCGCACCTGATGGCTCCACTGTTCCAGCGGCAGTCGTTTGCTCTCCGGTTTACTGCCCGATGCAGACTGACCAGAGCCGGAATCGCTGTTTACGGCATGGCTATTTGAAGTATTTTTATTTGAGGTATCGTTGATCAACGTATCCAGACTGTAACGTTGATGCTGAAACGCATATCCGGGCAGAGGGAGACGATGACGTTTCTGGTGCTGATAAAATGCGGCCCAGTCTACAGATACCCCTAGCTGCCATAATTGTCCCAGTACATTCAGCAGATGCTGGCGATCAGGAACATTCTGTTTGATAGCACGGGTACTGTTGAATGTGTGCTGAGCCAGCCCGCTCAATTTGACTAATCCGGTTAAAGAACTGCCCGGCCCGACTTCCAATAAGATGGGGGCTTTGGGAAGTGAGGCTTTCTGTGGCTGTAATTTTGCCGGAGTCGCTTTTGCAGAATCTGCCGGTTGAGACAACAAGCATTCGATACCCTGACTGAATGCAACCGGTTCACGTAACTGGCGAACCCAATAATCCGGTGAAGTGGCCTGTTCCGCCGTGATCCATGTTCCTGTGATACAGGAGATAAATGGCATACGGGGTGGTGACAGGGATATGCCCTCGAATGATTGCCTGAAAGGTTCCAGACACTCATCCATCATAGCGCTATGAAAAGCGTGGGAAGTATGCAGCGGTCTGGCTACGATATTATCCTCCTCCAGACGCCTTTCCAGTGCCAGTATGGCCTCTGTTTCGCCGGAAACCACGCACAGTTCAGGCGTATTATAAGCAGCCAGTGTCACGCCTTCACTGAGATAACCCTGTAATTTTTTCTCATTAAGCTCTACCGCCAGCATTTTTCCGGCAGGCATCTGATTCATTAACTTCGCCCGTCTGACCACAATTTTCAGGGCATCTTCCAGAGTAAAAACACCGGCAAGGCAGGCTGCAACATATTCACCGATACTGTGACCGATACAGGCTGTCGGATGGAGTCCCCATGTCATCAGCAACTGGCTCAACGCATATTCAACCGCAAACAGTGCTGGCTGGGTATAACGTGTCTGATACAGACCGGAATTGCTATCGGATACCGCCGAGTCAAAAATCAGCGGGCGAATATCGCGCCCCAGTAACGGCAGCATGATCTCCGCACAACGATCAACGATGGTTTTAAATACCGGCTCCTGCTCATAATATCCCTTCATCATGCCGGGATATTGCGCGCCTTGTCCGCTGAACATAAAAACAACTGATGAGGAAGTAGTACGTGATATGGAAGCAGTACGTGATATTTCCGCGCTCCGCTGTGCTGTCTGGGACAAATAATTATTCAGTGCCGTTATCGCCTCTGCATGGTTATGACAAACCAGACTATGCCGGTAATCCATTTCATGGCGACCGACATGCAGGGTATATGCAATATCCGCCAACGAGCACTCAGGTGATTTCTCCAGCCATTGGCGGAAGTGAAGTAAGTTGTCCTGCAATGCAGCAGGAGATTTAGCTGAAAAACAGAGTAACTGTTGAGGATGAGCCGGGCCTGACGAGGAAATATCGGGCGCTTCCTGCAAGATCATATGGGCATTGGTTCCGCCGATCCCAAAGGCGCTGACTCCCGCCCGGCGAACACTCTGGCTCTGCCACTCTTCCCCCTGAATCGGGATATAGAACCTTGAGCCGGTCAGGTTAATCTCAGGGTTCAGACGGGTAAAGTTAACTGCCGGAGGCAAATAGCGGCGTGTCAGCATTTGCGCGACTTTGATTACGCTCGTCGCACCTGCGGCAGAATCTGTATGGCCCAGATTTGCTTTTACAGAGGCCACCGCACAGCGTTTCTGCTTCGCCTCTTGTTGATCATACACGTTGAACAGGGCTTTCATTTCCATCGGATCGCCAAGACGCGTGGCTGTGCCATGTGCTTCGATATAACTGATACTCTCGGCTGACACATCCGCTGCCAGCAATGCACGCTGGAGTACCGCAGTCTGCCCTGTCACCGAAGGGGCGGTAAAGCCGATTTTCTCCGCGCCGTCGTTATTTACCGCAGAACCTTTAATAATCGCATAAATATGATCGCCGCTCTCAATAGCATCCTGTAAGCGTTTCAACACCAGCACACCAACGCCATCTCCGCTCAGTATACCTGTCGCCTCCGCGTCAAAAGTACGGCAGTGGCCATCATGGGACAGAATACCGCTGCCATCAAAGTGATAACCGCTGCGGGATGGAAAACCAATGTGGACACCGCCTCCCAGCGCAATGTCACAATCTCCGGCCAGCAACGACTGACAGGCATAGTGCAGAGCCACCATTGAACTGGAACAGGCAGAGCCGATAGTAAAACTCGGCCCCTTCAGATTGAGCTTATAAGATACTCGTGTCGAAAGCAGATCGTTATTATTGCCGAACAGCATATCCAGTAAATTCTGTCTTATTACTGCGGGATGATTCAGTAAATAGTGCAGTAAATAGCTGCTGCCCGAACTACTGGCATATACGCCGATTGTTCCGTGGAATTTTTCCGGCGCATACCCGGCATTTTCCAGCGCCAGCCATGAGGTTTCCAGAAACAGACGCTGCTGTGGATCAATAGCCTCAGCTTCCCTGGGAGAATAACCAAAAAACTCAGCATCAAAATCTTCCGGGTGCTCTAATACGGAAACATTACGGATAAAATCGGCCCGTGAACGGGCCTCCATTGATATACCTGCCTCATCCAACTCGGCATCACTCAGCGTTCTGACAGATTCCACGCCTGCGGCGATATTCTGCCAGAATTGATCTATATCCTCCGCGCCGGGAAATTTCCCTGCCATACCGATAATGGCGATTTCGAAACCATTCATCGATTCCATTATCTGTTTTGTCTGAATCTCATTAATGTCGCTGTTTTTATCCGTGTTTTTATTAACATCAATATTCATGATCGGCTCTTCCTCTTCCCGCTATTTTTTTGCCTGCTGCATTTTTTTCTGCATTTCTGCCAGACGCTGGCGTCCCTCAGGAATAGTATTTTTGCTGGCTGCGTTATATTTCTGTCCTGTCTCCACGGTTCCCGCTGCCGGTGACAACGGTGATACTGTGTGCTCACGCCCGTTACTGATAAACCGGGCAAGCTGGTGAATAGTGGTGTAATTGAGTAAATCAATGATGGAGAGATGGGCATAGCCCAGCGCATACAGTTTGAGATGGATACGAGCCAGCAAAAGGGAATCTCCCCCCAGATCGAAGAAATTCGCATCACAATCAGGGAAATCCACATTCAGTACTTCGCTCCAGACCTGTTGGATGGCCTGAACGATGGTTTGCACAGCAGGATCAGCTGATAAGGCCGAGGGTTCTGCCATTCTGTCCGCCGGAGAAACGCCGTACTGCTCATAATATGAAGTCTGGCTTGAGACAGGCGGTGAGAGGTCGTGCGGCAGCCGCTCAATATCGAGTTTGCCATTTGCATTCAATGGCAGTGAAGAGAGTACCTGAAAATACGCTGGAACCATGTAACGCGGCAATCTTTCTGCCAGATAATTGCGCAGTTCCGTTGTGTCCCATTCCGTTGTGCCTACCGTATGTCCGTCAGGAGCGGTTCTATCATGAAGGACAATATAAGCGGCAATCCGTTTACCCCGGCTTTCCTTTATGACACGTACAGCCGCACGTTCCACATCAGGATGTTTGCACAGAACCGCTTCAATCTCTCCGGTTTCTACCCGGAATCCTCGGATCTTGTTCTGATTATCCATCCGTCCCAGAAAATCAATATTGCCATCAGACAGATAACGCCCCCGATCACCGGTTTTATACAACCGGGCAGAGAGGGATTTATCAAACGGGTTTTCAATAAACAGCGCCTGATAGAGGCTCTCCTGATTGAGATAGGTTAACGCCAGACCCGTACCGCCGATATACAACTCCCCCACAGTGCCGACAGGTACAGGATGAAGGAAATGGTCAAGGATATAGACCTGATTGCCCTCAGTCGGTCTGCCGATGGGGACGCTGCTATTTTCTGTACCACGATAATGGTAACAGGTAGTGAACGTGGTATTTTCTGTCGGGCCATAACCGTTGATCAGGCTCAGAGCCGGATACTGTTCTTTAATTCGGGCGGCATGCCATGCAGACATTGCTTCACCACCGGAAACAAGCCGTTTGACGGTTTGCAGCGCTTGTGGTCGTTCATCAACAATCAGGTTAAACAGGGAAGCGGTCAGGAACAGGCTTTCCACTCCCGCCTCCTTAATGATTTTTTCCAGCAGGAGTACAGAAATAGCCGCCTGCGGGTAAATCACGATGGTTCTTCCATTCAGTAACGGCCCCCAGATTTCCCATGTTGAGGCATCAAAGCTGACAGAAGCCAATTGCAGGTAACGGCTGAACTCGCGGAAATCCATAGAGTTGACATCTTTAACCAGACGGATAATGCCTTTCTGCCCGATGAGCACACCTTTGGGTTTACCGCTAGAGCCGGAGGTGTACATAATATAAGCGGGCAGACTGGCCTGATTTTCCGTGTCGCATTCGGGCTGCTCCGGCGGAGTGGTATTCTTCATCTGAGCCAGTGCGGACTGCTCTTCATCCAGCCATAACATAGGGAGATAATGGAATAAATCAGCAGGCAGCGGCCTGTCAATAAGCCGCCCGTCCGTGATCAGCAGATCACATCGGGTATCTTCCAACTGTTCAATCAGGCGGATATCCGGATCATCGGTATTGAGTGGCAGATAAACCGCACCGAGTTTTATCACTGCCAGCATTGAGACAATCAGCTCGATACTGCGTCCCAACAACAGCGCAATATACTGCCCCTGCTTCACGCCTTTCTGTGCCAGCAGATGTGCCAACTGGTTGGATTGCTGATGCAGTTCCAGATAACTGAGCCGTCTTTCACCCAGTTCAAGGGCGCATACAGCAGGCGTGCGGCCGACCTGCTCGGCAAACAGCTCTGCCAGTGTTTCCTG
Organism: Xenorhabdus innexi; assembly: GCF_002632485.1. GTDB lineage: Bacteria > Pseudomonadota > Gammaproteobacteria > Enterobacterales > Enterobacteriaceae > Xenorhabdus > Xenorhabdus innexi. The sequence goes on along the minus strand of NZ_NIBU01000001.1, from coordinate 85,551 downwards.
CCCCTGATAACCGGCACTCCCCTGACTGAAACTGTCAATCTTCCGTTGCTGGGTGACAGGCAGGAAATGACCGGCACAATGCAATGCCTGCGGATCTGCCACCATCGCAGTAAATACGGCGGTATAGCATTCCGCCATATTCGCCGCTAATTCACGGCTGATTTTATTTTCATCATAATCAAGCTGAATAGATATTTGATCGCTTGCCAAAGCCGAAGAGAGTGTCAGATGCTGAAAATGAACATCCAGAGTAAAGTGAGTTCCTTCGTAAACATCCTGAGTATGCAGCCTGTCCACTACTTCCAGCCCGACCTCCGGTGCCATCTGGTCGTAAACATGGAAATCAATGTAATTAAACAGCACCTCATCCAGCAACGGTTGCTGACCGAACTGGCGCTGAATTTCTGCCAGCGGATAGCGACGATAAGGCAGGGCTTCCATTTCGTTGGCAAAGACCTGTCGGATCAGCTCACTCCAGGAAACTGACGTCAGGATATGGCGGAATGGCAGGATATTGAGGAACAGGCCGTACAAATCATCCCCTCCCTGCACCTCCGGGCGTCCGTTAGAACTGATCCCGGTCAGAACGTCATGCTCTCCGCTGAAAATGCTGACAACTTTAATATGCCCGGTCAGCAGAATACTTTTCAGCGGCACCCCGAGTTGTTGCATCAGATGACGCAATCCCTGATAAACCCGACGTTCCAGAACCAGAGAAAAGGATTTCAGTTTCGGGCTGGTGGCAGCGGGTGTAACGTGATGAACCCCGTCCGTATGCTGTTTGCGGGGCAGCTCAGGAATAGTGCAGTCGTTCAGCTTCTGTGCCCAATAATCTTTTTGCTTTTCATCAGCAATTGCTGCCAGCTCCAGTGCAATAAAGTCACGATATTCCAGTGATGGCCTGTTTGGTGATGACTTGTTCGGTGAGCGACTGTCTGATAATCGTTCCAGTGTCTGCCCGCTGGCCTGCCCTGTCAGCACGGCATAACGATTGAACACATCCACGATCATGGTGTTATAACTCCAGCCATCAAAGATCGGGTGGCACTCTGTCATCGTAAACTGGAATGAATTATCGGTACGCAACTGGATAAAGAAACGCAACAGCGTTGGCTTCAGCAAATCAAACGGATTGACCCGTTCCGCTTCCAGTAAGGCTTTTGCTCGTCTATCTTGTTCTTCCTCAGACAAATGACGTAAATCTTCCACTACAATCGGCAATTCAGCGAAGGCATAAACCAGTTGCAGAGGTTCGCTGTAATTTTCCATATCAAAGGCGGTACGCAGAACATCATGAGCCGCGACAGTCTGGGCGGTCGCTTCCCTGAACGCCTTTTCATCAAACGACCCGTTAATACGCAGATGGGAAGTGCCGGTACAGTGATACACATTAGCATCGGGAGAGAGGTTCATGTGATAGAACATCCCTGCCTGCATCCGGCTGAGCGGATAAGCATCGGTGATGTTTTCCCCGCTTTCCAGTAAGCGCTGGTAATCTTTTTCTGAAATCTGGCTGAACGGCGCAACACTTTGCATCGGTTGTTGACGCACTCCCTCAACAGCCGCGTCATCAGCCCCGCGCTTATCAATCAGAGCCGCCAGTTCAGCTACTGTCTGGTGCATAAACAGATCCACCAGCGTCAGTGACCAGCCATGTTCCTGTGCTTTCCCCGTCAACTGCACACCGCGCAGGGAATCGCCTCCGAGCGCAAAAAAGTTATCGTGGATACCAATCCGGGAAACCGGCAGTGTATCCTGCCAGAGTATTAACAGGCGGCGCTCAGTTTCATTGCGCGCGGCCTGATATTCACTGGCTAATTGTGGTCGGATTTGCTGCGGTACAGGCAATGCCCTGCGGTCAATCTTGCCATTACTGGTCAACGGCAGAGTATCAAGGAAAATAAAGAGGGATGGCAGCATGTAATCCGGCAGAGTATGTTTCAATTCGGCTCTGAGCATTTCCACCGATAGATTGTGGTCAGACCCTGTTTTGACAGTCCGCGTTTCAGCCGGAGTCGGAACAATATAAGCCACCAGATGGGAGGTATGGCTGCTGTTATCCTGATGAGCAACGACAACAGCCTGCTCTATGGCATCAAGGCGTTTCAGGGCGGTTTCAATCTCCCCCAGTTCGATACGGAATCCGCGAATTTTTACCTGATGGTCAGCACGCCCAAGATATTCCAGACAACCATCCCGCCGCAAACGTGCCAAATCGCCACTGCGGTATAATCGTTGTCCTGCTTCTGCCTGCGGGAAAATCTGCCGTTTGTCGATAAAACGCTGTGCCGTCAACTCAGGCGCGTTCAGATACCCCCGTGCCACACCCGCTCCGCCAACGTAGATCTCGCCCACCGCTCCCTGCGGCGACAGTTTTCCCTGACCATCAAGCAGAAAAATGTCCAGATCATCCAGCGCTTCACCAATCGGGCTTCTTCCCCCCTGTAAGGCATCCGCCTGCACAATCCGGCGATAAGTCACATGGACGGTGGTTTCAGTGATCCCATACATGTTGATGATTTCAGGCTGTCTGTCGCCATGTTTTTTGAACCAGCCCAGCAGACTGCTCGGCTCCAGCGCCTCTCCTCCCAGGATCACATAACGCAGTGACAAAGGCGTGCTCAATTGCTCATCTGCCGCAATAAAAAGCTGGAACGCGGAAGGCGTCTGGTTCAGGACGGTGACTTTTTCCTGTCGTACCCATTGATAGAAATGTCCCGGTGTACGGCTGACCCAATAAGGCACAATACTCAGGCGTCCGCCGTACAGCAATGCGCCCCATATCTCCCATACTGAGAAATCAAACGCACAGGAGTGGAACAGTGTCCAGACATCGTTTTCGCTGAATGAAAAATGCCGTTCACTGGTGCTGAATAACCGCATAACATTGGCATGGGATATTTCCACCCCTTTCGGTACACCAGTGGAGCCGGAAGTATAAATCACATAAGCCAGAGCATCGGGAGTTTCCGATAACGACGGATTTTCCAATGGCATCGTCTGGATAAAGGTTTTTTCGGTGTCGATACAGAGATAATCGACGTTTTTGCTCTCAAACAGCGTCCGGTGAGCCGGAATACCAATCACCAGCCGGACACCGGCATTGTTAACACAGAAACGAACCCGTTCCGGCGCGTTGCTGCCGTCAATCGGCAGGTAGGCCAGCCCGGCTTTTAAGACCGCCAGAATAGCAACCAGCATCTCCTCATCACGTTCCAGACACAGACCGATCAACGGCGTCTGTTCCTGAGGCATTTCCGTTTGTTGTCTGATTCGCAGAATATAATGAGCCAGCTGGTTGGCTCGTTGATTCAATTGCTCATAAGTCAGCATCCGTCCATTATCGGCACTCACGGCAATGGCCTGCGGACGCCGCCGCACCTGTTGCTCAAATGCCTGATGCAAAGTCTGTGTCACCGGCTTCTGTGTCACCGAATTGCGGTGAAGACTGCGCGGCCATTCATGCAGAAGCCAGTGTTTTTCAGCTTCATTGATGCATTGATAATCCGTCAGAGCCATGCCTGCATTCCGGGCAATTTCCTGCAACAGAAAATGGAAATTAGCCTCAAACTGTTTAATGGTCGCTTCTTCAAACAGGTCACTGCTGTACTCAAATGCTCCCTGCAACTGTTCCCTGCCATCTGCCAGCAAAGATTTTTCCATTGACAGCGTCAAATCGAATTTGGCGTAATCCCCCGCCAGAGTAAACGGTGTTGCTTTCATTCCGTCGAACTGCCATCCGGTAGCGTCTGAACCATCAAAAGCAAACATTACCTGAAACAGTGGTGAGTAACTCAAATCCCGTTTAGGGTTGATAGCTTCCACCACTCGCTCAAAACTCACCTGTTGATGGGAAAGCCCATCAAGAACAGTATTAAAAACCTGCTCCTGCAATTCAGTAAAAGTCGCCAGCGGATCAAGCTCAATCCGGTAAACCAGTGTGTTAACAAAAAAACCGACTATGCCTTCCAGCTCCAGTTGTCCGCGCCCGGATACCGGAGAGCCGATGGTCAGGTCGGTCTGACCGCTATAGCGATAAAGCAGCAGGTAAAAGGCACTCAAAAGCGTGGAGAACAGGGTCTTATTCTGTTGTTGTGCCTGTTGTGTCAGTGCCTGAGTCAGTTCAGGAGTGAGAGTAAAATAATGGGTTTTTCCCCGCAGGCTCAGTCGATTCGGGCGTGGATAGTCAAAAGGCAGAGCGATAGGTTCAGCACCGGACAGCTTTTCTTTCCACCACATCAGTGCTTCAGCCGACTCAGGGTTTTCATCCTGTTGGTGCTGCCACTCTGAATAATCGATGTATTGAATGGGTAACTCCGGCAGCATCGGCCTATTGCCCTGCCGACGGGCGTTATAACAGGCTGTCAGTTCACGGCTGATAATACCGGCTGACCAGCCATCAGAAATAATGTGATGCAGCAACATAACCAGAAAGTGGCGATCTTCACTGATCCGATACAGCGTAAAGCGCAACAAAGGCGCCTGTTGTAAATCAAATGGTTGTTGACTGTCATACTGTAAACGCTGCTTTTGCGCTTCTTCGTCCAGTACGGATAAGTCAACAATTGCAAGAGGAAAAGGCACGGATTCATGACAACGCTGATAAAGCGTATTGTCCTGATATACAAAATCAGTGCGGAAAGATTCATGCCTTTCCAGCATATCGCGGATAGCCAGCGTCAGCGCCGGTATCTCCGGTTTTCCTTCAAGTACCAGCGCAGTCGTGATGTGATAAACGGCAGATTGTTGTTCGAGTTGTTCATGTAACCACACACGTTTTTGCGCCTGGGATGCTTTAAACTGAAATGCGTTTTCCTGCATGTTTTCTTCCTGCATATGGCCTCCGACAAAATACCCTTCTCCTGATAGATTTCGGGTATCTTTCATCATCATTATTATGTTTTTTATTTCTGTCCGCGTACGACCCGTTTGATCGTGTTATGAACAGCACCTTTCCCGGTCATACGGGCATTCAGTAAATCAGCGAGCAACTTAATTGTCCGGCACTGCAAAAGTTCAGCCAGAGATAGCCTGACGGCCAGTTGCTGCTCAATGCGGGCAACAATACGTAAGGCGTGTAATGAGTGCCCCCCCAGAGCAAAGAAATTCTGATCACGTCCGATTTCCTGCTGTTGCAACACCTCACACCAGATATCCCGCAGACGTTTTTCCAGTGGTGTTTGCGGGGGAGATAGCAAGCCTGCTGCCTGTTTTTGCTGTTGTAGTTGAGATAAATAAGGCTGAGACACATTCTGTCCAGAAAAATAATCCGGCAGACGTGTCAGCAGGGTTCGGTAATCAATCTTGCCGTTTGTGGTCTGTGGCATTTCGTCCACGACGACAACCTTGTTAGGTAACATATGCGCAGGCAGGCTTCTGCTAAGAAAACCGATAATCTGCTCTGCAAACGAAGCTTGTGAAAACGACGCTTTTGAAAGTATGTCGGCTTTTACTGCCGATTTCAGGGATACACAGGCCACCAGCAGCATGTCGCCCTGTTCGGCATAAGTAACCAGCGCACTGTTTTGTACCGACGGATGCTGCATCAGCCGGGCTTCAATCTCCCCTGGCTCAATACGATAACCACGGAGTTTGATTTGCCGATCAACGCGACCAAGATAGAGCAGCTTCCCATCGGGTAAGGCACAAACCCGATCGCCGGTACGATAAACCCGCAGGTTTTCTTGTGATTGTGGCACTGTCTGGGATTGCGGTACTGACAGAGTGATAAATTTCTCTGCGGTTAATTCAGGACGGTTCCAGTAACCCCGCGCCACACCCAACCCGCCGATATATAATTCTCCTGCCATACCCAACGGCGTTGGTGAGAAGTCATCATTCAGTACAAACAAGCGGGTATTGGCGATAGGTAAGCCAATCGGCATGGCGCCCTGTAAATCCTGCCGCTTATCTGCGCGATGAACACAACATCCGACCACTGTTTCAGTCGGGCCATATTCATTGAAAACGCCGATATCCGGCACATCAGACAACCACGCCTGCACGATTTCAGCATTGAGTGTGTCACCGCCGACTACCAGCGAATGGACATGGGGTTTTGCCTTGGGTTCCAGATATTCGCCCAAAATGCCAAGATGAGCGGGCGTGATTTTCAATAAGTGGCTGACTGGTTTTTGAGTATCTGATTTTTGCATTAGCACCGCTGCCATCGCCGCAATATCCGCATCATCTCTTATCACGGTGATCGTGCCGCCATGCAGCAGCGGCAGATAAAGGCTGGTCAGTGTGGCATCAAAGCTGACAGAAGAGTGGAACAGGCTCTGGGTATACGCTGTCACCTGATAACGCTGACCGGCATCGGTCAGATAGTTAATCAGGCTCTGGTGTTCAATCATGACGCCTTTTGGTGTTCCTGTGGAACCAGAGGTGTAGATCAGATAGGCCAGTGCATCGGCATCATCAGTCAGCGGAGGCAGAGGCTGTGAGAGTAACCTTTCCGGCGGCTGACTCTGATCCACGACCAGCACCGTGATGTCAGGCATAACCCCCGCCAATTGTGTCTGCTGTGCCTGATCAGTCAGTACCAGAGAACTTTGGCTGTCAGACAACAGATAAGCCACCCGCTCCGAGGGATAAGAGATATCCACCGGCACATAACAGGCACCGATCCGGCTGACTGCCAGCATAGCGGTGATATAGTCCAGACTGCGCGGTAAATAAAGCGCGACCCTGTCACCGGCTTTAGTTCCGTTGAGATGCAGACGAAGGCAAAGCTGCTCAACATTCTGTTCCAGCTCGGCATAACTGACCTGCTGCTGTCCGTCAATCACCGCAGTCTGTCGGGGTGAACGCTGTACCTGACGGGTAAACAGGCTATACACGTTGCCGCGAAAAACAGGGATAACCGGCCCCTGCCATTGTGTCAGCAACTGCTGTTTTTCCTGTTCATCCAGCAGGACTATATTTGCCAGAACACGATTTGCCAGAACACGATTTGCCGACACACGCCCTTTCAGCCCATCGGTCAGGTTATCGATTATCTGGGTCAGAATATGGGTAAAGTGCTTTGCCAGACGGCTCACGGTAGCAACATCATACAAACCTGTGTCATACACCAGTTCATTACGCAGGCAGTCAGAGAAAGACGAGACCAAAACCAGTGGATAATTCGTGCTTTCCGCCGCCTGAACAAATTCAAACAACTTTTCCTGTTTATCTGTTGGTTTGGGTTGCGGATAATTTTCAAACACCAGTAACGTCTCAAACTCCGGCAGGCCACAGACTGATTTCAGATCTGCCAGCGAAATATCACTGAATTTTTCATGCTCCCGTTGCTGCTGTTGAATGGCCATCAGCCAGTCCGCCACTGTCTGCTCAGGATTGCTGGTGATATAGGTCGGCAAGGTGCTGATTAACAGCCCTGCCATTTTGTCGATACCCGCCAGTTCAGCCTGCCGGCCGGATACCGTCATGCCAAACAGACAGCTATTTTCAGGCTGATATTTATTTTGTGGGCTGTAGCGCTGTAACAGTAACGCCCATGCCCCCTGAATCAGGGTACTGATGGTTAAACGGTGGCGGCGTCCGCTTTCTGCCAACTGAGCAGACAGATCTGGCGACAAACTGAATGTATGCCGCTGCTTCAACTGACTGGTTGCTCTGAGCGGATGAGCCGCAGGCAGCGGTGTTGCTGAACTGACCTTAGCCAGTTGATCCTGCCAGTAATCCTGACACGCTTTGCGATTCTGCCGTTGCCAGCGAATGAATGAACGGAATGCCGGAGCCGGTGGCAGGATGTTATTCGGCTGAAAATAGAAGGTTTCAACGGTCGTCAGTAACAGCCTGACTGACCAGCCATCGAGAATGGCGTGATGATGGCTGAACAAAAGCTGTAGCTGTTTATTCGGCATCTGTAAGACGGTAATACGGAACATGGCACCATCTTCCGGTATAAATTCTTCCGCCATATCTGCCGCCAGCAGGTTTTGCCGATAAAGTTCAGCATCAGATGCACTGTAAAGGCGCAGATCATGCAACCGCCAGTCCAGCTCCTGATGAGGCATGACAATCTGCAAGGGTTCATCGGCAAGGCGCATTTCAAAGCGACTGCGCAAAATGGGATAGTAAGCAACGGCTTTCTGCCATGCCTGTTGCAGATGTTCGATATTTATACCTTCACCGCCTTCAGGATCTGTACCGTCAGGCTGGCTATAAGGTGGTAGCGTAAAACAGAGCTGTTCGTGATACAGGCCACGGCCCTGTTCTGCCATCGAATGGAACAGCATTCCCTCCTGCGTGTAAGTCAGCGGATAAATATCTTCTATCACACGATACCGTTGCTGCAATTGATGCAGCGTTTCCGCATTCAGGCGGGCAAGAGGGAAATCCGAGGGAGTGTAAGTTGTCTGAGTCTGTGCGGCGCAGTGTTCAATCAGCCGGATAAGCCGATCCTTCATTGCCGCTGCCAGTCTCTCAATGGTTTCATGGCGATAACATTGGCAGTTATATGTCCACTCTATTTGTAGCTGTCCCTTATCAATCTGTCCCTTATCGATATAGCAATCAACTGCCAAGCCATGTGATCTTGCATTATCTGCCGCATAACGCTGTTCCGGCGCAATATCCGCAACACCGCTGAAGGGGGTCTGATGAAAAGTACGGCTAAATTGTCCGAGATAGTTGAAACAGATATCAGCCTGCGGAGTATCGGGTAATTGATGACTATCCGTTGCCGGGCTATTTATTGTCGGGTTATTTACCGTCGAACTATTTGTTGCTGGGGAACAACGCAATGCGCCATAACCTGTGCCACTGTAAGGCACCTGACGAACCGCTTCTTTCACCAACCGGATGAGTCTTTCTGATGAACAGGATGCAGGCAGTTCCAGCAACAGAGGATAAATCGCGGTAAACCAGCCTACTGTCCGGCTGACATCCACATCTTCATGCAGACTGTCCCGCCCGTGTCCTTCCATATCCACACACACTGATTTGTTGCCACTCCACTGTTGCAGTGTTGCCACCAGCGCCGCCAGTAATAAGTCACCCACATGGGTTCGATAAGCATGTCCGGTGTTCTGAACCAGATTTGTGGTCACGACGGCATCCAGAGTCAGGCGATAGGTGGCTGATTCTCTGACTAAACCGGGTAAAGATTTTCCTCCCCGATCAACCGGCAATGGCGTGACAGGCTGATTCAGTTTCTGCTGCCAGAAACGATATTCAGCCTGCGCCAGAGCGGATTGAGCGTAATCGGCAAGATGGGATGACCATTCAATTAAAGAGGCAGTTTTTGCCATCGGAGGAAGTGTTTTTCCTGCCAGTAATGCCTGATAAAAGCGGCTTAAATCTTCGATGATAATTCGCCATGAAACACCATCGACAATCAGATGATGAACCGTCAGCAGCAAATAATTTCCGACTGAGGTAATGAAGTGAGTGGCGGTCAGCAATGGGCCATGTTCAATATTCAGTTGTGCCTGCCGTTCGGCAAATGCCTGTGACAACGCTTCTTTTACCGGTCTTTCCGTAATCAAACACGACTCTATCTGCCACTCAGTCACCGGCTCTGTTATCAGCCCGTATCGCTGTTCATTTTTCTGTTTATTAAGCGGGAAACGGGAACGCAGGCCATCATGCTGATTAACCACCTGAGCCAGTGCCCGTTCCAACAGCGGAATATCTGTCCCTTCTTCCAGTGCATACAGATAAGATTGGTTATAGTGATGCGGATTGGCATGATGCTGTGCAAAGAATGCCTGCTGAATCGGCAGTAAAGTGTACTTTCCCTGTATTGACGCAGTATCACTGTTTTCGGCCTTATTCACCGCTGTCACTACGGCAGCTAAGCCTGCAATAGTGGGATAATCAAACAGCATTTTCGGCGTGATACGAAAACCTAGCTCCCGCACCCTGAAGACTATTTGCAGGCTGAGAATGGAATCTCCCCCCAGTACAAAGAAGTCATCATCAATACCCGGATTTTCCTGATCCAGTACCTGTTGCCAGATCTCCGTCAGTTGTTTTTCCAGTGTGGTTACAGGCATCCGGTGCATTGAATGACGCGGCTGTTCCGTTAAGGTAAGTAGCGCCAGCGCGTTGCGGTCGATTTTACCGTTAGCGGTCAGCGGTAGTGTTTCCTGCACAACCCACTGAGTGGGGCACATATACACCGGCAAACGCTGGAGCAATTCCTGCCGGATACTTTCAGCATTTTTTTCACTGATTGAATTTGTTGCTTCTGCCACGGATTTCTCCAGCACCAGCCACGCCACCAGATGCTGGCGTCCGTGAATATCCCGCATTCCCGCTGCTGCCTGAGAAACACCCTGACAAGCCGAAAGCTGGGCTTCGATCTCTTCCAGTTCAATCCGGTAGCCATGCAATTTAATTTGCTGGTCTTTGCGCCCCAGAAACAGCAAGTTGCCGTCCGGCAGATAACGGGCCAGATCCCCTGTCCGGTAGAGTTTTTCTTCTGATGCCGCCTCTCCTGATACCGAAATTAAAGGATCAGCAATAAAGCGGCTCTCAGTCAGCGCTGGCTGGTTGAAATAACCCGACCCCACTCCCGCACCACCGATGTACAGCTCTCCCACTGAGCCGAAGGGCACCAGTTGCTGACACTCATCCAACAGGTAAAGCCGGGTATTGGCGATCGGACGACCAATCGGCAGAGCACCATCTCCGGTTATCTCTCCGGCCTGTATTTCGTAGGTACAGCAACCCACTGTGGCCTCCGTCGGCCCGTATTCATTGATGATCCTGACCTGCGGTGCATGTTGCCGCCAGAAACGCAGAGCACTGGCAGAAAGGCTTTCTCCGCCAATCACCAGCAACGGTATGCGCCCGGCCTGTTCCGGCGATAACTGCTGGCTCAGAAGCTCCAGATGGGCCGGGGTGATTTTTGCCATTGTCAAATCCGGCAATAGCTGCCACGCCTGTATTAATGCCGGAATATCGTCTCCTTCCGGCAGAATAAACAGCGTCTGCCCCTGTAATAACGGCAGGAACAGGCTGGTTAGCGTGGCATCAAAAGAGATGGAGGCATGGAGCGTATTTCCCTGTCTGCCCGATGTGCCGTAATGTTTACAGGCATGTTGCAGATAATTTCCCAGCCCCCGATGTGGAATGAGGGTTCCTTTTGGCCTGCCGGTAGAACCTGAGGTATAGAGAATATAAGCAGGCTGTTCAGGTGAAATAGCGATATCGGGGTTAACGGTATCAGGGTTAACAATATCAGGATCAACAGCCTGATCGGTAATAAACTGCGACCGTGCCAGCAGGAGGCTTTGATGCGTAGGCAGGGTTAATCTGACGGCCTGTTCATGCGTGGTGATAACCTTTGTCACCTGTGCATCTTCCAACATAAAGCGGGCACGTTCTGCCGGATAAGTCGCATCAACCGGCACATAGGCAGCGCCTGTCTTCATCACAGCCAGAATAGCGATGACCAGCATGGCAGAACGTGGCAGGCAAATCCCTATCTGTATACCCTGACCAGCGCCTTGCGTCAGTAACTCATGCGCCAGCCGATTAGCATAATGGTTAAGCTGCTCATAACTCAGCGCCAGTTCTGTTTTATTTTGCTCACCTGTTTCATTTTGCTCACGCACAGCAATCGCCTGTGGTGTCCGGTTCACCTGTTGTTCAAACCACTGATGTACGACCGGATAAAACAGCGGCTGCGCTGTGGTATTAAGATCGCTCAGTTGCCGCTGACGTTCCTGTGGTGACAACATTGCCAATTGATATATCGGGCTATCCGGTGTGCTGCACAGGCTATCCAGCAAGCGGGTATAATGGCTCACGAATTGCGCCACAACTTCCGCAGTAAAACACGCTTCGCGGTATTCCACCGACAATAACAGGTTATCCGCCGTTTCCTGTACAAACAGCGTTAAATCGAATTTGGCTTCAGGATTCTCTACCGACTGGCTGTTTATCCGCGGTGTACTTGCCGAATATTGATGTGCATTAAACACAAACATGATCTGAAACAACGGCGAAAGTGAGCGTTTTTCCGCTGGCAAAATCGCATCAACCACCTGCTCAAACGGAATATCCTTGTTCGCCATCGCCTGATTCAATGTTTGTACACTGCTGTGCAGGAATTCAGAGAATGACTGTCTGATATCAATAGGCTGACGCACCGCCAGCGTGTTAAGCAGTAACCCAATAACGGATTGCAACTCCGGTCGGTCACGCAGGGAGACAGGAATACCGATGACTATATCTCCCGTCGCCTCACCTTCCCCACTGTAACGCTGCAATAAGACCTGGAAAGCCGCCAGTAACAGGGTAAACAGGGTTGTATCCTGCTGCTGTGCCAACCGGCGTAATGCAACAGTTTGTTCAATGGTGAGCGGCAGACGGTAGTAAGCGGCCTTTGATGCTTCAACAGGCGCATAAGATTGCTGAGGCAGTGTCACTACCGGTGGCCGTTGCTGATACACCTGACGCCAATAATCCAGTTGGCTATGCCACATTTGCTGTACTTCCGCACTGCGCTCCCATGTGGCAAATTGCAGGTAATCAGGCGCAGATGCTTGCGGAATATCTTCTGTTACTGACTGGTTTTTAGTTAACGATAAATAAATTGACTGCAATTCATCATCGAGCAGCGCCAGTGACTGTTCGTCCACCAGAATATGGTGCAGGCACAGAATCAACGCACTTCCCTGCCGGGCATCACTCACCAGCAACAGGCGATATAATGGGTGTCCGATCAACTGAAACGGTGTCCGCATCATGTCAGTCGCCCGCTGTTGCAACATCTGCTGCCATTCCTGTTTATTCTGTACTTCGACTATTTCATGCGGGCAATCCGGTGGCTGTTCACTGTAATATTGTCGTGGCGTTGTTCCCTCCATCCGCAAACGCAGATTCAGTGACGGATGGCGACTAAACAGCAAGGTGATACTTCTGCGTATCCGCTCATTTTCTTCGCTCTTGTTTTTTTGGTTCTCGGCTTCATCTCCGGCAACGGTTTTCAGAACAGGAAAGGTTTTAATGGAAACAATGTGATAACGGGAACTGTCAGGATACAGTTGGTCGAGGAACCACATCCTTTGCTGGGCAAAACTCAATGGCGCATCTTGAATTTCCGGCAGACTCAGCAGATTGATGCCAGCGGTTAAATTAACCTTTTCTGCCAGCCGCTTCGGTGTCCTACAGATAAAAACATCACTGACTTTAATATACAGCCCGCACTGTTCGGCAAGCATGGCAACCATTCTGGCGGCCAGCAGAGAGTGTCCACCCGCAGCAAAAAATGAGGTGTTGCGCCCAATCGCTTCATATCCCAATAAAGACTGCCAGATCTGAATAATCGCTTGTTCTGTTTGGTTGTGGGCTGGTTCGGTTGCAATTTCACTTTCCTGCCGTATTTTGGAGAGCACCGGCTTGGGAAAGCGCTTTCTGTCCACTTTGTTATTCGGCAGGCGGGGAAATTCAGTCAGAAAGACGTAGCGGGAAGGACGCATAAATTCCGGCAGCGAACCCTCCAGATATACCTCAATCTGCGATGGTTCAAGCGGGGTATTCGGTTGAGTGAGGATATAAGCGACAATCGCACTGGCATTCAGGTAATCTTCCCGCACCATTGCCACCGCATCAGCAATAGCCGGATGCTGGCGTAATGCACTTTCAATTTCCCCGAGCTCTACCCGATAACCACGGATTTTTATTTGCTGATCTATCCGCCCCAGATAATCAATGTTGCCGTCTGCCCGATAACGCGCCAGATCACCGGTACGATAAAGGCGGGCATCTGGTCGGGAACTGAATGGATCGGCGATAAAACTGCGTTCAGTCAGTTCAGGATGGTGAAGATAACCCGCCACCACACCAACACCACCGATACACAATTCACCGGCAACACCAATCGGTAACAGTGAACCGTATTCATCCATGATCCAGACCTGAGAGTTGGGAATTGGGCGACCAATGTGGATCTGCTCACTCTCTGGCGTCAGTTCTGCATTGGTTGTGCCTACAGTGGCTTCCGTCGGGCCATAGGAGTTAATAAAACGGCGGTTTTTACCCCATTTATGCAGCAAATCCAGCCCACAGTTTTCTCCGGCGACCATCAGTACCTGCAAATCGGGTAAATCCGCCTCAGGTAGTGCCGCCAGTGCTGAAGCAGGTAACGTGATATGAGTGACACGCCGCATGATGAGTTGTTCCAGCAGATCAGGGCCGGGCATCACGGCAAGACGGGGAGCCATCAGTAGCGTTGTGCCGGAACAAAACGCCATCAGGATTTCCCAGATCGAGGTATCAAAACTGAAAGAGGCAAACTGGAGTATCCGGCTGCCCGGTGGTACTGCCAGAAATTCTATTTCCGTTTCTGCCAGATTACATACGCTGCGGTGCCGGACAGGAACACCTTTAGGTTTACCGGTTGAGCCGGATGTATAGATGATATAAGCCGTATTTTCAGGCCGGACATCAACCCGTGGATTTGCAGCACTGAATGTTGATAATCGGGGTATCAGCGTTTCAATGGAGAATAAAGGCAGGTTATATCCCTGATAGCGTGAGATAAATTTTTCCTGTGTCACCAACAGGTGCAAACCGACATCTTCAATCACATAACGGCTGCGCTCCAGCGGATAATCCGGATCAATCGGCACATAAACGCCACCGGCTTTCAGAATCGCCAGAAAACAGATCACCAGCTCCGCTGAACGCTCAACACTCAATCCGACACAAATTTCAGGCCCTACCCCCTGTTGGATCAGAAAATCAGCCATCTGGTTGGCACGCTGATCCAACTCCGCATAAGTCAGTGATTGCTGACCGAACTCAACGGCAATGACATCAGGCACACGCTGTACCTGACGTTCAATAAGCTGGTGAATGCCGATATTATCGCTGAAAGGTTGTTCGGTCTGATTCCATTCGGCCAGTTGTTGCTGTTGAGCTGGGCTGAGCAGCGGGATTTTCCCTATCGTTTGCTGTGGCTGATGAATCAACTGTGACAGAAAATAGCAGAGGTTTTCCGCCATCCGTTCAATGGTTCCTGACAGGAAACGATCCCCGGCATACTGAAATATGCCCTGCAATTCCCCCTCTTCCTGCCACATTTCCAGTGCCAGCTCATATTTAGCAATTTGCACATCCCACTGACGTAACGGTGAAAGTTGTACGCTCCCCATCCGTTTGCTGACAACAGGGATATTCTGATAAGTAAACAGCACCTGAAACAGGGGAGAAACTCCGGGATGATGATTATCTTCCGTACTATCGCGTGATCCCTGCAATAAAGGTAACAGTTGGCTGAATGGCATATCCTGATGAGCAATCGCATCAATAAAGGTTGATTTGACCTGTTCCAGTAACTGTTCGAATGGCTGGCTGATATCAACCTGATTGCGCATCACCAATAAATTGAGTAACAAACCAATCGGCTGCTGCTGCTCACTGTAATGACGGTTGGAAACGGGTGTTCCCAGCAGGATATCGTTCTGACGTGAATAACGTGCCAGAAATGCAATAAATCCCGCCTGTAAAATCAGATAAGGAGTGATGCCATATTGATGAGCCACGCTTTCAAGCTGTTGCAAGAATGCCGTGGGCAGAGAGAATGGCACTCGTTTCCCCTGATAACTGCGGGCGGCAGGAACCGGAAAATCATAGGGCAGTTGCAGCAACGGCAGGGTTCCGGCTAGCTGGTTTTGCCAGTATTGACGGGCTGCCATCCCCCTTTCTCCATTAACCCGCTGATACTGGAGACGAACATGTTCCCGCTGTCCATACTGCGCAGGCTGAATATTCAGCGCTTTTCCCCTTTGCAGCAGGCTGTAATTCTCCAGCAATTCATCCCACAACCGTTTCACAGATTCCTCATCCACAATCAGATGATGGAATGTCAGTATAATTTGGTGGCTATCGGGTCGCAGCGTCAGCCCTGCCATACGTAACAGTGGCGGCTGAGTTAACTCAAAGGGCAAAGAGGCAAACCGATTGATAATGTTTTCTGCATGTAATTGCGCCTGCGCGCCATGTTGAATCAGATCCTGCCAAATGATTCTGGCAAATACCGGATTATCCGGCGGATACTCAGCCACCCGTGCAATGATCTCCCCTTGCTGCATCAGAAAGCCGGTTCTCAGCACATCATAACGGGCAAACAAGGCATCAAGGGATTGCTGCAACCGCTGATGATCCAGCGCGCCCGACCATTGAGCAACATAGACCATGTTGTACATCGGGCTGTCAGGCGCCGTTTGTTGGTTCAGATAAATACCCTGCTGTTCATAGCTGGCGCTATCCGAACCTGCCGCTATGTCCGGTTCCTGAGTCAGCGAGAGTTTATCTGCACTCATCATCTCAACACACTGAGCAAGGGTTGGTTGCCGGAACAGTTCACTAAAACGAAGGCTCAGCCCCATTTGTTGCCGTACCTGAGCAATCATGCGGATTGCCTGTAAGGAATCGCCTCCCAGCGCAAAGAAACTGTCATCTCGCCCGACTTGTTCAATCTGTAACAACGATTGCCAGATAGCCGCCAGTCTGGTTTCCAGCTCCCCTTGCGGAGCAGCAACATCCGACCGGTTAGGGTATGTCTGACGAACAACCGGCGGCTGTAACGCCTTGCGGTCAATTTTGCCATTGGATAATAACGGGAACAGAGGCAGGAACTGATAATCAGCGGGACGCATAGCGGCTGTCAGATTGGGCGCTAAGTAATGATCTAATTCTGCCGCAGTCAGCGTTGTTTCTGGGATCAGACGAACAAAAGCCACCAGCCGGACATGCTTTGTTTGTTGATGAGACTGTTTATTTGGGGATTCTGCGAGCTGTTCTGATAACTGTTCTGGTGACTGTTCAAACGCCTTGACAATAGCCTGTTGTACAGCGGGATGCTGCTCAAGAAGACTTTCAATTTCTGCCGTTTCAAGGCGCTGCCCATTGATTTTGATCTGAAAATCATTCCGCCCAAGCAAAATCAAATTACCCTGTTCATCAATACGCCCCAGATCACCGGTACGGTAAACCGACCGCCCGGCCAGTTCTCCTTCCTTCGCTATCATAAAACGTGAGTTATTTTCTGCTTCAGAAGACCCGACGTTGGAAGACCCGACGTTGGAAGACCCGACGTTGGAAGACAAATAGCCCGCGCTCATATAATCCGTACTGATCCACACTTCTCCTTCGCTGCCTGCCGGAACACTGACACCCTGCTCATCCACCACAAGAATGGTGGTATCGTCGATGGGCTGACCTGCCGGAATCAGCGGCTGCCGGAGATCTTTTTCCGTAACACGATAAAAGACGCTTGCCAGTGTGGTTTCGGTTGTTCCGTACAAATTGATGATTTGGGGTGTCTGTCGTTGAGGAGACGACAACTGACTCTGATAAAACAGATCCACCAGCGACCCTTTCAGCGGTTCACCGGATAGTACTGCATAGCGCAGGAACCGCAGGCTATCAGTGGATTGCGGGCATTCCAGCAGAACCTGAAATAAAGAGGGAATAAGGTGAGTAATGCTGATTTTCTGCTCACTTATCCAACCGAGCAATTCCTGCGGTGAGTAACGGATATCGAGGGAAGAGGGAATACATAATGTGGCACCATTCAGCAAAGGCAGCAACATGTCACGCAGGAAAGGATCGAACATCTGATTGATCAACTGGCTGACTTTATCTGCGGGAGTCACACTCAGTTCACGGCTTTCCCAACGGATGAAATGCAATAAGCTGTCTTCGCGTCCCAATATCGCTTTGGGTTTTCCGGTAGAGCCGGATGTAAAGTAGACATAAGCCAGATTATGTACTTTTTCCACCCATGCGGGCATCAATGACGATGTGATTAAAGGGTGATCCTGAACTTCATCAGCCAGCACCAGCGAGTAATCTTCTGACAGATGTTCTAACAATGGCAGCCACTGACGGCAGGTAACAATTGTTGCACCACGAAATTGAGCCAGCAAGGTGGCAAGACGCTGTTCCGGCAGTTTGGGCGACAATGGCACAAACACTTTGCCTGCTTTCATGATGGCTAAGGCCGCTGTTATCAGAGAAATCCCCTCTTCCATCAGCGTTATGACAAACTGATTAGCCATGACAGGCGGATGAGTCATGACATGCTGATTGCCAGCCTGACCATGTTGATCCTGAAGGTACAGTACACGGCTGAGTGCAGTAACACGTTCTGACAAAGTGCAATAAGTCAGTTTTTCATTGCCTTGTGTCACTGCGATATTTTCCGGGAAACGTGCAACAATTTGCTCAAATTCAGTTGAAATCACCATTCGCCATCTTCCTTCAATTTACCCTTACTGTGATTTAAAGCTGTTCCTTTAACATGACGCTTACAAAGCAAATGGATCGGCATCTTTCAGGAAAGGAAAGCGTTCTCTGGTATCCCGCACATGAGCAAGCGAGAGAGTCATGGTTTTCACTGCCTCGCATTCCCTCTCGTGCAGCAGGATTTCTCCCAGTGGCTCAATCAGCATTGAGTCGCCCGTGTAGTCGAGCTGATTCCCATCCTGCCCGACCCGATTCACCCCGATGACATAACTCTGGTTTTCAATTGCACGGGCCTGTAACAGAGTGCGCCAGTGAAGTGAGCGTCTGGCTGGCCAACTGGCGATATAGAGCGCAGCATCATAACGTTCATTGAGATTGCGTGACCAAACCGGAAAACGCAGGTCATAACAGATAAATGCTGCGATTTTCCATCCTTTGAAATCAACAATCAGCGGGGTATTGCCTGCGGTATATTCGCGATCTTCGTGAGCGAAAGTGAAAAGGTGCTTTTTGTCATAATGGGCGATAGAGCCATCTGCATTCACCCATAAAAGACGGTTATAGAAATGCTGATTTTCGGTGATGATCATACTGCCGACGATGGCACAGTTTTTTGCCGCCGCCTGTCTTTGCATCCACTGAATGCTCGGCCCATCCATCGTTTCAGCAATGGCTTGTGGCTTCATACTGAATCCGGTCGTGAACATCTCCGGCAGAATGATCAGATCACTGTCAGTTATCTGTTCAATGTGATGCTCAATATGTTCACGGTTTTTTGCCGCGTTCTCCCAAACTAAATCAGTTTGAACCAACGTTACTCTGAGATTTTGTTCAATCATTACAGACTCCGTTCAATATTTTTTTATTAAAATTTTCCGGCATATATCCAATGGATTTCGAGTTGCTTGAAAGACGACGGGGATATCTATAAATCAGCATCAAACAACGACTCCATATACCCGCTCTGTGCCGACAGTTTGCGGATTTCCGCCTTTTCTCCCTGTTGTTGAGGAGGCGGAATAAATCCACTCTCAATCAGGTAGTTGAAATAGCAGAAAAGCAGTTTTTTATCCGATGGCGGGCACTGGATACCGCTGCCGCTGAGCAAATTGGCGGTTATCTCTGTGGCAAATTTCGCGCTTTCGCTCATTTCCAGACTGTTATGAACCAGCGCCAGAATATCGGTAAAAACGGAACGATAAGGCTGTCCGTTGAGATACAGACAACTCTGCGCCAGCGCTTCCATATAAGTGTCATTGTCAATGGTTTCAATGCGGTAGCCGAATTCCCGCAACAGAGAAGTGATGCCGTTGAAAGTCAACGGATTAGGTGTTGTCAGATGCAGGGTAGTGCCATTAAATTTTTCGATATCACAAATGGCGTACAAAGAGGCTTTCGCAACATAGTCAACGGGAGAGATATCAAAATCTTCTGTCGAACTGAAAGTCAGTCCGGTCTCCACCAGTGCCCTGATCATTTCGTAATAGATGCCTTTGACCCTGGCATTTCTCAATGGATAGCTGCCATCGGTGCTGTCACCCCAGATATTGCCCGGACGCACAATTACCCATTTAAGCCCTCTTTCACCCGCACGATGAACAACCTGTTCAGATTCAAATTTGGTGCGTTCATAATCCATGTCATCGAACCGCTGCCCCACATCCAAATCCGTTTCGTGCAGGACAAAACCTTTGCGATACAGAAAATCACCCACCATGCTGAAACTGGAGGTATAGAGCATGGGAATATCGCCCCGCAGGCAGAACTCAATGACATGCTGGGTTCCCGTCACATTAACAGCAGCCAGCCGGCTATAGGACGCCACCAAATTAGTCAATGCCGCACAATGGATCACCCGATCAATATTAGCGGTCAGCTCAGAGTAAATATCTTCTGTCAGCCCAAGATTTGTTTCCGTAATGTCACCTAATACAGGAATAATGCGCTGAACGCTGTCCCGGCATTGCTGTTCCTTATCGTAGGTGAACAAAAAGCCTTCCAGACGTTCCCGTGCCTGTTGATTATTTTCAGCTCTTATCAGGCAATAAACATTCGCATCTGTTGTCGTCAGGATTTCAAGTAAAATCCGTCCTCCCATAACACCTGTTGCACCGGTTATCAGGATGTTTCTGATAGACTTGTTGGTGTACTGAAGCATACTCATCCCCTTCCCTCTTTCTCGGTTTAGCTTATGGTTGGTTTATCTTATAAAGTGCCGACCCGCATCCCGCCATCCAGCGGGATCACAGCGCTATTGAGATAATTGGTTTTACAGTTCGCCAGAAATCCGACAACTTCTGCCACATCATCGGATGTTCCCCAGCGTCCGACCGGAACAATGGAGCGCACAATCTTATCTTCCGCCGCTGATTCCATCGGTGCTGAATTGACAAACTGCTCCAGCATGTCGGTTTTACAGACGCCCGGCGCAATCGCTGTCACACTGATATTCAGGGGGCCAAGCTCACGCCCCCAAGATTCTGTGGCAGAAATCAGCCCCGCTTTTGATGCGCCATAGGCAGCGCCGCCCGCTGCCCCCCAAATACCGGCAATAGAGGCAATATTGATAATGCGTCCATATCTCTGCTCCGCCATGTAACGAACAAATGTTGAGGTACAGTTGAAAGCCCCGGTCAGGTTAACGTCGATCACTTTGGCGGCCTCCGGCAATCCTTTACCGGACAGGCAGAAAGTCCGGTGAATAATGCCGGCATTGTTCACCAGTACGGCGATTGTTCTGCCGAATGTTTTAGTGATCTGTTGTGCCGCCTGCTCAACAGAGACAGCATCAGTCACATCCATCTCAAAAATCGCAAGGGATTCCGGTTGTCCGAGGCGTTCTTCCAGAAGCATCAGTTTTTGTATGCAGATATCCGTTGCAGCCACCAGATACCCCAGATCCAGCAAAGTCTTGCTGATCGCAGTGCCGAATCCCCCTGCCGCCCCGGTGACAACAGCGATTTGCCGACTCATCTGCCCGTTCCTTCTTTAAACGCGATATCAATGACTTTGCGGACGTTTTCCATTGCATCGAAGATCCGTTCTTCAAAGAAACGCACATCATCCTGTGACATCAGCAGGTTGGGATACATGCGCGACAGTGGCGAGAACTGAATTCCATAACGTTTGGCAATTTCACGGATGATAATGTCGCAGAATTTAACTTTATCGCTGTAACCTTCCGTAGACATGACAGGAGTGTCCTGAGAGTGATAAACCAAT
Source organism: Xenorhabdus innexi (assembly GCF_002632485.1). Lineage (GTDB taxonomy): Bacteria > Pseudomonadota > Gammaproteobacteria > Enterobacterales > Enterobacteriaceae > Xenorhabdus > Xenorhabdus innexi. Next base: position 64,113 of record NZ_NIBU01000001.1, on the reverse strand, counting down.
GCGGTCGGCATACCCTGTACCACCAGCGGTAAATCAACCGCTTTTGCCGCTTTCACAAATACATTGGAAATCTGGCGCATGATGTCGCCCATGCGGTCATAACAGCCGGGGTCCTGCTCAATAAGTCTGAATGTGGTCTGAATGGCGGCCAGTCCGAGCGGATAGCCGTTGAAAGTCCCTGCGTGAATAACTTTACCACGGGTATAGAGGTTCATGATGTCACGACGTCCGGCAATGGCCGAGATTGGCAAAGCGCCGCCGCCCAATGCTTTACCGAAAGTTGCCAGATGAGGAGTAACCCCCAGTATTTTCTGCGCGCCTCCCAGCCCCAGACGGACACCAGTGATTATTTCGTCGAAAATCAGCACAATATTGTATTTTTCACACAGTGCTTTGGTTTTTTCCAGATAACCTTCAACGGGGAAAATACCGCCACCATTAATACAGAGCGGTTCCATCAGCACAGCGCCAATTTCATCGTGATAGCGCTCGACAGTCTCAGTCAGAATATCAATGTCATTCCACGGCAACATAAAAGATTGATCGGTAATGACGTTAGGATCACGTCCCAGCGTATCCAACAAGTCACCACTAAACTGCTCCGGCACCGGATACGTCAGATCCTGCTTCTTGCGCCAGCCCATGATATTGTCTGCATTGCCATGATAATGGCCATGAAAACGGATAAAGCGGTTTTTACCGGTAAAAGCACGGGCAAGGCGCAGCGCATTCTGGACCGCCTCCGTTCCGCTCAGGCAGAAACGCACCATTTCGGCACAGGGAATATGTTTCACCATCGTTTCACAAACGCCGACTTCCAAATCACAGGTGTCAACAGAAGTGACTTTATTCATGTATTCGATCAATGAGCTGTTGTAAGCCTCATTGTGGTGTCCGACCAGTAATGCACCGAATTTACAGAACAAATCCAGATGCTCATTTCCATCCAGATCCCACACACGGGATTTGTCACCGCGATTAAACGGTATAACCAGCGGACGCTCAGGATCACCAAAGTTATAGTGTGACCCGCCGGGCATCAAATCCCAGCATTTTTTATAAAAGCCTTTTGAATTATCCAGACAGAGTTTTGTTGAAGCATCCATAGATTCTTTACTCCTCACCTTTGGTTTTTGGTCGGATTCTTGTTTTTGTTCAGGGGAATCAATATGTTCAGGAAAAACGCTATTTTCAGGAGAAACAACGTTGAGTAATTCAAGTAATGCGGTACGGGCAAGAGAGGCGGCACCGTCCATCAGCAATCTGGCGATATCACTGACACGCCTGTTTTCAACCGCTTCAAAAGGTGTGCCTTTCAGCCACTCGTTCATGGCTCCCATTGCCGAACCGCACCAGATTTGATAATCCATATTACGCGCAGGATCACCGGTAATCGCCCAGCGGGAGGATTGACCGAGATACCACTGGAATATCAGTGCCATTTTTTTCTTCGGCTGTTTTTCGGCTTTGGTAATGGTGTCAGGCTGGTTGAGCGTGTGGAAATAGCTGATGGTTTGCTGCCAGATCGCTGCCAGAGGCTGATGAAATACCTGTTTTTCCAACAGGGTAATTTCTTGTTCCGGCAGATCATCCAGACTGTCGTACTGCTTATACAGGTTGTACAGCTTCTGAGCGCGCACGGCATACATGCTGCCCTGTTTCAAAACCTGCACTTTAGCGCCCAGTTCAAACATATCTGCTGATGGTGCCGTGGCAACATCACTGATGCGGGCTTGTCCCAACATTTTTTTCACGGCGGCGGAAGTGCCCGCCTCCACACAGCTCTGGTTAACTGAACCGGTCACGACATAAGCCGCTCCCAGTGCAAAAGCCGCCAGAATCGCATGAGGGGTTCCCAGCCCTCCCGCTGCACCAATCCGAACCTGATAGCGGTTCTGATCCTGAATCGGGCTTTTAACTGCGATTTCATCCCGCAGATGCACAACCGAGCGGAAAATACAGGCCAGCACGCCCTGATCGGTATGTCCGCCGGAATCACCCTCTACCGTGATGTCATCGGCCATTGAAACCTGTCGTGCCAGTTCTGCCTGTTCAGCCGTGATAAGCCCGTCTGTCAGCAATTTTTGCAGCAGGTTTTCAGGTGGCGGACACAGGAAATGCTGTGCCACTTCCCTGCGGGAGACTTTGGCAATCAGGCGGTGGCGGCGCAGAATTGTGCCATCAGGCTGTTGAGCCAGCCCACTGGCACGGTAATAAACCAGTGCCGGACTGAGATTGATATAGGCCGAGGCTTCAATGACCCGAACCTGATTTTCTATACACAAACGAACACAGGCCATTTCCCACTCAGGGTTGCCGGGGTTATGCAGTAAATTGACCCCGAACGGCCCTTCCGGTAATACCTGCCGGATACGTGAAATGGCTTCTGCGATCCGTGGAATATGCAAGCCACCGGAACCGAAGATCCCCAGAATGCGCTGACTGCCTAATGCAATGACCATCTCTTCGGAGTGAATACCGTTCGCCATTGCGCCAACATAATAGGCGTAATCCACGCCATAATCCGCCCTGAAAGCGGCATCACCCAAGCTGCCTGCGGTTATTGCCGACAAATGTGCTTTTGCCTGATTCATTCTGAAACTCCCTGTTCCTGAACTGCGCTATCTGCCCCTGAATCAGCCCCTGTCGCTTGCCGGAGTTGACGACGGATGTATTTCACCCCCATGTTGTCACTGATACCCACAACATTGCCGCGATAAAGGGTTTCCGCGATGAAAAACAGCGTGATCGATTGCAATTGGTTATTCTTTGTTGCTCCGTTAACGGTTTCGTCATAACGGGCATCAATGGATTTACAGGTCAGCCGGTATTGCAGCGCACTCCGCTCACATTTCACTTCACCACGGAATTTGGCACTGGTTGTATGGTTGGTCAGGGTCTGTGCTTCCATATCCGGCAGGGAATGTAATCCAAGATAGAACAGATAGAATTTCATTAACTGTTCCGAACCTTCCACCAGCAATGTTCCGGGCATCACCGGATCATTTTTGAAATGAGCCCTGAATGCCCAATGCTCAGGATCGATATCAAACTCACCGATGATCTGCCCCAGACCAAACTCACCGCCCGTGGTGTTAACACTCAAGATCCGGCTTAACATGCGGGTATCCGGCGTACACAGATTGTTGTTATGCATGTGACCGTACTGAGAACCGAAACAGGCAGCCAGATCACCTTTCATCACACGAATGATGTCCTGTTCGGTAAATGTTGTCCGGGAACAGTGCAACAGCCCTTTGACGTTACCGGTAACGACTTCTCCGGTAACTTTGGCTTTGTCTTTGACAAAATAGGCTCTGGTATCAAAGTCTCCCGCTTTTTCAATTTCTTTGCGGCTAAAGAAACCTGATGTGGCGGCTAACCGGAATACCAGACGCTCCCCCACGTAACAGAAGTATTCATAATTTGCCAGAAAACGGCCGCCTACCCGCATGACAGAGGTGATATTGACCCTTCCGCGCAGAACTTCGCCTGCCCTCGGCATTTCGCTGTAAATTGTCGTGTTACAATCCACGGCACGGTAGCAAAGCTGCCCTTTGAACATCATGTCGCAGCCAATGACAGTAAATGCCACGATCATCGCGTGGGATGATTCCAGAGCAACGAAGGAAGGAACCCGACCATCTACCGCATACCACGCATTCTCAGGAATGTCGTATTCCCACTCGATATAACATGGCTCCAGTTTGCCTTTCACGGCAGAAAGACCCGTAATGCGGGAAACAAACATAAACGGTGGCGACGGCATACGGGTGCGGATCAGATAGCTGTCCACTTCGGCATAATCAGCACCCAGAATTTTCTCTACGCTACCGTCGGTCAATTCCAGTAACTGTTGTTCGTTAAAAATAACGGGTTCATCAGAAATAACGGGAGAAATGGCCGCCGCTATTTTCGGAACGGAAAATTGTGTCAGATGCTGTTTTATCAATTGGTAAAACGTCTGTTCCAGTTGCAGATAACGTAGTTGGGTATTGGCATTGCGGATAAAATGGCTGACTTCCAGCGATTGGGGAATTGTATTCCGCGAGACAGACGGTGATGCGGCAACCGTGGCAATCGGTGCGAAACGCGCCATTGTCTCTGTATTGAGAATAAATTCCTCTACCGTTTTTTCTCTCGCAGTATAGACCGTCACTTTCAGGCCGGATTGCTCCGGCACCGGAAGGCCGGTTGGACGCGCACGTTTTCCGTGCTGGGATTCACTGAAAATCACATGGTTGTAAGACCGATCAATACCTACATGGCTGACAGCAGCGCGGCGCGGCGCTTTAGTCGGAGCAGGCCAGACCTGAGTCTGTGTCGGTAAGCGGAATTTTCCCGCTGCATAATGTGCCAGCATCTGACGATGGGGGTAATCCGGCAATACCGGCAGATACCGCTGTGCCAGTTGCAACGCTGATTTGATAATACTGAGCAGCCCCGCAGTGGCAGACAAGTGGCCGAAATTGGCTTTCAGAGTCCCAATGGCAACCTCTGGTTTCCCGCTTGTCGTACCATAGACCCGCCCGAGGGCCGATAATTCGGTCGCAATTTCCCCTGATTTTCCGCCTGCATGCAGTTCGATGTAGTCAATCTGATCTGCGCTACAACCGGCTGCGTTCAGGCTTGATCGGGCTGCTGCCACCATAGCCTCTTCACTCGCTTTGAGATCACTGGCTGTAAAGTCAATAGAACGCCCCGGAATATGACAGGTGCCGATACCATCCAACAGGGCATAAATCGGGGTATTGTCGCTGATAGCATCCCGTTCACGTTTGAGAACAATCGCGCCACCGCCATCTCCGACTCTCTGGTTGCCATGTTCGGACTGATGATCCCACAGCACATTTTCCAGACTACCGCTGAAACTGGCACCGACAATCATCACTGCATCCACATGTTGTCTGGTCAGCATAAACTGAGCCAGCTCCAGCGCCTTAAACGGAGAACTCTCTTCACCGTAGAGCGTAAATGCCGGGCCATTCAGCTTCAGATAGGCTGCCAGACGACTTGCTGCAATATTACCTATCCCCCCCGTAATACCTTCGGGGTAAGGTTGCGGAAACAGGCTGTCTTTAACGATTTCCTGCAAAACAGCACTATCTTCTTCCGACAATTCAATACCGCAATTGCTGAGGCTTTTTTTCAGTTGCCAGCTAATTTCATTACGTACCTGATAACGCAGGCAGCTATAGTCAATGCCGCCAGTGACAATAACAGCAATATTGCGTTTGCTGCCATCCAGCAGATAACCCGCATCAAGAAAAGCACGTTCCGCGATAGGAAGTAAGAACAGGTGGCAACTTAAATGCGCTCCGACGACATTGGGCGGCAATCTGAACTTCTGACAGTCAAATGCAAAAGTTTCGATGTAAGCACCTAACGGTGGCTGGCTGATCCCCCGCATTGCCAGAACATCAGGGCGTTTTTCCATGCCAATCCAGCGTGTTTTCGGCAAAGGATAAAAATGCTGAGTGCCTTGTTGTAACGCCTGATCCAGTGTCTGGTTATCTTCCGTCTTCGCCAGATGAACGCCAATACCAACAATGGCCAGCCGCTCACTTTTCTGCATTTTTTCTGACGGCACTTTTTCCGGTTGAGTGCGTCTACAAGCTGCACGCCGTTCTGGAGTATCTTCACTCACCACCATATGACCGTTAACACCGCCAAAACCAAAAGCATTAATACCGGCTCGTTTGGGACGCTGACTCACGGGCCAGGGTCTTGCTTCCCGCACAATATGGTCGATATTGAGCTTGCCTTTGGGGGTCGTAACTAACTGATTGACGCGGGGTGTGGCAGGGATCAGGTTATGCTGCATCGCTAGCAATACTTTCAGCAGGCTGCCCATACCGGATGCTGTGAGCATATGTCCATTGATGACTTTGTTCGCCCCCACTAATGGGATCTTGCTTTGCTCATCATGGTGTTGCTCGCTACAGGCAGGCTCACCAAAAAAAGTTTCGATAGTGGATAATTCGGTCTGATCGCCAATATTGGTTCCCGTTGCATGGCACTCAATGTAATCAATATCCCGTGGGCTATTCTGATAGGCGCGTTCCAGTGCAATGTGCTGTCCTTGCTGATCGGGAACTAACAAATGTTTCGTACCTGCATCGTTAGACAGGCCAATAGATTCAACGATGCCATAGATTTTATCGTTATCACGGACAGCATCGGCATAACGCTTAATTGCAACAATGCCGACCCCTTCACCGGCTTTGACCCCTTTGGACGATTTATCAAAAGGAATGGAATCACCTTTTTCGGGGAAAACCTGCAAGATATTAAATCCGTGGTCAATGTAGATATGATCGGTACAGCAAATCGACCCGACCAGCATCATATCTGCCTTGTGACTGAGAAGATAATCGGCTCCCAGTTGAATGGCATACAGTGCCGATGCACAGGCAGCATCAAGACAATAACGAGGCCCCGCCAATCCAAGCGCCAGCGCAGCAATGGTGGCATTGTGTCCGCCAGTCATTAAATTCTGCTCAGAATGAGCTGCTTGTGGCCAGAATTGATCAAACCGGAAATCCGGTCGTCCAATTAATTTTTGAATATAAGGTTGTAATATTTGGTGATAGAACGGATTAATTAATTGTTTCGTGGAATGCGTCGGCATAGCAATATTACCGAGAATTAATCCCGTTTTTTGTAATATATTTTCATTCCGGCGATAACCGCTGTCATTTAATGCCTGATCTGCGGCATAGATTGTCCATTTAAATAGATTATCCAGCGTGTTTAATTCTTCTTCCGGTAAGTTATAACCTTTACCGTTGAAATGAAAATCACGGACATGTCCATTATTAATATAATTAATTGTGTCAGGTTTTCCGGCAACCGGAGAATAATAACAACTCGGATCAACCCCTAATTCCAGTGCCGATAACGGTGTGGAACCCTCTTTTTCCTGTAAAAGATTATCCCAATATTTTTCCGGGGTATCTGCTCCGGGAAATAAACACCCGATCCCAACAATTGCAATATGTTCCATAAAGGAGAGACTCCTTAATATAATGGTGCTTCAGCAATATTTATAAGGCGTAATTATTTTTTATTATTCAGCTTCGTTTTTTCGGAGCCATATATGTTTTCCCGCCAATCGTAATTTGGCGCGAGCGGGTATCACAGAATTCACTGACAAAGCGTTGTGCTCCTTCTTCAAGCGGGATAATCACCATATTCTGAGCTTCATACGCCCGCTTCAGAACATCACTGACCATACCGCCATCCCACGGCCCCCAGTTCACTGAACGGACTACCTGTCTGTTTTCCTTGTTATTACCTTTGAAAGGCAGCCAGACAAATTTGTTCAGTACTTCGTTTGCCAGTGAATAATCTGTTTGTCCCGCATTACCAAAGAAGCCGGAAACTGATGAAAACAGAATAATATGGCGCAGGTTTTCACAATCTAATCCGCGACACACATTTTCCAACCCTCTGACTTTGGTATGAAAAACTGAATGTAAATCCGCCAGCGTTTTCTTTTCAATACGCTTATCTGCCAGATTACCGGCTCCGTGGATCAAACCCGTTATCGGCCCAAATGGTCGTTGTGCTTTTGCCAGTACCACCTTTACCTGTTCCGGCACAGTGATATCACAATGCAGATATATTGCTCTGGAGCCTGTCTGCCTGATCGCCTCCACAGTGGCATTGATTTCATCAATATGGATCAGAGGATTTAACATGCTGCTCACTTTAACCGGTGTCGGCTGAATCCCCTGACTTTTCAGGTAATCAATAGCCGCCGCCCTACGTTCAGCCAGTGTTGTTTTACCTGCTGACCATGCCGGTAACGGCGCAGTAATGTCGGTACGTCCGAGCAGAATAAAAGCTGCGCAACTCTGTTTTGCCAGCTCAATCACACAGTGTGCAGTAATGCCACGGGCACCTCCTGTCACGACCAGTACATCACGATTACTGACCCGCATATCCGGTGCTGCCGGTAATGTTCTTTCTTCTGTCAGCGCTAAGGTCATGCGTTCACCATTCACACCGCGCCCGATTTCTGCTACATCCGTCCGGCTGTCCTGAAGCTCTTCTATCACCATCCTTGCAACATCGTTGTCGTTAACGCTGGCATCAATGTCCACTGTGCGGCAGAAGACATTACTCCATTCAATATTCAACGACTTTGTCAGCCCGGTGATACCCGCTGAAACAATCGGTAAATACTCACGGCCGGAGGTCAGTAATTCACCATCACCCCGCATAATCACCATAAAGTATCCCGGCAGTTTCCCGTCACGGGTAAGACTGCTTTGCAGACATTTCGCCAACAGAAAAATGGTTTCAACTGAGCGATAATCCCGCTCATTGAACACTTCTGTCAGTGTCTTAACCGCCTGCTTCGCCGCTTGCAGGTAAATAACGCCTTCAATAGCCCCATATTGCTGTTTAATATCGCTCAGCGTGGCATTCAGTGCAGACTCATTTCCCATTACGGACTGATCCCGCCACAGCGACATAACAACAACCTGTTGCCCCAGATTATTCAGTGTTTCCACAACCGCATTCACACTGGTTGTTCCCTCATCAACCACCAGCCAGCGTTTCGGAGACGAAAAGACTCTCTGTAAACGCTCCGTTATCGGCAACATTTGTTTCACCACCGCAAAGCGGGAAACAGGCGAGTTCTCAAATAATTTATCTCTGCCTTCTTTATTCAGTGCAAGGCCATGATTCAGTTCAGGCTGAACCGCAGAAGTAATTTCCTGTTGCGATTCAGCCAATGGCTTTTTTACGTCATTACCTACAGCCGGAGACATGGTTGATGTGACAAACCCCAGAGGTGAATACTGGTTTTCAACAGCACGATTTTCAGAAACATTGTTTTCGGAAACACGGTTTTCGGAAACACGGTTTTCGGCTACATAACTTTCTGCGCGGGATTTTTCTATTGGTGGTAATGATGAGGGGGATGCCTGCCCTGATTCAGGCGCGCTTTTATTGTGGTCGCTTTCTTTGTGATACAAGGCACTGATTGCCTCATCGACCATCTGTCTGAAGAAGCCACTCATTTTGGCAAGAGTACTTAACGAATCGACTTCAAAATTTTCTATATCTTTATTTCTCGATGTTTCACCATACAGCTCCAGATTTGCTGAGAATACATCAAACATGGCACCGAAAATTTCCAGTCGTTTGATGGAATCAATCCCCAAATCGGCCTCCAGATCCATTTCCGGGCTGATCATCTCCGGTGGATAACCTGTTTTTTCACTGACAATATTGAGCAGCTGGCTGATAATGTTTTCTTCGGTGATCTGTTCAAGACGCTTAATCAGCTTTTCTGTTTCAGGATCTATTTTTCTTTCCTGCGCACTGACTTCCTCTTTTGCCGGTGTCGGTATCACTGGACGTACAGCCGCAACCTCCTCTCTTTTTTCTGTCGGCTGGAAATCCGGTACGGCTACAGAAACAGGAGAAATGGGTTCGACAACGCTAACCGATACCGCTTTTGTTGGTACAGCTTCTGCCGATACAGCTTTTACCGGTACAGAAAGTGGCGCAGAATATTCAGCAGCAGGTTGAGTCGGGCGGTTGATTGCAGACATCACTGGAACAGCCTGCCCGGGTTGGAACAGACTCTGTTGCGTCATAAAATAACGTTCGTGGTTGGTATGGTACAACTCAAGATTTTTATCAAGCAACTGAACGCTCTGGCTCAGACTGGAGAGCATCGCGGGCAGGTTCTGATGATCACGGCAATTTTCCAACAGGCTATACTGATTCTCCAGCAACATTCTTAACAACTGAATGTACTCCTGCTGGTTTGTCTGAAACTGTTGGTGTAGTTGGCTCATTACCTGCTGAGCCTGTAACAATCCACTTAATGTATCCCCGTTTAATGTATCCGCCGTTTGGTTTTCACTCATCTTATTATTCTGTTCCATAGGGTTATCTCGTTTTTGAATAATTGTAAGTTCATGCTGTTGGATAGAGTCGGTTTCTGATAAAGAGCCTGTTTCTGATAAAGAGCCTGTTTCTGATAAAGAACCTGTTTCTGGTAAAGATTCTGTCGGTACTGGCGATAAGCTGGCGATAAACTTCTCAACAACGGTATGATCCCCATCCCGCAGGGCATGTCGGCGTCGTGCTTTATTTTTTTCAGATAAGAAGAAACCACCGCTTAATCTGAATGTCAGACGCTTGTTGCCGTTATCCTCCAGTGGCGGGGTACGGACGTGCTGGTTTATATCCCGTAAGCTGACACCTTCAGCCAATAATCGAGCCTGAGCACGGGCCAGCTGCAATCGTTCTTCGCCTTTATCACTGGGATTGACAGAAATGACAGTGTGTTCCCGTGTTTTCAGAATATCGGACACTAATTTACCTAAAACGCCTTTTGGCCCGAATTCAATAAATAAACGCCCGCCCTGCTGATAGATTGCTTCGATGGTCTGGCGGAATTTAACCGGTTTTATCAGCTGCTCTGCCAGCAACTCCCTGATCATTCCGCTTGAATTACCATAAGACTCTGCCGTTGCACTGGAGAATAATCTGCATTCCGGCAACTGAAAGTTGATATCAGCCAGGAATTCACGGTAAGGCTGATAAGCCGACTGGATAAATTGGGTATGGAAAGCAGCGGATACCGGCAATATCCGGCAATGAATGCCCTGTTTTTTCAACTCATCATACAGCCGGTCAATCTGGCTGGTTGCGCCGCCGAAAACCACCTGCTGTTCCGAGTTATCATTAGCAATGATAATGTCTGCATAACGTTGCAGAATTTTTTCCCGCTGTGCGTGGGTCAATGAAGCTGCCAGCATCGCACCGGCATCATAACCGACACCATTGCACTGACTGGCTGAGGCTGCCGCTCTTCCTCTTGCAAGGGAAACACGATAAAAATCTTTTCCGGAAAGCACACCAGCGGCCCAGAGTGCTGTCACTTCACCATAACTGTGACCAGCAACAAAATCTGGCCTGAATCCTCTGTTTTTCAATATATCGAAATAACCGGCACTGACTGCCCCCAGTGCTGGCTGGGCATTAGCAGTCTCTGTCAGCCGTTGCTGCTGTTTTGTATATTCTTCCTCTGAAAATGCCGGGACGGGATAAATCAGCGGCGAAAGTGTATGGCCTGATTCCCTGATGGCAACATCATCAAGGGCTTCGAGCGCCTGACGCATTTCAGGGTAGTCATTGGCTATTTCCCGCGCCATATTGATATATTGCGAACCCTGCCCCGGAAACAAAGCAACAATCCTGCCATCCAACACTTTTCCCTCTGGCTGATAATAGATCCCCCGTGGATGTTCCCAGCCACTGGCAGTGTTCTTTTGTAACTGGCGGATCGCAACAGAGAGTAATTCCGCTGTTTGTTCTGCGGACTGAGAGACGAGCAATATTCTGGCCTGATGCGGCTGTAAATTATCAATATCCTGCTGTTCAATATGACGTCGGATGGCATTTTCCGCCGAATCTGCGGTAAAACAGGATAACGCGGCTTCACACTGTGAAAGTAATTCCGTAGGATTTTCGCCTTTGAATAACATAATCCAGGGCGATTCATTCAATCGGTAACGCCCGTTCGTCTGTCTTTTATACTCTTCCAGAATGGCGTGAAAGTTAGTTCCACCAAAGCCAAACGCACTCAGTGCGGCGCGGCGCGGTGCATCACCGGTTGAACGTAACCACGGCCGGGCCTCACTGTTAACATAAAAAGGAGTGGTTTCTGACAACAATAAATCTGTGGGCTTCTTCACATTGATTGTGGGCGGCAATACCTTATGGTGTAACGCCAGTGCCACTTTAATCATAGAAGCAGCACCTGCTGCACAACGGGTATGTCCTATCTGAGATTTGATGCTGCCGATTGCCACCGATTTCGGAGGAAGTGAGCATTCACCAAAAACAGCATGCAGGCTCTTCAGTTCGGTATCATCACCGGAAGCGGTCCCTGTACCGTGTGCTTCAACCAGTTGAATATCACTCGGCATAACACCTGCACTGGCATAAGCCCGTTTCAGTGCTTTTACCTGACCTTCCAGACGAGGGGCAAAAATACTCTTTGCCCGGCCATCGCTGGAGGCTTCAACGGATTTGATAACGGCATAGATTTTATCGCCATCCAGTTCGGCATCTTCAAGACGCTTCAACACCAGCATTCCCACGCCATCCCCCAACATCATGCCATCAGCACTCTGATCGAACGGTCTGGATACGTTATTTATTGATAATGCAGGGGTTTTACTAAAACACAGAAACGAAAAAACCGAGTTTTCCAGATTGACGCCCCCGGTTAAGACGGCATCACAACTACCGGATTGTAATTCACCTATCGCGGCTTTGATGGCGGCAAGGCTGCTGGCACAAGCCGCATCCACCATATAGGATGTGCCGCCAAGATCAAAATAACTGGCGATCCTGCCACAGGCAACATTACCCAAAAACCCCGGAAAGCTGTCTTCATTCCATTCAAGGTACATTCCGTGCGCTCGTTCAATAATGTCGTCTGCGACCTCTGCGGAAAGACCTGATTTCATCATGATTTCACGCAGGTAAGGTGCCTGTTGACGGGCTGCCAGCGAGAAGGAAGTATTACCGTTACCGCCACCACCTAAAATCACACCAATATGATCACGATTCACTTTGCTGTTTTGATGAATCAGTAAACCGGCATCCTCCATTGCCTGTTTGGCAACATACAGAGCGAATAACTGAGCTGTACTGAGCGAATCGAGAATTGCAGGCGGGATCTTGAACTCTACCGGGTCAAAATCGATGGCTGGCACAAAGCCGGCACGGTAACTATAAGTTTTATCAGCAGCAGCCGGATCTGGATGGTAAAAGTCGTCTTTTTTCCAATATTCTTCTTTTGACACCTCAGTGATATCGAGCAGCGAATCCTTTTTGCCTATGATATTTTCCCAGAATTTATATAAATTTGGTGCATCCGGGAAATGGGTTGCCATCCCGACGATCGCAATATCTCCACTAATTTTTCTATCATGCAAAAAATATGTCCTGGACATACATTCCTCGCGTTTTGAATAAAACAATCCCATACTCAGTACATATTTAATGCACTGCCTTGAATGTTTTTACTATTATCTACTGTCAGGAATATGGCTTAACTTTTTGAGATAAAACTTTAGTTCTCCCTCTTAATAAACCTGCTAATGAACCTACGATGCCGGATAAAGCACCCACAACAGTTTCAATAATCGTTATTTGTATTGGAGAAAAATGTTCTATAGATAAAAATTTAGTCGCAATAAAGATGAATGCGATGACACATCCACTAAAGACGTGGATTAGATAATACATTGAATTTTCATCAAGTTTATCATCTTCGTCAAACTGTAATAAGTTTGCTTTGATATCAATAATAGTTTGTTTCTGTGTCACATAAGCTATCCATAGAGAAATAATATAAGATGTACCTCCTGCACTAAAAGCCGCCACCGAAACTGTAATAACATCGGTAAAGTTACCGCTCTCTTGCCGAAAATAACCATATGCCAGCAAACCTGCAATTACAGCAGTAATAATTGACCAAGGTAAAAAATAATTAAATATTATATGTGTGTCACTGTCTTCTTTTTTGACTGCCATTTTTTTCAATAAAAATCGTTTTTTATATAACTCAACTGCGTAATACTTTATTCTGGATACAATGAAACACCCTGAAAACAATACCAATAAAAAACTAAAAATTAGTGACAACCAGATATTAATTTGTGATGACAGAGAAAAGAACTGTAATAAAAAATAAAAAGGAAGGGTTAATATAATATAAAACAGGAGAGCATAAAGACTAATCATACCCCATAACCGATAAACACTTTCACTCCTTCTTTTCATAATGTCTGATTTTTCAATGTCATATGACATCGTCTTGTGAGTAAGTTCATCAGAAGAAGCGTTGATATTATCAAGGATAATTTCAAAAGAAATTGTAATAGTAGCAATCAGTGGATAAATAAGAAGGTAAACACCGATTGAAGGCTCACCATTGAAGCTACAAAGGAAAAAGTAAATCCCGCCAATAATAGTAATATCAATAAAAGCACGCACAACAGCATTAGAAAAATCAGCCATTGTCAGACCTTGCGTGAGGTTCGATGTAACCATAACACTTCCCCTTATAAATCTGACCTGAAACCCATCGGGTATATTATTTTATACGTTATAAATTTTATTGTGCCTGTCACGATAAAGATAAATTACTAACATTTTTCGTCACAGTGTCTTTGTATACATCTAATTCATGACTGTTTCAATTTAAAAAAAATTCTTTAGCCTAAGAATAGTCTTTCATTAATCATTTAAAAACAAATAATTAATGGCACTTTTAGCACAATTAAAGATTAATTAATTAATGATAAATAAAAAATATAATTTTCAGATGTGGAGCCGTTTTGAGGTCATGTATTAAATGGTTAGATGTTGGTGCTAAAAATAATGTTCACGTTCAAGAAAAGTTCCTATCACTTTATCGTGCATTTCCACCGATTTTGAATAACCAATGTTTTTCTATTCAACCTTTTGATTCGGGTACGATGTGTTAAGTTCGTTCTTTCTATGCGCTAAGCAAGTGTCTTTCCAGGTAGTTGTTTTTCATCAGGAAGGTTGTCATAAACAGCATAATTATCTGTGCAGTAAAACCGAATAATGAACAACCCCGCCGCAAGCGGCGGGGAATATAACCCTCAGAGATTTACATCCCCTGTTAATGTCAAATAGTAACATTAATAAAAATTACGATATTGAAACACCTGTCAACTTAAACTCGATAGTAGTCACATATCCTGTGGCTGGTTTTTTTTCGTATCGCCATTTTTTCATCGCATTCCTTACATGCCGGTCGAAAACATTTTTAGGTTCTGCGGATAAAATCTCGATATTCTTAACCCGGCCATTCTCATCAATATCATATTTTACCTGTACAGAGCCTTCTGTGCCCAGTTGTCTTGCTCTGTCTGGATATACAGGATCTGCCCTACTTAGTGCTCTTGGCCCAGTCTGAGCTTTAGCTGTTGCACTGGTGGCGGAGTCTGTAGATTTTTGCCCATCTAACTTGTTTGTCAGCAAAGATTCCTGATCAGTGATAGGTTGTACAGGCTCTTCTGATCGTTTTTCTGTCTTGATTTCTTTTGGCTTAGACTCTTTTTTAGCAACTTTCTTCTCTTCCCGTTTCTTTTCTCTCGGTTTTTTTTCAGGCTTAGGTTCAGGTAACGCGATTTTCGCAATAGTTTCAGGTTCTGGTTCTGGAGCCGGTGGCTCGGGTTCAGGTTCGGAAATAGTTTCAGGCAGAGCTGGTTCAGAAACCGGAGCTTGCTCCGCTGCCAACTGGATCATAGCTACCGACAATGGAGGTGCTTCTGGCGGCTCACCAGATTTGAGCGTATGAAATAACGCCGCAGCAATGGAAATATGTAAACAAACAGAAAGTAGTACTGGCCAATGTATCCAACGCATAAGAAAATTCTTGATTAGCAGCATGATAGTCAATTTTAGGATAGACATTAGTTTAAATGCAAATGACTATCATATTCAATAAAGATTGAAAAACATCTGTATCATGCCACACATCATGTAAAGCTATATGTTAAAGCAATTCTGCGTTTTGAATGAACAATATCGACCGGCGATGCTTGTAAGTTCCCATCTTACGTAGGGCATAAATGCGTGAATAACGGCGAGATTGGCTTTCCAGCCAACGACGGCGGCGCTGGATACTTTGGCGAAGGAGACGCCATCTTCCTACTTCATTTCTGCTTCTTTTCATAAAATACCCTGATGAATTTTTCTCAAAATAAAATTTCTCTCAGCATAAGCGGAGTGATGTTATTCTTAATCGTCACTGTCGGGAATGTCAACCAATTACAGGTTTGTCTCAGTGTTCACGATGAGAATACCTGAGCATACATAAATAACCCCGATAAATAACATCAACTTAAACTAACTCTATTCGTCACATTTAGTTGGACATTAGTAATATTTAGGCTATTTTCTGCCAAATAGACTTTATTCCCTTGATAGTTTCTTAAAATTTACAGAAACTTGCATCAACAATGGTATTAAAATACTTAAACAGGATTGATTGCCACTTATGACAACCATTTATTCTGTACTTTACTGGCTGGCTATTTTCCTATACTGGCTGATTATTGCTGGTATTACTATCCGGGTTCTGATGAAACGCCGGCCAGTGACATCAGCAATGACCTGGGTGCTTATTATTTATATTTTTCCTTTAGTCGGAATAGTTGCTTATCTGTCATTTGGTGAACTGCATCTGGGTAAACGCAGGGTCGAACAGGCAAAGCAAATGCACTCTTCGGTGGCAAACTGGCTTTCTGAACTAAAAAAATCACAACATATTTTTGCCAATAAAAACAGTGAAGTCGCTGAACCTTTATTTCAGTTATGTGAACGACGGCAGCAAATCAAAGGGGTCAGAGGCAACCAGATGCAGCTTATGACATCTTATGAACAATCTCTTAAATCCCTCATTAATGATATAGAAACTGCCGAGCATAGTATCGAAATGGTGTTTTATATATGGCAGGCCGGGGGGTTGGTTGATCAGGTTACTGACGCTTTAATGCGGGCGGCAAAACGTGGTGTCAGGTGTCGTATCATGGTGGATTCGGCTGGAAGCTGGCAGTTTTTCCGTAGCCCCTACCCTGATATGATGCGCAAAATCGGTATTGAATTTGTAGAGTCGCTGAAAGTTAATATCTTCCGTCTTTTTTTACGTCGTATGGATTTACGGCAACACAGAAAAATCATTCTTATTGACAACTACATTTCATATACCGGCAGTATGAATATGGTAGATCCCCGTTTCTTCAAACAGAATGCCGGTGTGGGCCAATGGATTGACATCATGGTAAGAATGGAAGGCCCTGTGACAACGACACTGGGAATTATCTATGCCTTTGACTGGGAAATGGAAACGGGCCAGCGTCAGCTCCCTCCACCGCCTGACACTAATATTATGCCCTTTGAGCAGGCATCCGGGCATACAGCTCAGGTCATTGCCTCCGGTCCCGGCTTTCCTGATGAATTGATCCAACAATCACTGATGACCGCCATTTTCGCCGCCAGAGAACAACTCATTCTTACCACACCTTACTTTGTTCCGAGTGACGATTTAATGCATGCAATCTGTACAGCGGCCATGCGAGGCGTGGATGTCAGCATTGTTATACCGAGTCAGAACAACTCATTCCTTGTACGCTGGGCAAGCCGGGCGTTTTTTACCGAATTACTGGAAGCGGGGGTAAAAATCTATCAGTTTGAAGGCGGGTTGTTGCATACAAAAAGCGTTTTGGTAGATGGGCAGCTCAGTATGGTCGGCTCTGTTAATCTGGATATGCGCAGCCTATGGTTAAATTTTGAAATTACCGTGGTAATCGATGATGAACTCTTTGGCAGTGATTTAATGCTTGTCCAGCAGGATTATATTACCCGCTCAACGCTGCTTGATAGCGAAGAGTGGCAAAAGCGCCCTGTACGGCAGAGAGTGCTTGAACGCCTCTGTTATTTTTTCAGCCCGCTTTTGTAATCTGTGATTTTCGGCACAAAAAATCATCTTGGCATAAATAGTTAACTCTTTTTCATAGCCTCGCGACTACCAACGGGGCTATGATTACAGCTTAATAGTATTCAATCACTACCATTCATGTTTTAATTCCCTTCTGTTACCAGTTTCGGACACTACCATTATGGAAAATCAACCAACATATCCACATTCTCTTCACATGGATTTCAATAACCGGATGACCGAAGACGAAGCGCTGGAACAAGCCTATGATATCTTTCTGGAACAAGCGGTTGAAAACCTCGACCCTGCGGATAGCTTACTATTCAGTTTACAGTTCGAAGAGCGCGGTGGCGCAGAGTTATCAGAACCCTCAAACGTCTGGCTTAACCATGTTGATTTTGTGTTAGATCCGGACTTCTTTTCAGAAGTGATTATTGGATTGGCAGAATCTGATGAAGCCGAAATTGATGATATTTTTGCACGTATACTGATTTGCCGGGAAAAAGCGCATCCGATATACCGGATATTGTGGAAAGAGTGACATTGTTTGTATCACTAGAAAACCGCTCACACTTAAGTAAACGGTTTTCTTTTTTGACACTACAGAGGATCAACCTTCAAGCAAGAAACAGCATGTTTAAAGCTGCCTTCTAGCAATGGGCGTGTTTTGGCACATTCCGCATCAGCCATTGGGCAACGGGTGCGGAAGACACATCCGGATGGGGGGTTGATTGGCGAAGGTAGCTCCCCTTCCAATAATTCAATCTGTTTGTAGCGCTCTTTATCAGGGTCAGGGATCGGTACTGCTGACATCAATGCGCGGGTATATGGATGCAGTGGATTGTGATAAACCTCATCGTAAGTTCCCAATTCGACGGCATTCCCCAAATACATAACTAACACACGGTCTGAAATATGTTTCACTATCGAAAGATCGTGAGCGATAAAAATCAGCGAAAGCCCCATTTCCCGTTGCAATTCCTGCAATAAATTCACAACCTGCGCCTGAATGGAAACATCTAATGCGGAAACAGGCTCATCACAGATGATCAGTTTAGGTTCCAGTATCAGGGCGCGGGCAATTCCGATACGCTGGCATTGACCACCTGAAAATTCATGAGGGTAACGGTTTATCAGATTTGGTAGTAACCCCACCTTCATCATCATTTTTTTGACTTTTTCTTTTATCTCCGCTTCTTTCATTTTAGGGTAATAAGTTTTCAGCGGCTCGGCGATAATATCGCCGATAGTCATGCGCGGGTTAAGAGAGGCCAATGGGTCCTGAAAAATCATCTGGATATCATTGCGGATATCCCGCCACTGTTTTTCATTGAGATCAAACAGATTCTGACCAAGCCAGGTTACTGAACCACCAGATGCTTTGACTAACCCAATCACTGCTCTGGCAAGCGTCGATTTACCACAACCTGATTCCCCCACTACTCCTAGTGTTTCCCCTTCATATAGTCTCAGAGTGACACCATCGACAGCTTTCAGTTCTTTCGAAGGCTGCCAGAACCATTGTTTACCATCTTTAATATCAAAGTAAACTTTCAGATCATCAACTTCCAGCAGGACTTTTTTTTCAGTTGCAGTATTCATGCTAATTCCTCCTGACGTCTGAAACAGGCACGCAAGCGTCCGGGGTTAAATTGCTCCAGAGGTGGTTCTTCAGTCACACAATGTTCAGTGGCAAACTGGCAACGAGGCTGAAATGGGCAGCCTTTTGGCAAACGCAATAAGTTTGGCGGGTTACCCTGAATTGTTGCCAGAGATTCTTCATCGCCATCCAGTCTGGGAACAGCATTCAGCAACCCAATCGAGTAAGGGTGTGTAGGATGATAAAATATGTCACGCGCAGTACCATATTCCATCGTTCTGCCTGCATACATAACCAACACTTTGTCACAAATACCGGCAACAACGCCCAAATCATGGGTGATCATGATAATGGCGGTATTCAGTTCTTTTTTCAGCTCGTTCAGCAATGTCATTATTTGTGCCTGAACAGTAACATCCAATGCAGTCGTCGGCTCATCCGCAATCAGAAGTTTAGGCTGGCACAATAACGCCATTGCTATCATGACACGCTGACGCATTCCGCCAGAAAATTCATGGGGATACATTCTCATACGCTTACGTGCTTCTGGCATCTTAACGGCATCCAGCATTCGGACAGATTCTTCGAATGCCTCGCTTTTACTCATATTTTTGTGCAGCATCAGCACTTCGATAAGTTGCTCACCCACACGCAGATAGGGATTAAGAGATGTCATCGGGTCCTGGAAGATCATTGAGATTTCTTCCGCCCTCATTTTGTTCAACTCTTTTTCTTGCAGGTTAAGAATTTCGCGACCATTAAAAACCGCAGAACCACTGACATTACCATTACTGGCCAATAATCCCATTAAGGCAAAGGCTGTCTGAGATTTACCGGAGCCGGATTCACCAACAATACCCAGCGTTTCTCCGGCCTGTAAATCAAAATTCAGTTTATTTACTGCTGTTACATTGCCATCAGGTGTACTGAATACTACGTTTAAATCTTTCACCGTTAATAGTGATTCAGCGCTGTTATTAGTATTTTTTATCATTTCTACGCTATTCATAGGCTCTCCTTAACGGTCTTTCGGGTCGAGGGCATCTCGCAGGCCGTCACCAATAAAGTTAAAACAAAACAGGGTTAACACCAGAAAGCCCGCAGGAAACAGGAGTAACCACGGAGCCACTTCCATTGAGTTAGCGCCATCACTTAATAAGGCTCCCCAACTACTGAGCGGCTCTTGCGTTCCCAAACCCAGAAAGCTCAGGAAAGATTCGAACAGGATCATGCTTGGCACCAATAATGAAGCATAAACGACCACAACACCCAGCACATTGGGCACAATATGGCGCAGAACAATGTTACGGCTGGATACACCACAAACCAGTGCAGCCTCAATGAATTCCTTACGTTTAAGACTCAATGTCTGCCCCCGGACAATACGAGCCATGTCCAGCCATGACACCATACCTATTGCGACAAAGATCAGCAGAATGTTTTGCCCGAAGAAAGTCACTAACAGGATAACGAAGAACATAAACGGAAAGGAGTTCAGGATTTCCAGCAGACGCATCATGACCATATCGACTTTACCACCAAGATAGCCTGACATGGCACCATATAATGTGCCGAATATCACAGCGATCAGAGCTGCGGCAATTCCAACCATTAATGAAATACGCCCACCAATAGCAACACGGACTAACAAATCACGGCCTGATGAATCTGTCCCAAAGTAGTGGTGTGATTCAAAATCAGGAGACATAGTCATCATATTCCAGTCAGTATCATCATAGGCATACTGAGATAACATTGGTGCCAGAATGACGAACAATGTGATGACAAACAATACACATAAACTTGTAATTGCTGCTTTATTGTGAATAAAACGACGACGTGCATCCTGCCATAAACTGCGGCCTTCAATTTCCAGCTGCTCAGAAAAATTTTCCAGAGCTTCGCTATTTTTCTTATTCAGTAACATTGCGTGCTCCAGTGTTAGTAACGGATTTTCGGATCGATGACGGCATACAACACATCAACGATAGCGTTAAACATGATGGTCAACCCACCTACCAGAATCGTCAGGCTTAACACCAGTGAATAGTCACGGTTTAAAGCACCATTAACAAACAATTGCCCCAAGCCGGGCAAGCCGAATATTGTTTCAATCACCATCGAGCCGGTAATAATGCCCACAAAGGCTGGCCCCATATAAGAGATGACGGGAAGTAAGGCTGGTTTCAGTGCATGGCGGAAAATAATCTTTCGTAGTGGCAGCCCTTTGGCTCTTGCGGTGCGGATAAAGTTGGAATGTAGTACTTCGATCATGGAGCCACGGGTAATACGGGAAATACTGGCAATATAAGAAAGGGATAACGCAACCATCGGCAGGAGCATATATTTAGGTGCTCCGCCATTCCAGCCTCCCCCCGGCAACCATTTTAATGTAATCGCGAATATCAGAACCAATAAGGGTGCAACCACGAAACTGGGGATAACAACCCCTGTCATCGCAAACCCCATTACCGTGTAATCCCATTTTGTATTTTGATTCAGTGCCGCAATAACGCCCGCACTGACACCAAATATCACGGCCATAATAAAGGCAGCAGCTCCCAATTTAGCAGAAACGGGCAACGCTTCTGCCACCAAATCGTTTACGCTGTAGTCCTTATATTTGAATGAAGGGCCAAAATCCCCTTTGGAAAGTTGAATCAGGTAATTGAAATATTGTTTATAGATAGGGTCATTCAGGTGATATTTTGCTTCGATATTTGCCATAACTTCAGGCGGGAGTTTTCTTTCTCCGGTAAATGGGCTGCCCGGTGCAAGCCGCATCATGAAAAACGAAATGGTAATGAGAATAAAAAGTGTCGGGATCGCCTCTAAACAGCGGCGTAAAATAAATTTCAGCATTGCCCGTTCCTATTGTCTGACCAAACCATGGTCATTAATTATCTGATACACAGGTGGTTTATTACTTAAACCACCTGCTGATTCCTAATGTTTGATAATGTACATATCCTTGGTGTGGAAGTTATCCAGCGGATCTTTACCGGTATAACCACCCACATAAGGTTTCAATAAACGAGAATTTGTATAGTAATAGATAGGGACAATGGCAGAATCTTTATCCAGTTGCGCATTGGCCTTAGCATAGATTTCAGCGCGTTCTTCATCTGTTTTAGCCTGCAATGACTGTTTCATTAAGGCATCAAATTCTTTGCTTTTATAATGAGCCGTATTGTTGCTGCTATCAGATAACATTGAGTTCAGGAAGGTAGAGGCTTCATTATAATCAGCACACCAGCCGGCACGGGCGACGTCATAATTGGCCTGATGGCGAGAGTCTAGGAAAGTTTTCCATTCTTGGTTTTCCAGAGAAACATCAACCCCGATATTCTTTTTCCAGATGGAAGCGGCAGCAATAGCTAATTTTTTATGCAGGTCTGAAGTGTTATAAAGCAGTTTAACTTTCAGTGGATTATCTTTGGTAAACCCGGCTTCAGCCAGAAGTTTTTTCGCTTCTTCATTACGTTGTTGCTGAGTTAATTTAGTAAACCAATCTGGTTTTTCATCTTTAAAATCGGCGATATAAGGAGGTGTATAACCATAAGCAGGTATATCTCCCTGATGTTTTACCTTATTCGTCATAATGTCTTGATCCATACCTAATTTCAGTGCAGTACGCACTCGTGGATCGTTAAATGGTGCCCTCTCATTATTAATTTCGTAATAATAAGTACACAATTTAGGATTAGCGCTCAGTTGCTCAGGGATCTCTTTTTTCAGTTTTTGGAATAACTCAACAGGTAAGTTGTCATAGCTCATCTCAATCTCGCCAGCGCGATAACGGTTGACATCAGTGACTTCAGAGGAGATAGGCAAAACAGTGACTTGATCAATAACAGTATTTTTATTATCCCAATATATTGGGTTCCGTTCGAAAACCAAGCGCTCGTTAATTACCCAGTTTTTCACTTTATAGGCACCATTGCCGACAAAATTTTGTGGCTGAGTCCATCTTTCACCATATTTCTCAACAGTTGCTCGATGCACAGGCGATGTTGATGTATGAACCATTAGCCGGACTAAATAGGGTACAGGATCACTGAGTGTTAATTGTAATGTATAGTCATCCAGTGCTTTAATACCCAGTGTTTCCGGTTTTTTCTTACCCTTGATGATGTCGTCAACATTCAGAAGATGGGCATACTTCATATAACTTGCATAAGGGGATGCTGTGTTTGGATCAACCAGCCTTCTCCAACTGTAAACAAAATCTTGGGCAGTGAAAGGATCACCATTTGACCACTTTACATCTTTACGCAGATGGAATGTCCAAGTTTTGAAATCCGGGCTATGTTCCCAACTTTCAGCAACTCCCGGAATGATGTTGCCATCAACATCATTAATCACCAGTGTTTCAAATAAATCACGAGCGATGTTCGATTCCGGAACGCCCTCTATTTTATGGGGATCCAGCGATTGAGGTTCAGAACCATTATTGCGTACCAAAGTTTGTTTTTCTGCCAGTTGTACACCAGCAGGAACTTTTGCCGCAAACGCCTGTACCCCGATCATCATACCCAATGCTACCGTAATCCCAGCAGCAATCTTCTTTCTTGTTGTGTTCATCATCGTTTTATTACTCCTATTGATTCATCTGGCTTTCTCAAAAGCCCCCTGATTTCAGGGTTAATTATTTTTGTATTCCAAAGGGAATTATTTTATTCGCAGCAATAGAATTCATTAATAACAATCAGTTATCTAATTTCTTAATATATAAATTCTTAAGGTCAACATAATCGAGAGGATCTTTTCCGGTCATCCCTCCGACTGTTGGTCTAATCAGGCGTGTAGAAACCCGGTAATACACGGGGATTAATGCAGAATCAGCATCAAGTTGTCTTTCTGCCTTCTGATAAAACTCCTTACGTGTTTTTTCATCTTTAGCTGTCAGAGCCTGATTGAGGTAATTATCGAAGGCTTCATTCTGGTAGAATGCCGTATTATTACTGCCACCTGACAAATAATAATTCAGGAAGGAGGAAGGTTCGTTATAATCACCACACCATGTCGCCCTTACTACATCATAATTGCCCTCGTGACGGTTTTGCAGGGAGGTTTTCCATTCCTGATTTTGCAATGTGACTTTTGCACCAATATTTCTCTGCCACATCGATGCTGCTGCAATAGCCTGCTGTTTGTTCTGTTCTGTGGTGTTATAGAGCAGAGTAAACTTGAGTGGGTTACTGGCATCAAAACCAGCCTCTTTTAATAATTCTTTTGCCCGTTGATTGCGTTTTTCCTGCGTCCAACCTGCCCATTCTGGATTAATACTAAGACCACCACCAATATAGGTAGGAGTGAAACCATATGCCGGGATCTGCCCTTGTCCCATAATTTTTTCTGTAATGATATCTCTGTCGAGGCTTAGCTTAATGGCTTCACGTACTCGTTTATCTTTAAATAACGGCTTTTGATGATTGATTTCGTAATAAAATGTACACAGATAAGGTACTGTTCGAAGTTGATCAGGAATATCCCGCTTCATCTTTTGGTAGAGTTCTGGCGGGATAGCATCATGAGTAATATCCACTTCCCCACTACGATAACGGTTTACATCACTGACACCCGAAACAATAGGCAGTAACGTGCCTTTTTCTATAATGGATTCTTTATTATTCCAGTAATGTGTGTTGCGTATTAAAACCATGCGTTCATTAATAACCCAATCCTTTAATATATAAGGCCCGTTGCCAATAAAATTTTCTGGTGAAGTCCATTTGATACCAAATTTTTCAACAACATCCTGCCGGACGGGTTTCAGCGGTGTATGACTCAACATATCGATAAGATAAGGAACAGGACGGCTTAATGTCACCTGAAAGGTGCGTTCATCTAATGCCTTCACACCCAGTTGCTCAGGCGATTTTATGCCTTTTAAGATATCATCTGCATTCAAGACATAGGTGTATTGCAGATAACTGGTATAAGGGGAACCTACTTTTGGATCAGAGAGACGTCGCCAGCTATAAACAAAATCCTGTGCAGTGACGGGTTTACCATCACTCCATTTAGCATCTTGACGTAAATAAAATGTCCATACCTGATAGCCTTCATTTTCCCACTTTTCGGCTACCCCCGGCACAGTTTCGCCATTCAAATCAGTTGTCACTAATCCTTCAAATAAATTACGAATAACATTTGTTTCCGGACCACCTTCAACTACATGAGGGTCTAATGATGTCACCTCAACACCATTATTAATGGTAACTTCTTGCTTTTCTGCTAATACAACTCCAGCGGGCACTTTTGCCGCCATCCCTTGTGCCATGGGAAACGATAATAAAACGATAGACGAAATCAACTGACTCAACTTTGATGGCATTTTTCTCATTATTCTCTCCATTCTCACCAAGTGATAAGCATAAACAGCAAATTAATCGTTTTTTAATCTAACAATCCCGACAACCTATGTTATTAAATAAAAATAACTTATATGTTTGAAATTTAACCCATGCAAGGTTTGTTGTGATATTTTTTATATTATGTTTATTAAAACGTTAAAGTAATTGTTTGTTCTTACATATAACATGCAACCAGAAAAATAAATAACACATTGATAAAAATAATTTTTCTTACTTAATTTTATCGAGAGCATCACGTTAAAATTCAAGCAAAAAAAGAAAATAAACATTATTTTAACAAAATGCAATCATCACTGATTAAAAGACAGTCTTCATCACAAAATATTGCAACAAAGTCCAGTAATAGAGGGTCATGACATGAAATGTATGTATAAAAAACAGTATTACTCAAAGCTAAAACAGGCAGTTCAACAAATTAGAAGAGTTTTTTAGTAAGAAATAGAAAACATTTATTAACTGATAATACTCTTTATTGGATGTCAGTTAATTATTTTTAACTTATTTTTTTATAAAATATATTACCAAAATTTATTTAACAAATAATTTCATAAAAGTTAAATAAATATTTCAAATCATTCTTGATATTTTTTTGATAACCATTATCAAAAACCTACAAGCTGAATGGTATCAGCCTACTGATTTCATGATCTAAATCACTATTTAAAAACCATCCGGTGATAAGCTGTTTCCAAAAGCCAATCTCAGAAAAAATACATAACCCGTTTTTAACAATATAGAACAATAAAGTTTTTTAAGGTAATTGGTCGTTTTTATGCAAGTAGATTAGTGACGAGCCTCACAACATAACCTTGCAGTACAATAATCAAACAGCCAATTCCCTGAAAAAATTTAACTTTTATTAGGAGTAATCTTTATGGCTGTCACTCAGGTTGCTGAACTAAACGAATTAGTTACTCGCGTGAAAAAAGCGCAACGAGAATTCGCCAGTTTTTCTCAGGAACAGGTTGATCAAATATTTCGTGCTGCAGCTCTCGCTGCTGCTGATGCCCGCATTCCACTGGCAAAATTAGCTGTTTCTGAATCAGGAATGGGCGTTATAGAAGATAAAGTAATCAAAAACCATTTTGCTTCTGAATACATTTATAACGCTTATAAAGATGATAAGACCTGCGGCATTTTATCTGAAGACGATACTTTTGGCACAATCACCATCGCTGAACCTGTCGGTATTATTTGTGGGATTGTGCCGACAACGAATCCGACTTCAACCGCTATTTTTAAAGCACTTATCAGCCTGAAAACCCGTAACGGTATTATTTTTTCTCCACACCCCCGCGCCAAAAACGCCACAAATAAGGCAGCAGAAATTGTTTTACAAGCAGCTATCGCTGCCGGTGCGCCAAAGGATATTATCGGCTGGATAGATGAACCTTCAGTAGAACTCTCAAATGCGTTGATGCACCACCCTGATATTAATCTCATTCTGGCAACAGGCGGCCCAGGAATGGTAAAAGCTGCTTATAGCTCAGGTAAACCCGCTATCGGCGTTGGAGCAGGTAATACCCCCGTTGTGATTGATGAATCCGCTGACATCAAACGGGCAGTCGCCTCGATTTTAATGTCCAAGACTTTCGATAACGGCGTGATTTGTGCTTCTGAACAATCCGTTATTGTGGTTGATAACGTTTATAAACAAGTCCGTGAACGTTTTTCCAGTCATGGCGGTTATATTCTACAAGGAAAAGAACTGAAGGCAGTTCAGAATATTATTTTGAAAAATGGCAACCTGAATGCCGAAATTGTCGGGCAGCCAGCAATGGAAATCGCAAGAATGGCTGGGGTCAGCGTTCCCGAAAATACTAAAATTCTTATTGGTGAAGTTACAGTCGTTGATGAAAAAGAGCCGTTCGCTCATGAAAAATTATCACCGTTACTGGCCATGTATCGGGGTAAAGATTTCGAAGATGCAGTGGAAAAAGCAGAAAAATTAGTTGAAATGGGCGGAATTGGTCACACATCTTCACTTTATATTGATCAGGATAATCAGACAGCCCGCATTAAATATTTCGGCGATAAAATGAAAACGGCACGTATTCTGATTAATACTCCGGCATCTCAGGGCGGTATTGGAGACCTTTATAACTTTAAACTCTCCCCTTCCCTTACACTGGGATGTGGCTCATGGGGCGGAAACTCTATTTCAGAGAACGTCGGGCCAAAACATTTGATCAATACCAAAACTGTCGCGAAAAGGGCTGAGAATATGTTATGGCATAAAATCCCTAAATCTATCTATTTCCGCCGTGGCTCGCTGCCGGTTGCGCTGGAAGAAGTAGCAACCGATGGTGCCAAACGCGCCTTTATCGTGACAGACTCTTTCTTATTTAATAATGGTTATGCCGATCAAGTCATAAGAGTCTTGAAATCTCATCATGTAGAAACCGAAGTATTTTTTGAAGTTGAAGCCGACCCTACTTTAAGTATTGTCCGAAAAGGTGCTGAACAGATGCGTTTGTTCAACCCGGATATCATTATTGCTCTCGGTGGTGGTTCACCGATGGATGCAGCTAAAATCATGTGGGTCATGTACGAACACCCTGAAACTCACTTTGAAGAATTAGCATTGCGTTTTATGGATATCCGAAAACGCATTTATAAGTTCCCGAAAATGGGAACAAAAGCAAAAATGATCGCGATTACAACCACCTCAGGTACTGGCTCAGAAGTCACACCTTTTGCTGTCGTGACTGATGACATCACCGGGCAGAAATATCCGTTGGCAGATTATGCACTGACGCCTGATATGGCTATCGTTGATGCAAACCTTGTTATGGATATGCCCAAATCATTATGTGCTTTTGGTGGCCTAGATGCTGTCACCCATGCTCTGGAGGCTTATGTTTCTGTTTTAGCAAATGAATATTCTGATGGGCAGGCTCTACAGGCTCTGAAACTACTGAAAGATTATCTCCCTGCCAGCTACCAACAAGGAGCTCAGAATCCTGTTGCCCGTGAGCGTGTCCATAATGCCGCAACGATCGCCGGAATCGCTTTTGCCAATGCCTTCTTAGGCGTCTGTCATTCTATGGCGCATAAGCTGGGTTCTGAGTTCCATATCCCACACGGATTAGCAAACGCCCTGCTTATTTGTAATGTGATACGCTATAACGCTAATGATAACCCGACCAAACAGACCGCATTCAGTCAATATGACCGGCCTCAGGCAAGACGCCGTTATGCTGAAATTGCAGAACATTTAGGGTTAAGTAGCACAGGAGATCGCACTGCAATTAAAATTGAAAAACTTCTGGCGTGGTTAGAAGAGTTAAAATCTCAACTTAATATTCCAGATTCAATCCGTGCGGTCGGAGTTCAGGAAAGCGATTTTCTGGCAAAAATTGATAAACTTGCCGAAGACGCTTTTGATGATCAATGTACTGGCGCTAATCCTCGTTATCCATTAATAGCCGAGTTAAAACAGCTACTGTTGGATTCTTTCTATGGTCGTAAATTTATAGAATCGGCTGTATCTCAAGAGTGTAAAAAAATTGAAAAATAATAAGAAATAATAATAAATGATAAGCTAAATAGTGTTTCAAAATGATAGGAGTAACTCTTATCCCATGCATCGCAAGGGATAAGAACTCACCTTTTGAAAAGGCTCTCACTATTATGAAAAACCATATAGTGTGACTTAAAAAGGCATCAGATATCCTCTGATGCCTTTTTATTAATTTATTTTTCTAACTTAATCGTATTACCCATACAAACAAACTATCTCTGAATCTGTTCAGCTTTTTTGGCTTTAGCTTCACGAATAACATCATAATAGTGCTTACGGCACACTGAGACATATTTTTCGTTGCCGCCAATATCAACCTGTTCTCCATCATAAACAACATTCCCATCGTTGCTAAAACGCAGTACACGGCTCGCTTTTCTTCCACAGTGGCAAATGGTTTTCAGTTCGACTAATTTATCCGCCCACGCTAGAAGATATTGGCTGCCACTAAATAACTCGCCCTGAAAATCTGACCTTAACCCATAACAGAGGACAGGAATATCATCGTAATCAACAATTTCACAAAGCTGTTCAACATGTTCTTTTGTTAAAAACTGACACTCATCAATCAAAATACAATGAATCTTTTCTACATCGTTTTCACATCTGATAAGTTCAGCAATATTCGTGTCTGGTGAAAACAGTAAGGCATCCGCAGATAGCCCAATACGGGAACTCACCTTCCCTTTTCCAAATCGCGTATCTATTTCTGCTGTAAAAATCAACGTCCTCATTCCTCTTTCGTTATAGTTATAGGAAGACTGTAATAATGAAGTTGATTTTCCTGCATTCATAGCAGAATAATAAAAATAAAGCTGAGCCATTGGCCCGTCCGTCCTCTTGTCAAATTTAACCAAGCGATATATCTCGCGAGTTTACCACAAACTTAACTCAAGGTTATCCTTTGTTATTGACCAAATGGAGCGTAAAAGAAAAATGAAATGAATCTGAAAGAAATATTTTTATGATAATCATCACATTTGTGCATATAAAATCAGCACCACAAACACTTATTGCACGACAAATGAACAAAATTAATATCAGAAGTAAATATCGATTTTATATTCCACTCTTTGCATATTAATAATCAAAATGGTTTACTTTTACTCGATCTACAACACTATAATCATAACCAACCGATTACCCATAAAAAAAATTCCATTTCACACTTGAACATCAGTTTATTTTCAAGTGAATAGTTAGCATATCTTACAAATTGACTATAAATTAGTTTTATATGACTAAGTTAATCCTTGAACAGCTTTGAGTAATCTACGTCTACCCGTTATCGAGAAATGATAAATCCAATAGTAGAATTAAAACACAATATATCGATTATCAAAAAAATTGCATTTTAAAATGGGATCTTTTAGCCTTAGAAAGTAAATTCACTATTGCAGAAAATAAAATAGCATTCTATTATTATCCATACATCAGCCATCATCATTATAATTTGAGACCAGGACAATGAGCGAAAATTTAAAATCCCTAAATAACATCCGTACTTTGCGCGCGCAAGCAAGAGAATGTGAACTTTCTACTTTAGAAGAAATGCTGGAAAAACTGACAATTGTTGTTGAAGAACGTCGTGACGAAGAAAGTCAGGCTCGTGCTCAAATAGAAGAGCGTACACGTAAACTTCAAGAATACCGTGAAATGCTGGAAAAAGACGGTATTGAATTAAGCGATTTAGTAGACGCTTTAAGCGGTAAAGCAACTGGTAAATCTAAGCGTGCTACTCGTCCGGCTAAATATTCATATATTGACGAAGGTGAAGTTAAAACTTGGACCGGTCAGGGCCGCACCCCAGCAGTAATCAAAAAAGCAATTGAAGAAGAAGGCAAAAGCCTGGACGATTTTCTGATCTAATCAGTTATTTTGCCGTCTAATAACAAAAATACCCTCTGAAGGGTATTTTTGTTTTATGGTTAATAAATCTAACTAAGTTAATTATGGGCTGATGTACGAGTACAACCGGTTATATGCTATCTTTGCATTTTCGGTGTAAAAAAAGAATTTAACACTCACTTAGTTTTTTATTAACATGAAATTAAAAAAGGAGCTAATAGCTCCTTTTCTTATTACTCAGCAAGTGTTAAGACATCTGATAAAAATCCAGATACCAATCAACAAATTGTTTCACACCTTCTCTGACTGGAGTATTAGGAGAGAAACCAATTTTTTCATACAGGGCACTGGAGTCCGCACAAGTAGACAGCACATCGCCATCTTGAATTTCCATAAAGTTTTTCGTTGCTTTTATCCCTAATGAAACTTCAATGGCTTCAATAAAATCACCCAATTTTGTCGGCTGACCATTGCCAA
Source organism: Xenorhabdus innexi (assembly GCF_002632485.1). Classification (GTDB taxonomy): domain Bacteria; phylum Pseudomonadota; class Gammaproteobacteria; order Enterobacterales; family Enterobacteriaceae; genus Xenorhabdus; species Xenorhabdus innexi. The sequence continues at coordinate 32,764 of NZ_NIBU01000001.1, read as the reverse complement.
TATTATAAATACGGTATGGCGCTGAACTGGCAGAAACTTGTCCGGTTTCAACTGACCAATCTTTATTAGGTTCAGGAATAATAGCCTGTAATCTGATTATAGATTCGACAATATCATCGATATATGTGAAATCCCTTACCATATCTCCGTGGTTATAAACATCAATAGGCCGCCCCTCCAGCATCGCTTTAGTAAACTTAAATAAAGCCATATCAGGACGTCCCCATGGACCATATACCGTAAAGAACCGTAAACCTGTGGTTGGTAATTTATAAAGATGTGAATAACTGTGAGACATTAATTCGTCAGCTTTTTTCGTTGCTGCGTATAAAGAAACCGGATGATCAACCGAATCGTCGGTAGAAAATGGTTGCTTTTTATTTAATCCGTATACTGAGCTTGAAGAAGCATATAATAAATGCTCAACATTGTTATGGCGACACCCTTCAAGAATATTGATATGACCCACAATATTGGCATCAATATATGCCATTGGATTTTGTATTGAATAACGAACACCCGCTTGAGCTCCTAAATGGATAACTCGCTGAAATTGGTGTTTAGTAAACAATTCAGAGATCCCTGCTCTATCAGCCAAATCTAGTTTTTCAAATTTAAAACCGGGATGAGGGTGTAATAAATTTAATCTTGCCTGCTTCAAATTGACATCATAATAATCATTGATGTTATCAATGCCGACAACTTCATACCCCATATTCAATAACCGCTGGCTCACATGAAAACCAATAAAACCAGCGGAACCTGTTACTAAAAATTTCATATTACAACTCAAATAACTGGATTGATAGAGGAACCACGACCGATACCATAATATGTGAACCCTCTGGCCTGCAGGCGTTCCGGTTCATAAAGGTTACGCCCATCGAAAATAACCGGAGTTTTAAGTGAATCTTTTATAAGATCGAAATCAGGCGCTCTAAAGTTTTGCCACTCTGTGCAAATAATCAAAGCATCAGCATCTTTTAAAGCAGCTTCTTTTGTTCCCATCAGAGCAAGATCATCGCGTTGCCCATAAATACGCTGAGTTTCCTGCATGGCCTCCGGATCATAAGCCTGTATTTTAGCTCCACATTCCCATAAGGCTTCCATCAATACCCGGCTTGATGCTTCTCTCATATCATCAGTATTCGGTTTAAATGATAGCCCCCATATGGCAAATGTTTTGTCAGATAGATCCGTACCAAAATGATGTTTAACGAAAGCAGGTAATTTTCTTTTTTGTTTTTCGTTAACCAACTCTACTGCCTGTAAGATTTTTGGTGTATATCCAATCTGCTCAGAAGTACGAATGAGTGCCTGCACATCTTTTGGAAAACATGAGCCACCATATCCACAACCCGGATAAATAAAGTGATATCCAATACGTGAATCAGAACCAATCCCCTGACGTACATGCTCAATATCAGCTCCCAGCATTTCTGCCAGGTTAGCAATTTCATTCATAAAGCTAATTTTTGTGGCCAACATGCAATTAGCAGCATACTTTGTCAGTTCTGCACTGCGGATATCCATAACGATCATACGGTCGTGGTTGCGATTAAACGGCTCATACAGCTCTCGCATAACATCCACCACACTATCGTTATCGCAGCCAATGATAATGCGCTCAGGACGCATACAATCAGCAACAGCGGCACCCTCTTTTAAGAATTCAGGATTGGACACAACATGGTATGGAATATTAACCCCGCGCCCAGCCAAAACTGCCTGCATTACAGCTTTGACTTTATCCGCCGTGCCGACAGGAACGGTTGATTTATCAACCACCACTTTAGGGCTATCCATATTTTCTGCGATAGTACGGGCTACAGCAGTAACATATTGCAGATCTGCCGAGCCATCTTCATCGGGAGGTGTTCCGACAGCAATAAACTGTAATTTGCCATGTGCTACACCGGCCTTGGCATCTGTCGTAAAATTCAGACGCCCTTGTGCATGGTTTTTCTTAACCAGAGTTTCTAACCCCGGCTCAAAAATAGGGATCTGCCCATTTTTCAGGTTTTCAACTTTTTTTGCATCAACATCAACACAAAGTACGTCGTGGCCAACTTCAGCAAACACAGTCGCCTGAACTAAGCCAACATAGCCAATACCAAATACAGTTACTTTCATCTCACACCCTAAATTACTAGTAGATTATTTTTTAATCTGAGTCTGCAAGGTCATAACCCAGTCACTGAATGACTCTCCCAACTGCTTATGCTTCATTCCATATTCAACAAACGCCTGCATATAACCCAGTTTATTACCACAATCATGGCTACGGCCTTTTAAGTGATATGCTTCAACCGGCTCTTTTTCCATCAGCATAGCAATGGCATCAGTAAGCTGAATTTCATCCCCTGCACCCGGCGCAGTTTTTGCCAGTAGCGGCCAGATTTTTTCAGACAGGACATAGCGACCAACAATAGAAAGATTCGATGGTGCTTCTTCTGGTTTAGGTTTTTCAACTACGCGGGCAATAGGCTTGCTGTCACCCGGCTGTAAATTTTTCCCAAAACAATCCACGATACCATAGTCAGAAACGCTTTCATAAGGTACTGGCTCGACCAGTATCTGACTTGCACCATTCTCATTAAAACGTGACAACATTTCGCTCAGATTGTATTTCGACAAGTCTGTGCTGTACTCATCCAAAATAACATCAGGCAGGATAACAGCAAATGGTTCATCCCCAATTAGCGGCTTAGCACATAACACTGCATGCCCTAACCCTTTGGCTATCCCCTGACGGGTCTGCATGATTGTTACGTGACTCGGGCAAATAGACTGGATTTCATCCAACAATTGACGTTTAACCCTTCTCTCAAGGATCGCTTCCAGCTCAAAACTGGTATCAAAATGGTTTTCTATCGAATTTTTGGATGAATGTGTAACCAGAATAATCTCGTTAATTCCTGCTTTAATACATTCATTAACAACATACTGGATTAACGGTTTATCAACCAAAGGTAACATTTCTTTAGGTATAGCCTTGGTAGCCGGTAACATCCTGGTCCCCAAGCCTGCAACAGGGATCACTGCTTTTTTTACTTTTTTATTTATAACTAACATTACATAATCTCCTGCGGCTATATTATGGTTATGGCTGAAAAACTCCTTCTACAGCATAAACGATAGCCTAAACTCTTTAAAAAAACGTATGTGTGAAAAATTGGATATGTGAAAAGAATCACATACTAAAAAATAGCGCGCCAGAGTATATCAGCTAACCCGAGCAGATATACAGTAAATGAGAAGTGAATTATATTTTTTATATGGCAATGTATAATATTGCCGTAGCAAATATACATACAAGATACATGCACCTAACAAATATCAGTTTTATCATAGCGAATGTCGAACATAGCAGAGTTCCAACAGTACAGATAACATCTGTCAGGAACGCTCTTGGTCAAACATTGCGACCAGGCTTTGTATTCAGTATTATCAGATAAATTATTACTCGTTATTTCTTATATTCCCACACACTTTTGAAATACTCATCACATGCACAACAACCTTTTAAATTCACCGGAGTTATTTTGACAACACTATGTCCCTGTGGCAGCAGTTTATCTTTCGCACACTGCTGCGGCCCCTATATTGATAATCATCGACCGGCCCCGGATGCTGAGTCTCTGATGCGATCCAGATATAGCGCTTATGTAACAAAAAATACCAATTATCTTATTGCAACCTGGCATCCTGACTGTCAGGCAGAGACTTGGCGTTCAGAAATAGAGCAAGGTTTTGTCGGTGTCGAATGGTTGGGGTTGAATGTGATCAATACAGACGAAGGACGCCATAATGACGAGGCCTACGTTGAATTTTCAGCTTGCTTTATTGAACAAGCAAAGCAAGATAGGCAACTGATACATGAGCGCTCCCGTTTTTTACGCATTGAACAACATTGGTTTTATATTGATGGCATTCGTCCTCAGATTGGACGCAATGACTCATGCCCATGTGGTTCAGGAAAAAAATATAAAAAGTGCTGTAGTTAAAACACAATCATTCACACAGTGAAAAATTTGAGGTCACATTAATTCATGCAGAACGCAATCATACAAAAAAAAATCTTGCGCACAATTTGTCCTGACGCCAAAGGGTTAATCGCTAAAATCACAAATATTTGTTACAAGCATCAATTAAACATTGTTCAGAATAGTGAGTTTGTCGACCATCTCACTGGCCGTTTTTTCATGCGTACAGAGCTGGAAGGTATCTTTAATGATGAAACATTTCTTGCGGATCTGGATGATGCTCTTCCTGTCGGCTCAAGCCGTGAATTAAATACAGCGGGACGCCGTCGTATTGTTATTATGGTTACTAAAGAAGCTCACTGCATTGGTGACATATTAGTAAAAAGCGCTTACGAAGGATTGGATGTGGAGATAGCCGCAGTTATCGGCAACCATACTACCCTGCAATCATTAGTTGAGCAGTTCGGTATTCCATTCCACCATATCAGTCATGAAGGATTAAGCCGAGACCAGCATGATGAAGCACTAATGGCGCAGATTGATCAATATCAACCTGATTATGTTGTACTTGCTAAGTATATGCGTGTCTTAACACCGGCATTTGTTCAGCATTATCCTAATCAGATTATCAATATCCATCACTCATTCTTACCAGCATTCATTGGCGCCCGTCCTTACCATCAAGCCTATGAGCGCGGAGTTAAAATCATTGGAGCCACGGCACATTACGTTAATGATAATCTGGATGAGGGTCCTATCATCACTCAGGATGTAATTAACGTGGATCATAGTTATACAGCTGAAGATATGATGCGGGCAGGACGGGATGTCGAGAAAAATGTACTGAGCAAAGCTCTGCACTCCGTTTTTTCCCAACGAGTATTTGTGTATGGCAACCGTACTGTAATCTTATAAATGGAATTAAATTTGAGCTTTAGGGTTAAATAATCAGCACTTGATATCTGACTTTAAAATATTTACTTTACAGCGGCGGTTCATTTGATATGATGCCGTCCGCTGACAACGACAGCGTACAATTCAAAATTTGGTGGGGTTCCCGAGCGGCCAAAGGGAGCAGACTGTAAATCTGCCGTCACAGACTTCGAAGGTTCGAATCCTTCCCCCACCACCATCTAATGATAACTCCTAATTCACCAACCAATAAAAAAATCAAATAGATCCACCAAGGGAAGGACGAGAGCCTTCGACCAAGGTTCGAATTGAGCGTAGCGAAATAACAGTGCGCGTAGCGCATTGGCCCGCAGGGTGAGGAACGAAGTGACGAATCATCCTTCCCCCACCACCATCTAATGATAGCTCCCGATTTACCAACGAATAAAAAAATCAAATAGACCCACCAAGGGAAGGACGAGAGCCTTCGACCAAGGTTCGAATTGAGCGTAGCGAAATAACAGTGCGCGTAGCGCATTCGCCCGCAGGGTGAGGAACGAAGTGACGAATCATCCTTCCCCCACCACCATCTAATGATAGCTCCCAATTCACCAACGAATAAAAAAAATCAAATAGATCCACCAAGGGAAGGACGAGAGCCTTCGACCAAGGTTCGAATTGAGCGTAACAAAATAACAGTTAACCGGGCGCTTATAAGTAATAGCTGGGTGTGGTAAACACAACCTAATGGCAGGAAAAGTTTGTATTGGAGAAAAAAAGAGAATTTGATTGGAGCACAATAAAACAACAATGCCTATAGTGCTTCATCCTTCCCCCACCATATTCAAAGGTATATTCCATTATTTGCATTTACTGTCAAAACTAACAGATATATTGCTTGGGGGAAGAACCATCTAATTTACTCAATGAGTAAATGAATATTATAACATTGGCGTGTTCACAGAACACCAATAGCGGAGCTCCAGAAGAGCTGCTGCAATTCGCTCCGCTTATGCAATCGGTTACTCCATATCGCTAACAGAATCGATGAAACGATTCAACACGCTTGAGTGTGACTTAGATTTATAGACGTAACACTGATTAACTGCATCAGCTCGTGAAATTGGCATAAAGCCCAGATTTTTACCATCCTCCAATGCACCAGAACGGGCATCTGTAATAAAAACATAATCTTTAGACTGAATAAAATTGAGACAACACTCCATATTATCCATTTGTCTTATATTCGCTTTCTCTCCATTTTTTTGCATATCCTCTTCCAGGTTCTTTATAAAATCACTTTTATAGAGAACTGGATCGCATAACCATGTTTTATTTTTCAGTAGTTGAGTTAAATCACCATTGGATTCATCAATTAATTCCTGACGACAACAAATACCTAAGTTCTGGCCTTCAATTTTACGTACCAGACTGAATCTATCACTAAGGATTTTTTCAGAGCTTAGGATTATGGTATTTCCCTCATAATCAACTATTTCATCGATGTTATCATAACTGAATCGTAATATATTAACTTGAGCATTATTCCTATCTGCAGCTTTATACAGTGAAATCAGGTGTCTATCTTTCCCCCAGTCATAGTAAATATTAACACTATTACAAATAGTCCCACTAAAGTGTTTCTTTGTAATTTCTTTTTCTTTCAAATAAAGTTCTTTTAAGTCATTATATAGCTCCGCTCCGTCTTTAGTCAGTATCATCCCAAACTTCTCCCTTTTAAATAAGCGTTTTCCTAACGTCGCCTCAAAGTCTTTAATTGATTTAGCTACTGGGGGAGTCGTACGGTTCATCACTCTTGCCGCTTTGCTTAAAGAACCCATTTCCACCACCGCCATGAATGCTTCTAATTTACGAGAAAAAAACATAATTCACCGTTCCTATGTAACTTGTGGCTAAAATAATATCCTTGAAATGGCCTTCTCATCAGGTAACCGCTAAATCAAACTTGATATTGTGAAGGTATAATTTTGTACAATAAAAATAGCTATTTTTCAAATGGCATTTATTGAAATGCCAGCCCCTGATGCAAAAATGCGGTTCAGGTGAACTATATTATTCACCTGTATCATGATGAATATTCCATCGTGAATGTAAACCGTTAATAAATATAAACATGGTCTACTGGTTCAATTTTCTATCAGAGATTGATTAACTCTTCTACTTTTTCATTAATTATTTTTTGTAACGCGTGACATAGAATAAATTCCAAGAATAAAAAATCTCACTTCAAAACATAATATCAAATGTGAATATAACAGAGAATTACTAATTAAATAAGTATTTATTTATTAAATCTTCATTTAATTAAATCTGTCCTTTTATATTATTTAACATGATTACATCCTTTAAATTTGAATAATAAGCAAATTATATTCAATATGACATTACATATATGAGTAAAATAGTGAAACATCAAGATAACAGGCCTAAAATTATTATTTAATAAATGGTTACATTCTTATTTAGATCTGATAAGATTAAAAATAAAAACATTATTTAGGTGATTATAACGATATGAAATTTGTATCATTCAATATTAATGGACTGCGGGCGCGTCCTCACCAACTTGCTGCGATCGTTGAACAACATCAACCTGATGTTATCGGGTTACAGGAAACAAAAGTCCATGATGAAATGTTTCCTTTAGAAGAAGTCAGCAAACTTGGTTATCATATTTTCTATCACGGTCAAAAATCTCATTATGGTGTTGCTCTGTTGACACGCCAGCAGCCAACAGCTGTCAGGAAGGGTTTTCCTACTGATGACGATGATGCGCAGCGTCGTATTATCATGGCTGATATCGAAACTTCCTCTGGTTTACTGACCGTGATCAATGGTTATTTTCCACAAGGTGAAAGCCGATCTCATGAGGTAAAATTCCCTGCAAAAGCAAAATTTTATCAGGATCTGCAAACCTATCTTGAAACAAAGCAATCTCCGGAATCCAATATTCTCATTATGGGTGATATGAATATCAGCCCGACTGACCTTGATATTGGGATAGGGGAAAATAACCAAAAACGTTGGTTAAAAACCGGAAAATGTTCTTTCCTGCCTGAAGAAAGAGAATGGATGGAACGCCTCAAGAGTTGGGGACTGGTTGATACATTCCGGGCACATCATCCGGAAATCAGTGATCAGTTTTCATGGTTTGATTATCGCTCAAAAGGCTTTGACGATAACCGGGGGCTTCGTATCGACTTGCTGCTTGCAAGCCAGCCATTAGCAGAAAAATGTCTCTCTGCCGGTATTGACTATAATATCCGTGCTATGGAAAAACCCTCTGACCACGCACCTGTCTGGGCAGAATTTAAGATCTAAAATAAAATACAGCGCCGTATATTTCGGTGCTGTATTTTTTTCACTTACTTTTATCTGGCCTATTCAGCTTTATTTACCTGCTTAGTTTTAGCTTGCTTACCTTTACCACCTCTTTTAGCTTTCACAGGAGCAGGAGGCAGATCCCTGAACGCTTTCAAATTTCGATATTGCTTTGCCTGCCAAATCAATTGTTGCAATGTGTCATGAAGAGGCAACATAAAATCCTGATAACGGAATTGTTTCTCACTGATTTGAGTCAGTCTGGATTCCCAATGCGCTGTCATATCAGGTAATACCGCCATATCGGGTAAAACATGGATAAGTGCACGGCCTGCCGGTGTTGCGTGAATATGACGTCCTTTTTTATACAGAAATTCCCGTTTGAACAGCAATTCAATAATTCCGGCTCTTGTTGCTTCTGTTCCCAGACCATCGGTGGCCCGTAACACCTTTTTCAGCGCCTTATCCTGAACAAATCTGGCAATCCCGGTCATTGCTGATAATAAAGTGGCATCGGTAAAAGGACGCGGTGGCTGAGTCTGCCTTTCCACGACTTCTCCTTTCTCACATAAAAGTTCATCGCCTTTAGCTACAATGGGCAGTGGAGTACCCTCATTTTCCTCATCCCGCTCTTTATTACCCAATAACGTCCGCCAGCCAGCTTCTGCCAGAAAACGCGCCTTGGCGATGAATTTCCCACCAGCAATATCAAGTTCAATTGTACATTTCCGGAATATAGCATCCGGCAAAAACTGCATCAGGTACTGTTTGGCGATCAAACCATAAATATTCTGCTCATTTTCTGTCAGCTTGACCTGACTGCTCCGCGCTGTAGGAATAATCGCATGATGTGCATCAACTTTTTTATCATCCCAGCAACGGTTCTTTTTTTCCGTATCCAGTGCATCTTGTGGTAGCAAATGGGGGGTATGCACCGAAATAGCATTTAAAACAGTGTGCCGCCCCGCAAAGTGTTCTTCTGGCAGATAACGACTATCTGAACGTGGATAGGTAATCAATTTATGGGTTTCATATAACCGCTGACAGATGTCCAGCACATCCTGAGCACTCAGACCAAAACGCTTGGCGGCTTCAATCTGTAGTGAAGAAAGAGAAAATGGCAGAGGTGCTGTTTCTGATTCCCGTTTATCCTGATATGCAGCAACATAAGCAGGCTGCCCCATAATACGCATAACAACATGTTCTGCTAAAGGCCGGTGAATAACCCGCCCTTCTTCGTCCTGAAAATCCGCGCAGGATTCACTGGGCTGCCATACCGCGGTGAACCGTTCTTCTTTCGGAGTAATAATATGAGCTTTAACTTCAAAGAAATCCTTCGGTACAAAATGCTCTATTTCTTCATCACGACGAACAACCAGACCCAGAATAGGTGTCTGCACCCGACCGACTGATAATACGCCCTGATAACCGGCATTCCGCCCCAACAATGTATAAGCCCGGGTCATATTGATCCCATAAAGCCAGTCGGCTCTTGCTCTGGCCAGAGCTGAAACACACAGGGGAATAAATTCCCGGTTACTTCTCAGACGCTCAACGGCCTTCAGTACCGCCTGCGGATTTAAGTCGTTGATCAGACAACGTTGGACATTCTGCTTTTTATGCTCTTCCAGCTGCAAAAAATCCAGCACTTCATCCACCAGCAATTGCCCTTCACGATCCGGGTCTCCGGCATGAATAATTTCATCAGCCCTTGCCAGAAGAAATTTAATCGTATTGAGCTGTTTAGCAACCTCAGCTCGTGGTTTTAACTGCCATTTTTCAGGGATAATCGGCAAATCCGCTAAGACCCAGCGCGCATAGCGGCTATCGTATACATCCGGCTCAGCTTGTTCTAACAAATGACCTACGCACCAGGTCACAATCTGGCTATCACCACACTCAATAAACCCATCTCCCCGACGATGAGGTTTCGGTAAAATATCGGCGATAGCACGTGCGAGGCTGGGTTTTTCTGCAATAAAAAGACGCATAGAATTTATTCAGTAACTTCAATCAATGCCCTGTCTGAGTGTGGTTAATTCAGTTCGCCCAGGCAATAAATTAATGGGATAAGCTGATGTAGTGGTGTTCACCTTATCCACCACATCAGGTAATAATATCTTTAGTAACTCTAACAGGAATTTTTAGAAATAACTGACAAAATCAGTTAAATCTGGAGAAGGCATTTTCATCGGTGATTTCAGTTCTGGTGTCCCCAGATAGAGGAACCCAACAATTTTGTCGTGCTCTTCACACCCCAACCCGGCTCTGACGGTTGAGTCTTCTGTCCAAGATCCTGAGCGCCATATTCCACCAAACCCTTGAGCTACTGCTGCCATTTGCATGGCATGTACTGAACAGCCAGCTGCTACAACCTGTTCCCATTCCGGCACTTTTACATGCTCAACAACTTTAGCAATGACAGTAATAATCATAGGAGCACGATAAGGAGCATTTTTTGCTTTTTCTGCCACATCTTTACCCATTTCACCGTTAATCGCAGCCTGCTCGAGCAATTTACTGAATTTATCAATTCCTTCCCCTTGCATTACAATGAAATGCCAAGGGCGTAATGCTCCATGATCTGGTGCTCTCATTCCTGCTGCAAGGATATTCTGTAATTCATCTCCCGCAGGAACCGGAGTAGTTAAACGTGAAACCGAACGGCGACTCAATAAGAGTTCCAAAGCATTCATAATTTGCTCCTGAAATAAGATAATCTATCACGACCGGACATTCTCTGTTTATTCGCTACCGAATGAAAGCGTAAATGTTATTTTTTAAGTTATTTTCGTGATTTCTGGCTGACATTTATCAATTCGCTGATTAGGATAATCTTATTTGACGATCTCATAACCGGAGACGATATGCATACTTTATGGAAGTTTATAGCAGGACTACTCAAATGGAGTTGGAGGCTGCTAAATTTCATTCGCCAACTTATTTCCAATTTGTTGTTTATTATATTTATTGTATTAGTTTCTATTGGCGTTCTTATATATAAAGAACAGTTCCCCGCAGATGATAATGATTACCACGGCGCGTTATATGTCAATTTGTCTGGCATCGTCGTTGATCGGATATCTGCCCGTAACCCTTTAGATCAACTGAGCTTGGATCTGCTTTATTCATCCGGCAACCGTACGCAACAAACTTCAGTATTTGATATTGTTGACAGTATTCGACGGGCAAAAAATGACGATAAAATTACTGGTATGGTGTTAAAACTGGATGATTTTGTTGGGGCTGATCAGGCTTCCATGCGTTATATCGGCAAAGTCATCAACGAATTTAAGAGATCAGGCAAGTCCGTTATAGCTATCGGGCATCATTACGACCAGCAACAATACTATTTAGCCAGCTATGCTGACAAAATATTCCTTACCCCTCAGGGCGGTGTTTCACTTAAAGGTTTTTCAAATAATCATTTGTTCTATAAATCACTATTAGAAAACCTAAAAGTTTCCACCCATATTTTCCGTGTCGGTACATACAAATCAGCAGTAGAGCCAATGATGCGGAATAATATGTCTGATGCGGCCCGCACAGCAGATTCTCTCTGGCTGAATGAACTTTGGCAAAATTACCGGCAGGATATTGCTGTTAATAGAAAAATCCCGGTCAATCAGGTACTTCCTGAGCCTTCTGTATTTATTGAAAAACTTCGTAAAGCAGGAGGAAACAGTGCACTGTATGCTCTCCAGAATGGTCTGGTAGATAACATTTCACCTCTGAATGTTATCGAAAAGAAACTGGAAAACAAATTCGGATGGGATAAAAAAAACCAGCATTTCAATTACATCAGTATCAATGACTATATCGCCAAACAACCTGTCGAGAATACTTATCAGAACGATGGCAATATTGCAGTGATTATAGTTGAAGGGGAAATCATGGATGGTAAACAGTCCGGCGATATAGCTGGCAGTGATACTATCGCAGCCCAATTACGTGAAGCACGCCTGAATCCCAATATCAAAGCCATTATCCTGCGAGTAAACAGCCCGGGCGGCAGTATCAGCGCATCTGAACATATTCGTAGTGAACTGGTAGCCATTCGGGAAGGTACTGATGAAAATGGCAAAAAAATCAATCAAAAACCAATTGTGGTTTCAATGGGGGGGCTTGCTGCATCGGGAGGTTACTGGGTATCCACACCGGCTGACTATATTATTGCCTCCCCGAATACCCTGACCGGCTCAATTGGTGTTTTTGGCGCTATCAATACTTTTGAAAAAAGTCTGGATTACCTTGGTGTAAATACAGACGGTGTTTCAACTTATCCACTGGCTGATATTTCTGCAACTAAAGGGATAAATCCCCTGTTTTCTGAAGTCATACAACTATCGATTGAAAATGGCTATCGTCAGTTTATCGGACTGGTCGCAGATTCCCGCCATAAAACAGTAACCGAAATTGAAAAAATCGCTGAAGGTCGTGTCTGGAGTGGCAGTGATGCTAAAAAGTATGGTCTGGTTGATCAGTTAGGTGATTTCGATGATGCCGTTAAAAAAGCCTCTGAGCTGGCGGGTCTTAAGAGCGTATCACTAAACTGGATGCACCCTGAACTTTCATTCACGGAGAAACTGATAATAGGCTTTTCTTCATCTGCGCAGGCAATCATGCCAAACGCTTTGCAATCAATGCTGCCAGCGCCATTTGCTCAGGTGGCACAGGATATGAAAAAACAGTCTGCGTTTTATAACCACATGAACGACCCGCAGAATATTTATGCGTTTTGTCTGAACTGTAGCGATATTCGCTAGAAATTCATCACCTGAGCGTGATAACCACAACTATAGCCAATGGATTTCGAGTCGTATCGCGGTGGCAAAGGGATGACAAATTCGTCGGGAACGAATTTGCCCAGCCAAAGGCTGACCTCCGGTGAAAGACAGGAGCCGTTAACTAATCCCCGGGAGCATAGATAACTATGTGACCGGGGTGAGTGAACGCAGCTAACAAAGAGGCAACTTGAAAGCCGAAGGCTATAAATTTAAAGCCTGAATCTTATATGCCCAGCGAATTTTGAGTTGTATTACTCAACAAGGGTATATATCAGGCTTTTTTTATTCCTTATACCCCCTATAATCGGCAGAGAATTTTATCAAAGTACTGTTTTGGGGTACTACCATGCAGAAGAAATCTATTTATGTTGTTTATACGGGCGGAACAATTGGAATGCAGCACTCTCCCAATGGTTACATTCCCGTCTCTGGTCATTTACAGCGACAGTTGACACAAATGCCGGAGTTTCATCGCCCAGAAATGCCTACATTCACTATCCGTGAACATCACCCCCTTATTGATTCTTCTGACATGAGTCCAGATGATTGGGGAATTATCGCCAGTGATATTTACCAGAATTACCATGATTACGATGGTTTTGTGATCCTGCATGGTACTGATACCATGGCTTTTACCTCCTCAGCCCTCTCATTCATGTTTGAAAACCTCAACAAGCCGGTTATCGTGACAGGGTCACAAATTCCTTTGGAAGCATTGCGTTCAGACGGACAGACAAATTTGCTCAATGCCCTGTATCTGGCAGCTAATTATCCCGTCAACGAAGTCAGTCTGTTTTTCAACAACAAACTGTATCGAGGGAACAGAACAGTCAAAGCCCATGCTGACGGTTTTGATGCCTTTTCCTCTCCCAATTATCCTCCGCTTATCGAAGCTGGGATCAATATCCGAAAATTTAATACCGCACCACTGCCTGCTGGTCATGGTGATTTTATCGTACATCAAATCAGATCACAGCCAATTGGCGTAGTGACCATCTACCCGGGGTTATCCAGTCAGGTGGTTGAAAACATCCTGATGCAGCCTGTCAAGGCATTGATTTTACGCTCTTATGGTGTCGGCAATGCCCCGCAGCGCCCTGATTTATTACGTATTTTAAAAGAGGCGACTGAAAGAGGCATCATTGTCATCAACTTGACACAATGTATTTCCGGGCGGGTCAACATGGAAGGTTATGCTAACGGCCATGCATTGGCTGAATCAGGCGTGATCAGCGGCTATGATATGACATTTGAAGCAACCCTGACTAAACTTCACTACCTGTTAAGCCAGCACTACGAAATCGACGAAATTCGTTCACTGATGCAGCAGAATATACGCGGAGAATTGAGCCACTCCGACAAGTAATGAGGAATATAATGAAAACCGCACTATTACTGATCGATCTACAAAATGACTTCTGTACAGGTGGCGCACTGGCAGTCAAGGAAAGCGAAGAAGTTATCGCAGTGGCAAATGAAGCTATACAACTGTGTCAGCAATACAGTGTCAGCATTATCGCCAGTCAGGACTGGCACCCTTCCGATCATATGAGTTTTGCTGTGAACTCAGGCCAGCCAGTTGGTGAATTAGGTGTATTGAACGGTATCCCTCAAATATGGTGGCCTGTACACTGTGTACAAGGGAAAAGTGGCGCAGAGTTTCATCCAGCCTTAAACCACGCAGCTATTCAGGAAGTTTTCCGCAAAGGTGAAAATCCACAAATAGACAGTTATAGTGCATTTTTTGATAACGACCGTAAAAATGCTACCCGATTACATCACTGGCTGTCAGAGCAACATATCAATCGCCTGCTTATTCTGGGTATTGCTACTGATTACTGTGTAAAGTTCACGGTATTAGATGCATTAGAGCACGGATATGAAACTTACGTCATTACAGAAGGCTGTCGCGGGGTTAATATTCAGGCAGATGACAGCCTGAGGGCTATTGAGGAAATGGCAGCTAAAGGTGCCAAATTTGCTCCATTGCAGGAGATAACAGCTCTTTTTTAGCGTACCGAAAAAATATTTGTTACCCGCAAACCGCTATAAATATATCCCTGAAATCAAACTGACCTCGTTCTTTCCTACTGATGTGTATAAGAACGAGGTTATCATTTAACCTGATGATTCATTCTTCTGATTGCGGCTTTAACCTGGCAACCATTTCTGACTGAAACATAGTCTTCAGCTCTTGTTTGCTTTTTACGGCAATTTGGCCATCCGTGCCAATCGTCATATGTTCAGGATTATGATTATGTCTGGCCTGCCAAAGCATGACCATTTGCAGGCTGTGTTCTTTTTGCTCTGGTGTTAATGAAACACCATCCTGCCATTTCCCTAACTCAACAGCCTGAACCAATCGCTGGTAAATCTCAGGCGTCATGACAGAGAGTAAATCATCTAAATTCATCGATATTTCCTTAAAACTAGTTATTTAAAACCACTTACTAAAAACCAGTTACTGAAAAATTGCATACTGGCATCACAAGCTGAATCGATTCTATTTCATTTGCCGATTTACATCATGATTTGGTCAAAAACCGTTCTAACCATCAAATTAACCGGTAATTTCCTCTCCTGAATCTTCATCAATGAAACGCAGCGCAGCCGAATTAATACAAAAACGCTCCCCTGTCGGTTTGGGGCCATCGGGAAAAACATGCCCCAGATGCGCCTGACAATAGCTGCAACGCACTTCTATCCGATGCATGTTATGAGAATAATCATCAATATAGTTGATGCATTTATCATTAACCGGTTGATAAAAACTTGGCCACCCACAACCGGAATCAAATTTGGTGTCAGAAACAAATAACGGCTGAGAGCAGCACAGGCAATGATAAATACCACTGTTTTTGTTGTGCAACAGTTTTCCTGAAAATGGCGGCTCAGTACCTGCATTCTGCGTAACATAACGCTGCATTTCACTGAGCTGTTCGAGAGAAAGAGAGATATCTTTAGCCATGGTAACCACCTTTTAAGGCCAATATTTTCAACAAAAAGCACCGAAAACAACAAAAGCAAATAGTAAAATGTTAAATCGCATTTTAACTCATTCAACATGATGATTTACTTTACTAATTGTGATAAATCTCACATATCTTATTAATGAGAACTTTAAATATCTCCTTATACCCCGATAATAGTGCGCGTAAAGATTGTTACAGTTGTATAGCGGATGTTCAGATAATGGTTTTTTAATTGATCTTTTTCAATTGTTGACACGATTCCGCTTGACGACTGACAAGATTTTGGTAACTTTAGAAACAACTTTTAATTCACTAAAAAATAGCTGGTGGAATACTATGACTATCAAAGTAGGTATTAACGGTTTTGGTCGTATTGGCCGTATTGTTTTCCGTGCTGCACAAGAACGTTCTGACATTGAAATTGTTGCAATCAATGACCTGTTAGATGCAGATTACATGGCTTACATGCTGAAATACGATTCAACCCATGGCCGCTTCAACGGTACTGTTGAAGTAAAAGACGGTCATCTGGTTGTTAACGGCAAAACCATCCGCGTTACATCTGAAAGAGACCCAGCTAACCTGAAATGGAACGAGGTAGGTGTTGATGTTGTTGCTGAAGCAACCGGCATTTTCCTGACTGACGAAACTGCGCGTAAACACATTACTGCTGGCGCGAAAAAAGTTGTTCTGACCGGTCCTTCAAAAGACGATACCCCAATGTTTGTTATGGGTGTTAACCACAGCAACTATGCAGGTCAGGATATCGTTTCCAACGCATCCTGCACAACTAACTGCCTTGCTCCACTGGCTAAAGTTATCAACGATAAATTTGGTATCGTTGAAGGTTTGATGACAACTGTTCACGCAACAACAGCGACTCAGAAAACCGTTGACGGCCCTTCTGCAAAAGACTGGCGTGGTGGTCGTGGTGCGGCACAAAACATCATCCCATCTTCTACCGGTGCAGCAAAAGCAGTAGGTAAAGTCATCCCAGAACTGAACGGCAAACTGACTGGTATGTCTTTCCGCGTACCGACTCCTAACGTTTCTGTTGTTGACCTGACTGCCCGTCTGGAAAAACCAGCAACTTATAAAGAGATCTGTGAAGCAATCAAAGAAGCGGCTGAAGGCGAGCTGAAAGGCATTCTGGGTTACACCGAAGATGACGTTGTATCCACCGACTTCAACGGCGAAAAACTGACTTCAGTCTTCGACGCGAAAGCAGGTATCGCTCTGAACGACAACTTTGTGAAACTGGTTTCCTGGTACGACAACGAAACAGGTTACTCTAACAAAGTTCTGGATCTGGTCGCTCACATCTCTAAATAACAGAACCTATATACTTTATGAATTTCAGGTTGCAGACCACAAACTCGCAACCTGAAAAGCAATGGGTATAATCATTGTTCAATAAGTCACCTTTACCGGTGACTTTTATTTTGCCACTTTCCCACAATAAGCTATTCTTGCCTTCACTAACCATCACTAGAAGTTTATGTAAGGTCATGATGATGTTTGATAAAATTTTCTCATTGCCGATTGTAAAACAGATATCACCTAATATCAGCCAACGGGATATTGATGGGTTTCCATTAATTGTGATTACTCATCCTAAAGTCCGTAGCGCAATCAGCATCCAAGGCGCACACCTTATGGCATGGCAACCCAGTGGTGAAAAACCGGTATTATGGTTAAGTAATAATACAAAACTTTGTGCAGGAACTGCTATCCGTGGCGGCATTCCCATCTGTTGGCCATGGTTTGGTCCTCAGGGTACACCAAGTCATGGCTTCGCCCGAATCTTACCATGGGAATTTAAAGGGCATCATGAACATGAAAATGGTGTTATTTTGATGTTCATACTGCAAAACAACGAGTATACCGAACAATTATGGCCGCATGAATTTACACTTATTGCCCGTTTTAAATTAGGTGAAACCTGTGAGGTAGAACTGGAATCCTACGGGGAGTATCAAACCACATGCGCACTACATTCTTATTTTAATATCAGTGAAATAGAACAAATTAAGGTCAATGGGTTAGGTAGCCATTTTATCGACTCGATAACAAACAAAACACAGCAAACTACTAGTGAAGAATTAGTTTTTCAGAAACGTACTGATCGCATTTACACAGAACCAGAAGATTTCAGCCTAATCAGAGATAAGCAATGGAAGCGTACTATCGAAGTTCATCACTACCATCACAGTGATATTGTTTGCTGGAATCCCGGTGCCGAGTTATCAGGCAGCATGAAAGATATGGAAAAAGAAGGCTATAAAAATATGGTCTGTGTTGAAACGGCTCGTATCAGTAGCCCTTTGTATTCCAAAAATGGTAACCCCGGTAAGCTTTCTGTCGTTCTGCGTTGCCGCCATACAAACTAAACGTAACTGATTGAACAGAATTGAAACTGAATAACAGGCATTGATTCAAACTGCCAATACCCCATCACTGGCATGGGAGCAGTACGAAAAAATGCCTGAGAAAATAAAAAAATAAGTATATCCAATGGATTCAAGTTGCAGCTAACAAAGAGGCGGCTTGAAAGACGAAGGGGATATCATTAATCAACAACCACCGGAACACGTCTGGCTAAAGCGCACAGCAGTTCATAACCTATCGTTCCTGCAAACTCTGCCACTTCATCCACGGGCAGGTGTTTTCCCCACAGCTCAACTGAGCTACCGATTGTTGCCTCCGGGCACGGTGTCAGATCCACCGTCATCATATCCATTGAGACCGCTCCCAACACACAAGTGCGAATACCGTCAACGATAACAGGTGATCCCGTTGACGCATGCCGAGGATAGCCATCAGCATACCCACATGCAACAGTACCCACTCTGGTTACACGCTGCGTGGTATAGTGGCTGCCGTAACCAATTTTTGCACCTTTCGCAAGTTCATGAACAGCAATAATCTCACTTCTCAGGCTCATCGTTGGTCTCAATCCTGTATCTGCAATATCACGCCACTTCCCGCTGGGAGATGCTCCGTATAGAATAATCCCCGGCCTTACCCAATCAGCGTGCGTTTCCGGATGCCATAGTACTGCACCAGAATTAGCCAGACAGTGCTGAAGTGAGTCCATTTTGAGTTGCCTGACAACTGTGAATTGCTCACTGACACCAATTTCATTGTCAGAATTCGCAAAATGGGTCATTAAAGTGACGGAGCTGATATTCTTTATCCCACTCGCCATTGATACTATCTGTGGATATTCATCGGGTGTGAAACCCAGACGGTTCATGCCACTGTTAAGTTTTAAATAGATATTTACAGGTTTATCGAATGCCGCCTCTTCTATTGCCTTAAGCTGCCAATGGCTATGCACTGTAGTTGTCAGATTATATTTATTGATTATCTGCAAATCTGCGGCTTTGAAAAAGCCTTCTAACAACAGAATAGGCCCTTGCCACCCCTGTTTTCTCAAATAAATAGCTTCATTCATATCAAGCAGAGCAAAACCATCTGTCTGCATGAGTGATTGCCATATTCTGTCCAACCCATGCCCATATGCATTCGCTTTCACTACCGACCAAATTTTACTGTAACCAACCTTCTGACGGATAATGGTCAGGTTATGCCGGAATGCATCAAGATGGATCGTTGCCAAAATAGGACGTGGCATGCTGGCCCCTTCTAATTTACTTTACGCAGTATGTAAGCGATGCTTCATCCGAAGCACTTTAGTATTAAACCCATCGATGTATCTGAATACGGAAAGATCATCCGCAACAATGTCAGTTTTTTTACCTGAAATTAAATCAGATAACAGCTTTCCTGAACCACAAGCCATCGTCCAGCCTAATGTCCCATGCCCGGTATTCAGATAAAGATTAGCGTATTTAGTAGGGCCAACAATAGGTGTACCATCCGGTGTCATCGGACGTAACCCAGCCCAGAATGATGCTTCTGCAATATTGCCACCGTTGTGGTAAAGATCGTCAACGACCATTTTTAGTGTCTCACAGCGGCTTTTCAGTACATCCAGATTGAAACCGACTACCTCTGCCATCCCACCAACACGGATACGATTATCAAAACGGGTGATGGCAATTTTATAAGTTTCATCCAGTATTGTTGAAGCAGGTGAACGTGTTTCATCCATTATCGGCATTGTCAGCGAATAACCTTTCATTGGATAAACCGGAATTGTGACAAGGCCTTTCAGCAATTCTGTGGAATAAGCCCCCATCGCTATCACATACTGATCTGCGGTCATAACACCATCATCGCACTGAATACCGATGATCTTATCCCCATCCACCAGAATTTGTTTAACCTGTTTGTTAAATATAAATCTGACACCCGCTTTTTCTGCCATTTTGGCCAGTTCTTTCGTAAAAATCTGGCAGTCACCAGTTTCATCATTGGGAAGCTGCAATCCCCCCGTCAATTTATGGGAAGAGTGAGCAAGTGCAGGTTCAACTGATGCTAATTGATCAGCCGTCAATAACCGATAAGGAACGCCTTCCTGTTCCAGTACCGTAATATCCTTAGCGGCACTATCAAACTGTTTAGCGGTTCTGAATAGCTGCAATGTGCCACCCAGACGCTCTTCATATTGGATACCGGTATCCGCTCTCAGTTGTTTAATACAGTCACGGCTATATTCAGCCAGACGCAACATTCTGCTTTTATTCATCGCATAATGGTCGGCATCACAGTTACGCAGCATTTGCCACATCCAGCGCAACTGAAATAATGAACCATCAGGACGAATAGCTAACGGGGCATGGCGTTGGAACAGCCATTTTATCGCTTTTAACGGGATACCCGGAGCCCCCCAGGGTGTTGAATATCCGGGTGAAATTTGCCCTGCATTACCTGCACTCGTTTCTTCGGCAGCGCTTTGCTGGCGATCGACGACTATAACTTCATGACCTTCCTGAGCCAGATACCAAGCGCTGGTGACACCAATAACCCCACTGCCTAAAATAAGGACTTTCATTCTGCCCCCTACTGATAAGAAACATACGCAGACAAGCATAATATGCTAAATAGAAAAATCCAACACAGAATAATAGACCATGAAAGCATTAATTGAATTTTAGGATTTGAATCACAATTTCATTACAAAATATTGATAAAACAATCTTCTTTACCATGTAGAAAAACAATAAAATACCAGCAAATACAATTAAATAAAGTAGAATAAAATACTATTGATTGATTATATAAATATCAGAAAAAGTGATTTAACCGGAAAAAAACCAACATTATATTCACATAATCCTGTTTTATTTTAATCTAAAATTAATAATTTTTTTAGAATAAAGCCCTTATTCAATATAAACTGAACAGCATAATCATTTAAAAATTTTCATTTTACAGTTTGGTAAGTGACCGGAGTGAGTTGACGCAGTCAAAAGAAGCAACGTGAAAGACGAAGGGCATACCACATATAGGGGCAATTATAAGACAAATGGGAAGCGGCGAACTACGTAATGTAATTCGCCTTTAAAAAAATAGGCTAGCTCAAGGAATCAAATTGAAAATTGGGTAGGGTGTAATTTGATCAATTCTGACGTGCTGCTGTTAAATCATTGAACATGATCCCTTGCATTTCATGCCAAATAGTTCCGCTGTCTTTACCATAATTACGTACGCATTCAATGATCTTGTCATGAGCTTCTTCCCGGCACAGTAAGCTCAGCTGCTGATAGAAATTCAGGGCTAGTTTACGGGCTTCGGGGTTAGAAAAGTAATAACGGCCAACACGGGTATAAAGCCCTTTTAATCCGTTAATAATCAGCCCATAAATAGGATTGCCGGATGCAAACGCTAACCCACGGAAAATATCATAATCCACAGAACTGAAGGATTCAGCAGTATCTTCTGCTTTATCTTTTTCCGCCAGAACTTCCAGTGATTTTTCCGGGTTGTGCCTGAATGCAGTACGGATAAAAATAGCTGCAATATTTGTGCGGACTGACAATAAATTATCGACCAACTGAGGCACACGATCATGATCTAAACGCGCCAGAGTTTCCAGAATGTTAAGACCTGATGTTTCCCAGAAGTTATTGACCTTTGTTGGTTTTCCATGCTGAATAGTCAACCAGCCATCACGAGCAAGGCGCTGCAATACTTCACGCAAAGTGGTACGGGTAACACCGATTAATTCAGATAATTCACGCTCTGCTGGCAGTATAGAGCCTGGTGGAAAACGATTATTCCATATACTTTCAATAATATACTCTTCCGCAAAACTCGCAGGACTCTGAGCCTTAATTACCATATTTTAACTATTCCAAAGCAGTTTTATTGGCTAATAATAAGCACTGATCATACCAGAATGCGTCAAGTCGACATAGTTACATAATAAATAAACCGTGAAAGAGTGAATGAGGTCATAAAAAAATATAATTATTATCCAATTAATTATGAGATTATTCCCTTAAATTACCACCTGTTAGAGCATATGATACTCAATGTATTGCAAGTTGCATCAAGGTAGTAAAGAAGGAACATAGCTCATAATATAACTAACTGAAATAAGCGAGCGCAGCCGCCATAGAGAGGCAACCGGAAAGACAACGAATATGTTGTGCTTTAGAAATGTCCCATGAATCCACAGAAGAGGAATATTAATAATAATGGAAATCAGTATACGACGTGCAGTGGTGAAAAACTTTCTCGGTAATTCGCCGGATTGGTACAAGCTGGCTATCATTGTTTTTCTTATCATCAATCCACTGGTTTTTTTCTTTGTCAGCCCCTTTGTTGCAGGCTGGATGCTCGTTGTTGAATTTATCTTCACACTGGCAATGGCTTTAAAATGTTATCCTTTGCAACCGGGAGGGTTACTTGCTATTGAAGCTGTAATTATCGGCATGACCTCGCCAAAACAGATAGGGCATGAAATCAGCAATAATCTGGAAGTTATCCTGCTGCTGATTTTCATGGTTGCTGGTATTTACTTTATGAAGCAACTTCTGCTATTTGTTTTCACCAAGCTACTGTTAAGCATTCGCTCCAAAAAAATGCTGGCATTGGCATTCTGTCTGGCAAGTGCATTTTTGTCGGCCTTCCTTGATGCTTTAACAGTTATAGCTGTTGTTATCAGCGTATCCGTTGGTTTTTATTCCATTTATCATCGTTATCTTTCCAGTCAGCATAATGACAACATAGACCTTAGTGATGATCAGTTTATTGATAATGAAGATAAAAGACAGACACTGGAACAATTCCGGGCATTTCTGCGCAGCCTGATGATGCATGCGGGGGTCGGTACAGCCTTAGGTGGTGTGATGACTATGGTTGGTGAACCACAAAACCTGATCATCGCAAAACATGTTGGCTGGGATTTCATGACATTCTTTATCCGCATGTCTCCCGTCACTGTGCCTGTTTTTATCTGTGGTCTGCTGGTCTGTCTGTTGGTTGAACATTTCAAAATGTTTGGTTACGGTGCTGAATTACCTGAGCGTGTCCGCTCTGTTTTGGAAGACTACGCAAAAAAAACGGCTGAAAAACGTACTCGTCAGGAAAAAGCCCAGCTTGTCGTTCAGGCTTTAATCGGCATCTGGCTGATTGTAGCTTTGGCGTTCCACTTAGCTGAAGTCGGGTTGATTGGCTTGTCAGTTATTATTATGGCTACCGCTTTTTGTGGTATCACTGAAGAACATGCTTTAGGAAAAGCCTTTGAGGAAGCTTTACCTTTCACTGCATTACTGACTGTTTTCTTTTCTGTGGTTGCGGTCATTATTGATCAACAACTATTTACCCCCTTTATTCAGTTTGTACTGCAATCTTCACCCGCTTCACAACTCTCCCTGTTTTACCTGTGTAACGGGCTGCTTTCCGCAGTATCTGATAACGTATTTGTAGGGACTGTTTATATTAATGAAGCTCTGTCTGCTCTCAAAAGTGGCCTTATTTCACAACAACAATATGAATTTCTGGCTGTAGCCATTAATACAGGGACTAACCTGCCATCAGTAGCGACACCAAACGGGCAGGCAGCTTTCCTGTTCCTGTTGACATCAGCGCTATCACCATTGATTCGCCTGTCTTATGGCCGTATGGTGATAATGGCGCTACCTTACACTATTGTGATGACTCTTGTGGGTCTGCTGTGTGTTGAGTTTTGTCTACTGCCTGCTACTGAATATCTTGTAAAACTTGGCTGGGTTATCCCACTATAATCCCTTATATTTATTATTAAGGAATTCTGCCGGATAGGGTGTAAAATTCCCCTATCCGGTTTTTTTATTAAAAATTTTAATTTAAAAAACGACGTAATTGACTTGAAATTGATTTTTTTGTGATTTAAGAAGCGGCAGAATAAACAGCTATATACACGATACGGGAAGAAGAAGAATGTTACATTTTCTAAAACAGAGTTCCCAAGGGCGGAGCACATGGTTATTAATGGCGTTAACGGCTCTTTTGTTGGAGTTTGTTGCACTTTACTTTCAACATGTTATGCAGTTGCAGCCCTGCGTAATGTGCATTTATGAGCGTGTTGCTCTATTCGGTATTTTCGGCGCAGCCCTACTGGGTGCAATCGCTCCCAAAACGCCGCTGCGCTGGCTGGCTATTTTACTCTGGCTCTATAGCTCATGGCACGGGTTACAGCTGGCATGGGATCATACTATGATGCAGTTATACCCCAGCCCTTTTAATACCTGTGAATTTTTTGTCAGATTTCCGTCATGGCTGCCGTTAAATGAATGGCTGCCTTCAGTATTTCAGGCTTTTGGCGACTGCTCAATAAAACAGTGGTCATTTCTGACTCTGGATATGCCGCAATGGCTGATTGGCATTTTTGCTGCCTATTTAGCAATTGGATTTTTGGTTCTTATCAGCCAGTTTGTCCGGCTACGGAATAAATATTAAGCACAATCCCCTATTTTTCCTATATGGGGAAAATAGGGGTTTTTCGCTAACTCTGATTGATAATCCCTTCCCATTCGCTATTATTGTTCCCTTTTCATGTTCTCCGCCATAAAATCATCGTAATTTTTTAAGGGCCTTTAGCCGAACAGCCATCAGAAACAATAAAGAATAACCAGAAATGAACACTCAAAAAGAACAGTATAATTTTAATAAATTACAAAAGCGCCTGCGTCGTGATGTAGGCCAAGCCATTGCAGATTTTAATATGATCGAAGAAGGTGATCGCATTATGGTCTGCCTTTCTGGTGGCAAAGACAGCTACACTATGCTGTCCATTTTGCAGAACCTGCAAAAAAGTGCTCCTGTAAATTTCTCTCTTATTGCTGTCAATCTGGATCAAAAACAGCCGGGTTTCCCTGAACATATCCTTCCTGCTTATCTGGATGAGCTGGGCGTCGAGTATAAAATCGTTGAAGAAAATACCTATGGTATTGTCAAAGAGAAAATCCCGGAAGGAAAAACGACCTGTTCTCTGTGCTCCCGGTTACGCCGTGGTATTTTATACCGCACCGCTACTGAACTGGGTGCAACCAAAATTGCGCTGGGGCATCACCGTGATGACATCCTGCAAACTGTTTTTCTGAATATGTTTTATGGCGGCAAATTAAAAGGTATGCCACCAAAACTGATCAGTGATGATGGTAAACACATTGTTATCCGCCCACTGGCTTACTGTCGGGAAAAAGACATTGAGCGTTATGCGGAAGCGAAAGCATTTCCAATTATCCCCTGTAACTTATGCGGCTCACAGCCGAATCTACAACGTCAGGTTATCAAAGACATGCTGCGTGACTGGGACAAACGCTATCCGGGGCGGATTGAAACTATGTTCCGTGCTGTACAAAATGTGGTTCCATCCCATCTCAGCGATTTTAATCTGTTCGACTTTAAAGGTATTAATCACGACAGTGAAATCGTTGATGGCGGAGATCTGGCTTTTGATCGGGAAGAGTTACCCGTACAACCAGCCATCGATCCTGACGAAAAAATGGGTTTTCAGGCGGAACGATTGGATATCATTGAAATAAAATAAAAAAATAGCCGATACTAATGATTTTAGTATCGGCATAACGTCAATTAATCGGTATAAAACTCAATATGAGAAACACTACAATCATGGAGCACAACGTTCATCGCTCAACGTTGTATTCACCTGCGGGAGTTATAGTGCCTCAACTTTAGAGTGTTATTATTGATATACCTCAAACCGAATGGAATTAACCCGCTGATCCAGTCAGTATTTGATTCAATAGAAACCCGATCACAATAATAATCACCGCTTTTTTATAACCACTTACTGCGCTTTAACCACCACGCGAACCCCGCTATCAACAACGACAGCAACAGGCTGAATAAGCCAAAGCCAAACTCATCCTTATTTCCGGGGATACCGCCAAGGTTAACGCCGAATAATCCGGTTAAAAAAGTACTTGGCAAGAATATTATTGTTAATAATGACATCATGTAAATACGGCGGTTCATTGCATCCGCCATGATGGACGTAATCTCATCTGCAAGAACCGCCGTCCTTGCGATACTGCCATCCAAATCATCCAGCCCACGCCCCAGACGATCAGAAACTTCCTGCATCAGATGACGAGCTTCGTCACTCATCCAGGGTAGCTTCTCACTGGACAAACGTGTCAGAACATCACGCTGGGGCGCCATATACCGACGGAGAACAATTAATTGCTTGCGTAATAATACTAATTCGCCTCGTCCGGGGATCTTCTGCTCCAGAATGTTATCCTCAAACTCAATCAGATTGTCATGCAACTCTTCAATAAAATCATTCACTTCATCGGTAATAGCATCAACTATTTCAACCAGCCAGTGCCCTGTATTTTTTGCACCTGTGCCATTATTTAAATCCGTCATAACCTGCTCAACCGGGTACACTTTTCTATGGCAACTGGAAATAATGACCTTTTCGTTAATGTAGATACGAAACGATACCAAGTGATCAGGACGGGCATTGTCATTTCGATTAATCGCCCTCAGTGTAATCAGCGCTCCTTCGCCGGTACGAATAAGTTTGGGCCGAATACTCTCACCAACCAGCCCATCTTTTACAGGGGCCGGTAATTGGTTCGTATTCATAAGCCATCGATAACTGCTCTGATTTTGATAATCAAGATGCTGCCAGAAAGGCTGCCCTGCCGTTGCAGGTGCATTTTCGCTAAAATCTGTGATACCACCCTTCCCATTCAACTGGCAGGCATATACAGCATTTGAATCTTTAAATGCTGAGCCATAAATCGTTTCCACATCCGCTCCTGTTCAACATTTAATGTTTTTTAATGATATACATAGTATGGCTATAAGCCACATCTTCAGGATTGGTGATCGGGTATCCTTTTAGCCATTTTTTGATTAACCGACCATTGGTGTACTGATAAATCGGCACAATCGGAGCCTGTGCCTCAAGCATTTTTTCTGCCTGATTGTAATCCTTGTTTCTAATTTCATCATCGGTTTCCAGACTGGCGGCTTTCAACAAAGCGTCATAAGCCGGGTTATGAAATTTGGCAAGATTTCCGCTATGTGTTGATGTCAGAAGAGATAAAAAACTTGATGGCTCATTATAATCTCCGGTCCATGATGCCCGGACGACATCAAAATTACCGGTATTCCTGTTATCCACATACGTTTTCCATTCCTGATTAACTAACTTCACTTCAACACCCAGTTTCTTTTTCCATTCTGAACTGACTGCAATAGCAATGCGTTGATTATTTTCTAAATTATTATAGAGCAAAGAAAGTTTTAGTGGATTATCAGGGCCATAGCCCGCTTCTTTTAACAGTGCTTTTGCTCTCTCATCCCTTTTCCGCTGAGTCAGAACCTGTTGCCGGCTGCTTTCTGGCTTAAAACCGGCCGTAACATCAGGCGTAAAATGCCATGCAGGCTTTTCTCCTGTGCCCAATATCTTTTCCGCAATTAGATTCTTATCGATAGTCATGGCAAGAGCCTGTCTGACCCGGATATCATCAGTCGGTGCTCGCTGAGTATTGAATGCATAATAATATGTGCCCAGCTGATCCGGTGTGAAAACTTCTCCCGGGATATCACGCAGTAACTTGCGGTACATATTCTTAGGGAAAGATTCAGTTATATCTAAATCCCCGGCCAGATAACGCTTAACCGCATGAGATTCCTGACTGATTGGTAAAAATGTAACTTTTTTCAGTACTGTTTTTTTGTGATCCCAGTAATAAGGGTTAGGTGTCAGAACAATCTTTTCATTTACCACCCTTCCCGTCAGTGTAAAAGCACCATTTCCTACCAGATGGCCTACTCTGGTCCAGTCATTCCCATATTTTTCAACACACTGTTTATTAACCGGATACAGGCTAAAATTAGTGGTCATACTGGGAAAATAAGGTACAGGGCGATCCAGTGTGACTTTTAATGTATAAGCATCAAGTGCTTCAATACCTAATTTTTCCGGTGGCAGTTTACCGTCTATGATGTCCTGAGCATTCTGAATCCCTGACAGAGCAGCAAACCAAGAAAATGAAGAGGCATTTTTAGGATCGACCAGCCGCTGCCAGCTGTATACAAAATCAGAAGCAGTAACGTTGTCACCATTAGACCAGCGGGCATTCTGCCGCAGCGTAAATATCCATGTTTTGTTATCGGTTGTCTTCCAATGAGTGGCAACTCCCGCAACAGGGTTGCCATAAGCATCCTGATTAACGAGACCTTCCAGTAAATCACGCAATACCTGTGCTTCTGTTAAGCCAAAAGATTTAATCGGATCAAGTGATGCTGGTTCATCTTTCAAATGACGAACCAACTCCTGATGAGGGTCTAACTGAGTTCCTACAGGAACATCAGCAGCATAAACAGCAAAAGGCAGGGAAAGCCCTGTCATCAGTAGCACAGAAGGGAACAAGGTAAAATTATGCATAAATTTTTACTCTTTTGGTCTAATAATCATCTTAAAATAAATGATAAGACACTGTTAATTAAACAATAGGTGAGTATTTATAAATATTACAGCTATTTTTGTGGGCAAGATCGCACTATTCCATTACACTGGCACCGCAGTTTACTTATATGAGGGATAAAACCATGACACAAACCGTCAAATTCCAAGGTAGCGATATCACTGTAGCCGGACATTTTCCACAAGCAGGCGAATCAGCAAAAGAATTTACTCTGGTAGCAAAAGATCTTACTGACGTGGCACTGAGCCAATACGCAGGGAAACGTAAAGTACTCAATATATTCCCAAGCATTGATACCGGCGTTTGTGCAACTTCTGTACGTAAATTTAACCAACATGCTGGTGAACTGAACAATACTGTCGTACTTTGCATTTCGGCAGACCTGCCTTTTGCACAGTCCCGTTTTTGTGGTTCTGAAGGCCTTTCAAATGTTGTCACTCTATCAACACTGCGTGGTAACGAGTTTCAGGAAAATTATGGTGTAGCAATTAATCAGGGGCCATTGGGCGGATTAACTGCACGTGCTGTCATTATTCTGGATGAAAACAATAATGTTGTTTATAGCCAGCTCGTAGATGAGATTACGAATGAGCCTGATTATGACAGCGCATTATCAGTATTAAAATAAATTATTTATTGAAAGCAATGTGTTTCCTCGCGTTGAATAATCATTAACACATTGTTTTATAATAATTAATTATCGGCGGTAATTATTATATGGTTGCCGCCAACCTTTCTTACCTCTCTTACCTACCTTCTTTATATTTCTGATTTTCTTTTGTTATCTTCTCTTTTTTTCCCCTGAATACTGCATTCTTTTCTGACCATACAGATTAAACGCAAATCACTTTCAAAGGTGATCTTGCTCACTTCATGGCGAACACACACAGCTAATCAACATAATAAAAGAAATTAATATTTAAAAATTAATAGGTTCCATCTAAAGATTATTTTTCAAACAAATTATATCCATTTTGTAAAAAAGATCTGATTTGTAATTTTATATTTCATTTTGTAAAAAATTATCAAATAGTGATAATTTTATTGCGTTATAGTTTCCTCAATGGAATATTATTTATTGATTCAGGTTAATGGAAAGTAATGGTAGGTAATAAAAAGAGTTTAATTTCTTAGTCAGGTCCTTTATTAAAAGGCTCGTGCGGTAGCTTTGAATTTAGAAAGGCACTCTCAATGAAAAGAAATATTATTGCTCATACTCCACTGGGTGAAGGTGATTTGCTTTTTGGTTCATTAAAAGGTGAAGAAAAGCTATCAACAATCTATACCTTTAATATTGAATTATTAAGTAAGAAAAAAGATATTGATATCAAATCACTAAGAGGGAAATCAATTTCCATTGAAATAACTCCCCCGAATATCCCATCAGCAGAAGTACGTTATCTGAATGGCATAGTCCATGATGCTATGGTGTGTGATTTTTATGACCATTATTGCTATAAATATAAATTCATTCTTAAACCAAAGTTATCAATCCTGCAAAATAGTAAAGGATGCCAAATATGGCAAAAGAAAACAGCGCCTGAAATCATTAAGGACATATTAAATAAACACGATATCAAATTTGAAAGCAAATTAACTTCAAAATACCAACAGCTTGAATACTGCACACAATATCGTGAGACTGATTTCAACTTTATCAGCCGGATAATGGAAAAAGAAGGTATTTATTATTATTTTCAACATACTATCAGCGATCATACTCTGATTTTAGCTGACTCCCCCCAATCTCATTCGGCTTTAACAGGCTATTCAACTCTGGAATATTATCCAAATCATTTTCCTCCGAGAAATAATAAAGAAAAACGCTATTTGTATGATTGGAATGTGAGTTATTCCATTGCACCCAAAATTTATGCAATGAATGATTATGATTTTCTCCAACCTCGTGCTCAATTACTGGAAACACAGCAAAATCCAGATAATTCAGGCCCCAATACAAAAATATATGAGTGGCCCGGAAATTATAGTGAAGCATCTCAGGGGAAATTTTATGTCCTGGTTTTACAGCAATCCTATACAGCCCATTGCTATCATATTAAAGCCAAAAGCCTCGAAGCGGGTATAGCACCGGGATACACCTTTACGCTTTCTAACGCATTCAGGGAGGGAGATAATGGGGACTACCTGATTGTTGGTGCAACCTATGAATTATCAGAGTCCGGTTATCATTCTGGTGAGGTTTATTCCGGTGATAATAATAATGATAACGCAGCCAAAATTAAAACCCGCTTCACCGCAATCCCGGCCAGAATAAACTGGCGGGCACCCCGTCTAACGCCATGCCCAGTCGCCAGTATAGAAACAGCAGAAGTCGTCGGTTCAAGTGGCAAGGAAATCTGGACAAATGAATATGCTCAGGTCAAAGTTCAATTTCATTGGGATCAGGACGGTGCCAAAGATGATACCAGCTCTTGCTGGATACGTTGCTCCAGCCCTTGGGCCAGTACAAAATTCGGGGCAGTCCAGATCCCCAGAGTCGGGGATGAAGTTTTTGTCAGTTTTATCAACGGCAACCCAGATAGACCACTGATAATAGGCAGCACTTTTAACAAAGAAAATATGCCCCCGTGGAAATTGCCGAACGAAGCCACAAAAATAGGTTTTATGTCACGAAGCATACAAGGTGGAAATAGTAACGCCAGCTATTTATTCATTGATGATGCTCAAGATAAGGAATCTTTTGCTCTGCATGCAGAAAAAGATATGAATATTTCTGTCGAAAACGACCAAACAATAGCTATAGAGGGTTCCCGCACGACAGAAATAAAGAAAAAACAAATTGATACTATAGAAGAAGATGCAAGTTTCACCTATAACGCAAAACGAAATACGACTGTTGAACAAGAAGAAACAGCAACTTTCAATAATAAACAAAAAACAACTGTTGCTAACGGTAAAGAAATTGAAGTCACCAGCGGAGGCATTAAATATAGTATTACGGGTGATCATCAATCAGATATCAGTGGTAATCAAAAAGAATCCATTGCTGGAAATGAAGAGAGCAACGTTGCAGGAAACTGGAAAAAATCAGTCACCGGAACAGCTGAAGTAAAAACAGCCTCCACCCTCACTTTAAGTGCAACGGCTACTACAGTTGCCAGCCCTGCAACAATAACTCTATTGAGTACCTTAATCATAATTGGCTGAATCACTACTCCCAGAGCACACTAATGTCAGCCAAATCTGTCACCAAAATAGATGCTGAACAAATTCATGTTGATTAAGGAGATCTTATGTTTGCCAATACACAAAGTGGCGGAATGGATGTGGCGGCACCGGATGTCTGCCTGACTCCCGCAACCCCTTCTCCGGTACCCGTTCCTTATCCTAATATGGCACAAGGACCTACCGGAGTAACTAATGCCATGAATATCTTATTTGCAGGGGCACCGGTTCATAATCTGATGACAAAATGTCCTATGACCACCGGCGATAACTCGGGTGTTAACATGGGCGTAGTTTCCGGTACGGTAATGGGCTCATCGCAACATACACTAGGAGCTAATGCTGTCTTAGTCAAAAAATTTCCCGCAACTCGTCTGAGCAGTTCTACGATGCAAAACTCAACCAATGCAGTCGGCTGCCGTATCATCCCCAGTCAGCATAAAGTCCAAATTTTATCCACCTGAACTGAATACCGACAGTTTATGGCAATAAACTTAACAGGCTTTTGAGGTGTCCAGATTTAATATCCCCTCCCTTTGATTCAACATGTGTTACATGGACTGAAAAACAACATGAATAAATCTGAAAAAGTCATCTGGACAGAAGGCATGTTTTTACGCCCCCATCATTTCCAACAGGCGGAAAGCTATCTGGAAGCCTATACCCGTGATTGGGGAACCGCCCAACGGCCTTACTACTGGGGCTTTCTGACACTGGAACTGGATCAGGAAATG